>CANLKN010000182.1 GCA_947491475.1 Akkermansiaceae bacterium | reverse complement strand
CTGGAAGACGATTTGATAGCTTGGTCCGGTGTGAAAACGCGTGGATTTGCCTGCGGCGTATGGCTTGAAGCGGTTTTTTTGGCGACATATCGCGACAGATGGCATCGTTTCCATGACACATGGGCATGATGCGCCGTGACCTTGTCCGTAGAATCGGAAAAAGCCGGTCGCCCGGGTGGTGGATGTGCGCCAGATCATGTGCCGGATGGTTTCACGGGTGGCGCGCGGCCCGGGTTGACCCTGAGCACCTGTCAGGGTCTCGACGTGCGGGGCGTCGCCCTTGGCGCGGTCCTTGTAGCGGAAGGTGACATGGGTGTCGGTGACCTAAACGATGCGCGAGTCGCCGATGGCGGTGCGTTGGTGCTCATGGTTGGCCAGGCAGCGGTGCGGCTTGCTCGAATCGCGGCAGATCGTGGCATGTAGCGGCCCATGGCAATTCGTCGCATATCCAGCATTGATCCACAGGAGGGTAGCGCGCCGGGTCGTCGAGAGTGTTGGTGTTCGCTTCGAAAAGCTGCGGTATCGACGGATCGTAAAAAGTCAGCGGGCTGCCGCAATCGCCGCAGATGCTGCGCTCGCGGTTCGCATGAAACAGCATCTTTGGTAAGCCTTTTGTCCACACGAGAGAACCTGCGGGAAAGAACGACCATGCGACAAACGGTGCGCCGCTTGCTCTGCGGCAGTCATCGCAATGGCAGAGCGTGCTTTGCAGGAAGCGTGCACGGATTACGTAGCGCAACGCGCCGCAGAGGCAGCCGCCGGTGTGGATTTCCTCAGACATGTGGGACTCCGGGCAAATCGTTCCAGTGTTCCGGTGGCAGTGGCGGCTCCTCGGTGATCGCCACGCGGATTTTTTCCACGAGTGCCTCGGTCATGCGGGCGAATAGCTGCTTTCCCTGCTCCGCCGTGGCACGCGAGGGATGACCGGTCACTCCGTTGAGGCTGGTTTGCGCGACCGGATGGGAAAATACCGTGCCGGCGGTGCGGTCGGGATCATCGGAAATGGCGAGTTGATCCATGCGGACGAGTTCCGGGTGGAGGTGGAGCATGAGCGCGGTTTCCGCCTGGTTTGCATGGAGATCAGCGGCGTCCGCAGTGTATTCGGCCCGGATGACGTCGGTGAGTTGGAAGGCATGCAGCAAGCCCACTTGGAGCCTGCCCAAATACGATAGGCGTAGTTGATCCACCGCGACCCGGGCCGGGGCGTCGTTGCCGAAGTGGGAGTTGACGAGCAGCAAGCGTTTCCAACCGCCGGCCACCGTCCATGCGGCGATGTCGCGCAGGGTGGAGATGAGGGTTTCGTGGCGCAGCGAGAAGGTGCCCGGCCATTTCGTGGTGTGACCCTGAGAGGCGGTGTAGCGCAGCGCTGGCAGCACCGGCACGCCGGTGCGGGCGGACGCCGCATGGCACAGCGCCTCGGCGAGCAGGGTGTCCATCGCCACCGGCAGGTGCGGGCCGTGCTGCTCGGTGGCACCGAGCGGCAATATCAGCAAGGCACCGTGCTTTTCGCGCAGCCCGGCGATTTCAGGCCATGGCAGGTTTTCTAACAGGACTGGTTTCATTGCGGATTAGAACAAGCGCGCATACTGATCGATTTCCCACTGGCTGACGCGCTGGTGATATTGGCGCCACTCCTCGGACTTGTAGTGGATGAACTCATCTCGCAGTTCCTTGCCGAGGGTCTTTTCCACGAAGGGGTCGGCTTCGAATGCGTGGACGGCCTCGATGAGTGTGCGCGGCAGTTCGCAGATGCCGCGGGCGACGAACTCGTCGTGGGTGAGTTCGTAGAGATTGTCTTCCTGGGCGTGGCCGGGGTCGAGGTTTTCGCGGATGCCTTCGAGGCCGGCGGCGAGCACGAGGGTGGCGGCGAGGTAGGGATTGCAGGCGGCGTCGGCATTGCGGCTTTCGCAGCGGCCGCCGGCCATCGGAACGCGCACCGAGTTGGTGCGGTTGTTGCGGCCGTAAGAGTTGAAAACCGGAGCCCATGAGAAATACGACATCAGGCCCCTGCGCACCAGCCGCTTGTAGGAATTGACCGTCGGCGCGAAGGCGGCGCAGAGCGCGGGGCCGTGTTTCAAAACCCCGGCGATGAACTGATAGCCGAGCCCGCTGATGCCGAGTCCGCGCGGATCGTCGGCGTGGTCGCACTTGAAGAGATTGGAACCACTATGTATGTCGTAGAGCGACATGTTGAAGTGCGCGCCGCTGCCGGTGCGGTTGGCGAAAGGCTTGGGCATGAAAGTGGCGAGCAGTCCTTCCTCGGCGGCGTAGTGTTTCGCCATCAGGCGGAAAAACACGTAGCGGTCGCACATGGTGAGTGCGTCGGCGTATTTGAAATCGAACTCAAACTGCGAGTTGGCGTCCTCATGATCCAGCGAGTAAAGGTCCCAGCCGAGCTCGTTGATGGCGGTGGAAACCTTGTCGAGCCAGGTGTAGCGGTCGAGGAAACGCTTGATGTCATAACAGGCTTTAACGAGGTCGTCGTCGGGATTGGGAATCTCCAGCGGGCCGCCAGGCGTGTGTTTGACGACATACAACTCGCACTCGATGCCGAGGTTCATGCCGAACCCCATCTCTGCGGCTGCGGCGAGTTGTTTCTGGAGCGCGACACGGGTGGAGACTTCGTAGGGCTTGCCCTTGAAATGGTTGTCGGCGGGAAACCAGGCGACTTCGCGGTTCCATGGCAGCACGCAGCCGCGTTCGAGATCGGGCACCGAGTTGATCTCATCGTCATTGGGTTTCTGGCCGAGGCCGTCAAGCGCGTAGCCGGTGTAAAGCTCGGAGCCGGCGGCGAAGTCCTCGAAGTGGTCGATGGGCACGAACTTGCCTTACGGCACGCCGTGGATGTCCACATAAGCGCCGACGCAATACTTCACTCCTTGTTTCTTGAGCGAGTCGCGGAGTTCCGTGATGGATGCTGTTTTCATATGTTTTGTCACGGGTGTCCGGTTGAATTCAATTCAAGTTTCTAGAAAGCATTTCAAATGAGTGGATTAGGCACAGAAAAGCGTGTGACGGATTTGAACTCTGCGGCGGCATTTTCCAGAATTTTCGTCCATGAACTCCGGACGCTTCATTCTCT
>CANLKN010000181.1 GCA_947491475.1 Akkermansiaceae bacterium | reverse complement strand
TCATTTCCCATGGCCTCGCCTCCGTCCGTCAATGTCGCGCGTCTCACCTATCTGCTCGTCTGCGAGGCGGCCGGCGTGGCCATCGCGCTGAGCACCAAGGGCACGATGTTTGAGGTGCCCCTGTCCATCGGCATCCTCGGCGGCCTCGGTGTGGCGGCGCTTTTCATCTGGGTGGAGTCCCTGATGAAAGGTTTCACCCTGCGCGGGTTCTCGACCGCCACCTTCGGCCTTGGCGTTGGATTGTTCTGCGCCTGGCTGCTCACGCGGGTGGAAATTTCCAATCTGTTGGAAATCGCCTTCCGCGATCAACTCGAGTCGGAGGAAAACAGCGAGGTGCTCGTCAACGCGCTTCGTCTCGCGGTTGATGTCACCTTGTTCGCGAGCCTGGGGTTTCTCGGAGCCATGCTTTCCCTGCGCGGCAACCGCGATGATTTCGCATTCATCATTCCGTATGTGCGCTTCCGCCAGGACGCCTCGTCAGGCCAGCCGGTGGTGCTCGATCCGGACGCGGTGATCGACGGCCGCGTGCCCGGCATCCTGCGCTCCGGATTCCTGCATGGCCGCCTGATCGTCCCGCGCTTTGTTCTGGATGAACTGCAAGCCATCGCGGATTCCGAATCGAACGGCAACCGCCAGCGCGCCCAACGCGGACTCGATTGCCTCGATGCCATGCAAAAGGCCGCCGACATCCAGATCACCATTCACGATGGCCGGACTTCCGCCGCTGCCGAAACCCTTAACTCCCGGCTTATCGAGACCGCCCGCCTGCTTGGCGCGCGCCTCATGACCGCCGATGAAAACCTCGCCAAAGTGGCCAAATTGCAGGGCCTGGACGTGCTCAACATCCACGAACTCGACGAAGCCCTCAAACCCACTGTAGCCGTCGGGCAACGGCTGCGTATTGCCTTGGTGCGCACCGGCAAGGAAGACCACCAGGGTGTGGGTTACATGCCGGATGGCACGATGATCGTGGTCAACCATGCCGTCGCCAAAATTGGAAACACCGTGGATGCCGTCGTGGTAAGCACACTCCAAACCGCCGGTGGCACCATGGTTTTTGCCGAGCTGCACAACGCGGGGTGAGCCACACCTGCATCTAACGTTTTTTGCGCAGCCGCTTGCCGGTCAGGCGGGAGGCGATCAGGTTCGGGCAGCGGCCGTTGAGCCGGAGCTGCTCGCAGCTGGCCTCGATCTTGAGAGTCTGCCGCACCGGCCGGAAACCGAGCCTGCGCGTCACGCAGTCGTTGAGCATATCGATGTGCGCGTCCTCGAACTCCACCACGCGCCCGCAGTCGATGCAGACGAGATGGTTGTGCGCGGGCTTGTCGAGAAAGTTGGGGTCGTAGGTCGTTTGGTTGTCACCCAGATCAATTTCGCGCAGCAGGTCCGCCTCCACCAGCAGCGCCAGCGTCCGGTAAACCGTGGCGCGCGAAATGTCCGAACTGGATTTCCGGACGCGGTCGAAAAGCTCCTCGGCGGTGAAATGCTCGTCCTTGGAAAACGCGGACTTGATGATCAGGTCGCGCTGGCCCGTATGCCGCAGGCCCTTGCGCCGGATAAACTCGTCCAGTCGCTCCTGAATCCCGGATTCCATGCGCGGAGGCTATGGCAACCCCACCCGCCACGGGAAGCCTGAATTGTGGCGTGTCTGAGACCGTCGCTCACTGGCCCCGAGGCCGGGATGCGAAAGGAAAGAGAATGAAGAAGCTTTGCGCTCATCTCCAGCATCGACGGTCATAGACCGCCGCTACAAGCGTCTCATTCGCACAAGCGGCGCGTCTGAGACCGCCGCTGACTACCCCCGAGGGCGAGATGCCATAAAGAATTGCCAATGAAGAGGCTCCGCGCATCTCATCCGCATCGACGCTCACAGAGCGCCGCTACATTCATCTCATTCTCCCTTCACACTGGCCCTCGCGCTTTCTATCATCCGCCTGTGCCCGACCTCGCAGCATCCCTCCAAGACTTTGTCACCTACGTCCAGACCCACCTCACCGGCGATGAGAAAGGAGAATCGGCCGACTTCCTCGACCACCTCTTTCGCGCCCTCGGCCATGACGGCATCAAGGAAGCCGGGGCCACCCGCGAAACCCGCCTTGCCAAAAAAGGCGGAGCCAAGGGCAAAAACTTCGCCGATCTCCTCTGGCCCGAGCGCGTGCTCTTCGAGATGAAGTCCCGTGGCAAGAAACTCGAACGCCAATACGATCAGATCTTCGACTACTGGACGCACATCGTCCCGCACCGCCCGCCCTTCGTCATCCTCTGCAATTTCGATGAGTTCTGGATCTACGATTTCAACCTCCAGCTCTTCGATCCCGTCGAGAAATTCACCCTAGCCGAGCTACCGTCCCGCGCCGAGGCCCTCGCCTTCCTCCTGCCCAAGCCGCGCAAGCCGCTCTTCAACAACAACCGCGTCGAAGTCACCCGCGAGGCCGCCGCCGACCTTGCGCAGCTCTTCCGCGCACTCGTCGCGCGCGGCGAGGACCGCGCCCGCGCCCAGCGATTCATCCTCCAGCTCCTCGTCACCCTCGTTTCCGAGGACATGCACCTGCTCCCGCGCCAACTTCTCACCCGCCTCATCGCCGAGTGCCGCGAGAAGGGCGAAAACTCCTACGATCTCATCGGCGGACTGTTCCGCCAAATGAACACCAAGGAACCCGCACGCGGCGGCCGTTTCACCGAGGTTCCCTACTTCAACGGCGGCCTCTTCGCCGATATCGACCCCATCGACCTCCTACCCGCCGAACTCGATCTGCTCGCCACCGCCGCCGACCGCAAGTGGGACATGGTGAAACCGGAAATCTTCGGCACCCTCTTCCAATCCAGCATGGACAGCGACGAGCGCCATGCCTTCGGCGCGCACTTCACCAGCGAGTTCGACATCCGCAAAGTCGTCGGCCCCACCATCGTTCGCCCGTGGCGCGAAAAAATGGCCGCCGCTTGGGACAAGGTCGGGAAACTCAAGGAAGTCCTGCGCGATCTCCGCCTTTTCCGCGTGCTCGATCCCGCCTGCGGCTCCGGAAATTTCCTCTACGTCGCCTACCGCGAACTCAAACGCCTCGAACGCGAAATCCTCCTCCGCCTCTCGGAAATCTCCAAAGGCGAACCACTCGAAACCGCCGTCTCCATCCACCAGTTCCACGGCATCGACATCCAGCCCTTCGCCGTCGAACTCGCCAAAGTCACCCTCATGCTCGCCAAAGAGCAGGAAGTCCGCGAAACCGCCAAACTCGAAGAAATCGAAGAAGGCTTCCTCGTTCTCGAAAACCCACTCCCGCTCGACAACCTCGACAAAAACATCCTCTGCGCCGACGCCCTCTTCACCGACTGGCCCAAGGCCGACGCCATCATCGGAAACCCGCCGTATCTCG
>CANLKN010000180.1 GCA_947491475.1 Akkermansiaceae bacterium | reverse complement strand
ACAGGAACAACGCTCAACGCCTGGACTTCGGGCGACGATGCCTTCTTCGGCCGCAACAGCGCTGCCGCAGGATCTCCAGCGGGGGATTTTGCCATCACCGTCAGTGGCGCGCAAAGCGCCTCATCCATCCAGCAACCCGGCGGCGGGGCGGGCAACTTCACCCTCAGCGGTGGCAGCATTGCTTTGGCGGCCGTCACTCCGGTGCGGGCGGATCAAGGCACATTCACCATCAACAGCAATCTGACGGCGACCGGAGTTTTGCGAATGACCGGCGGCCAGATCACGCTGGGGGGCAACAACACATTTGGAAACATGTCGATCACGGCCAGCGGGACACCTACTTTGGGATTGACCAGCAATGGGGCCTTGGGGTCGGGAAACACCCTGACCGTGAGTTCACAAAATGTTTCGATTGATGTGCGGGCAACTGCGATTGGCTCGACAGCCCTTACAATTGCCAATGGAGTCACAATTACAAAAATTCTCAACACAGGTGCTGGCACGTCGTCATGGGGAGGCGGTATCAACGCTGGCACAACGGCGGTGGTCCAAGCGGGCGGTGGCTCCCAACTGGAGATCATCGGCGCAATCAGTGGTGGCGGTGGCGTGAACGTGGAGGATTCGAAAATCCTGAAACTCAGCGGTGCGAATCTCCACACCACTACCACCACCGTCCGGGCAGGAGGCACGCTCATCGTCGGCAACAACTCCGCGCTCGGCACAACTGCTGCGGGAACTTTTGTGAATACCGGCAGCACGCTCGACCTCAATGGTTTCAACGTGGGCTCAGAGGCCATCACGCTTCAAAACGCAAATGCCAGGCTCTTCAACAATGCCACTGGAGATGCGGTTGCCAACGGAGCCATCGCACTCGGCAGCACCGGCCAGCAAATCGGCGGCTCGGGCAATCTGACGCTGGGCGGCGTCATTTCCGGAACCAACGGATTCGAAAAAACCGGCGCGGGCACGCTCACCCTCGGTGGCGATAATACCTACACCGGTAGCACCACCACCAGCCTGGGTGCGCTTCATCTCGCCGATACGGGTGGGCTCAGCTTCACGATTGGTTCAACCGGCGTGAACAACGCGGTGATGGGGACCGGCTCTGCGACTTTTGATGGCAGGTTCGTTCTCGATCTCAGTGCTGCGGGAACAACGATCGGCAATTCATGGAACCTGGTGGCAGCGAGCCTTACCGAGTTGTATGGCGAAAACTTCTCGGTTTACAGCGCCGCCAACGCGTTCTCCGACGCCGGGAGTGGCTTGTGGACTTATGACAATTCGGGAACCGTTTACGAGTTCAACCAACTGAACGGCGTGCTTACGGTGATTCCGGAACCCGGCAGTTTGACATTGCTCTCGGCGGGACTCGGTCTTCTGGCATTCCGTCGTCACCGGAGCCCTTCCGGCCGCTGATCCCTGGTGTTTCCCAGCATCCTATTCCGAATGCGAGCGCTTTTATCAATCCCGTTAAGCTATCGAAACAGAGGCTTCACGATGACCGAGTTGCTGGTGTTTGTCGCGATCGTCGTTGCGCTTGCATCGCTGCTTTTTCCGCTGGTTCGCACGCTCAGGGAATCAGCGGACCATAGCAACACCATCAGCCGGATGCGGCAATGCGGCATCGCGATCCACACCTACGCTTCCGAGCGCAACGGGGAAGTGTATTCGCTTTACCAACCGACGCGCCGATGGCCGCAACTGGTGGCGGACCAGATGGGTATGGATCTCTCATCGGGAACCACCACCCAGCAATACGAGAGAGTGTATCGGGAGAAAGTGTGGCGCTCGGCCGATCTGGATCCTCTCGTAGTGAAAATGCAGGAAGGGTCGATGCCCGTGAGCAATCTGGGTGTTTTCCTCATGAACCAGTTCTTCACCAATTACCCGGCTGGAAACACGGCTTACCGGTGGCGTCTGAATATGGTTTCTGAACCTTCGAAAACCCCGCTGCTGGCACCGGCCGCCGAGAATTCCGGATGGTTTCTGAACGTGGCGGCCAACGCTCCTGGAACCAAGGCCACTGCGGCCGGTTATGCCGGTGCCACCAACGCCCAAGGCCCTTCGCCTGACAGAAAAGGCCGGATCACCTATCTCATGTGCGACGGTTCGATCCAGGTGCGTGAGAATTTCTGGCCTTTCAAGGATTCCCAATGGCCGACTCCTTGGAAGGCATTCCACCCGCGAGGCAAGGACGCTCCCGACGACCTCGGTGCGAGCGGCCCCTGATTTGCCGTTTGCTTCAACAAGCGCATGAATCAATCCTACAACCCGGAAAACCCGGGGAAAATCCCAATGAGTTTCCAAGACACAATCTTCACGAAGCAAATCATCCGCTCCATGTTGTGCTGCATGATCTTCAGTTTCGCATGCCATGCCGGGGAGCCCCAGGTTAAACAAATGCCCGTATTCGAGACGGGGCCGCATGCGGGGAAACACATCGTCTATGAACATGACAATTTCATTGCATGGATCGGCGGAAACGGAGTCTGCCTGGTGCAGCCAATGCACCAAGGGAAGCCTGCCGGGCCAAGGTTTGCCGCCCTCTGGGTGCGCCCCTATGTGACACCACCCGGTGCGAAACAAAGGGACCGGCAGATGATGTCATTCGCCCGCTTTGGCGCGCCTGTTGTCATTCCCAGGACAGGAGGAAAAGCGGGATTCAGCGGCTTGCTCGAAGACGGGATCCCGTTCGAGGTGATCTATGAATTCAAGGACAACACCGTGACCGCTTCAGGAGGATGCAAGGATCACGGCAAGATTGAACATCCCACGCAGTTCCGCTTCTTTTCGAGATTCACCGATGTTGCCGGATTGGGGCCTGATCCGACGGCCGAAATGATCGAGGAGCGCTGTAAGGGAATGGAGTTCGTTTATCGCCTGCAATCAAAACGGAAGGAAGTGGTTTTATCATTCCCCACGCCAGGGGTGGTCACTGGCCTGGAGCATCCGATGGAGTATGTGATTCTCCGTGGCACGCACGCGCCCAGGGAAATCGAGTTCCGTCCGACTGGCCGTGATGGATATCTCCGTGGATACATCTATGCAGGCAACAGCCTCTGGAAAGACTTCGTGATCCAATACATCGCACCCGGTCAGAAAATCCGTCCGAACTCGACCAGTGCCATGATGATCATCCGCTGATTCCGGCCACTTCGTGATGCTGCGGCTCCTGCGGTAGGCAAGTCATCAATATGGGCAAAGGACCGGTTGTTGAGCGACTCCGCAAGGCGAATCATTGCGGATGTCCAATCGATTCAATGCCATGAAAAAACGATTCTTCCCTTTCCCCTTCACATCAACCACCGCCATCAGCCTCGCATCCAGCTTGATTTTGGCATCCCATTCGCCTGCCGCATCGGTTTCCTGGGATATTTCGACGGATGCCGGCGTTCAAAACGGCAACGGCACCTGGGGCTCGGACAATTTCTGGACTCCCTATTCAGGCACGGGAACAGGAACAACGCTCAACGCCTGGACTTCGGGCGACGATGCCTTCTTCGGCCGCAACAGCGCTGCCGCAGGATCTCCAGC
>CANLKN010000179.1 GCA_947491475.1 Akkermansiaceae bacterium | reverse complement strand
GGCATACAAGTGGCCGGTGCTCTCGAAGCCGACGAGCATCCCGAGCTCGATGATGGGAATCGATGTGGACCGCAGTTGGCGCTCGAAGAACTGGAGACGCACGTCATTCACATATTCCGTCGGCGAAACTCCGAGCCAGGCGCGGGTCGTTCGCGCCACATGCTCGGAGCCGCGGCCGCACAGGCGCACCCATGCCGGCACGCCTTCGCGCATGGCCTCAGGCTCCCGGATGCCCCGGCAGGCGCGTGCGAGCCAGTCGGGCATTCCCATCGGCAGCGTCCCGGCTCCGGCGCTTGGCGCGAGCAGGTGCAGGAGATTGAGCAAAAAACGATCCAGTTCGCGGGAGCTTCGCGGTGCCGTGGCCAGTTCGCCGGTCCAGACGCCCAGCAGGTCGAGTTGCGCGGGTTCCAAGGTTCGGATCTCCGGTTGCTTGGAGTCGGACCACGGCCACAAGGGATCGTCCTGGAAATAGCGGCTCTGGATTCCACGCAAATGATCCGTCGAAAAAGCCAGGTTGACGAAACCCAGAGGCCCTTGCGGCAGCTTCTCCACACTGTGCACGTCGTGCGCACGGATGAAAACCACCGATCCCGCCGCCAGATCGAGCGTCGTTCCGTTGACGTGGTGGCGGGCATTTCCTTGGAAAATCCAGAACGCTTCGGCAAAGCGATGCGTGTGCTGCGGAACGCCCCAGCGGCTCGTGCGCAGATCGCTCTGCAAATGGAAATGCTCTCCCGGGCGGAGAAATTCGGCTAGTGTCAAAACTTTGGCCATGTCAACAGGGGGGAAAAATTAATCAGAAACCGGGAAGAATTCCATTCCGAATGTGGAGTAGATTTACCCCGATGAATCCAAGACTCACCGCAGATCAGGTCGCCCACTACGAACGCGAGGGCTATGTCATTCCACAGGAAGCCATTTTTCCAGAGGAAAAATTCCAGAAACTCAAATCCCACTTCGAGACGAAGCTCGCCGCGCTGCCGTCCGATCAGCGCCCGGAGGGGATGGATGTCCCGCATTTCACCGATCCGGCATTGTTCGTGTGGTTGTTCGCCGATGAGGTTCTCGATCTGGTAGAACCGATCATCGGACCTGACATCGCGCTGTTTTCCAGCCACTTCATCTGCAAACCCAAGGGCAACGGCAAGCGCGTGCCGTGGCACGAGGACTCCGCCTACTGGAGCACCATGCTGCCTGCCTCCATGAACGTCGTCACCGTCTGGTTCGCGATTGATCCTTCCCGTTTGGAAAATGGCTGCATGCAGGTGATCCCACGGACCCACAACACCGGAAAAATGGGATTCTCCGACTACGACCCGACAGATGTTTCCAAAAACATCTTTCCGACGGAGGTGACCAAGTCCCAGCGCGACGAGTCCAAGGCGGTGGCCATCGAGCTGGAACCCAACCACGCCAGCCTGCACGACGCCCGCATCATCCACGGCAGCGAACCCAATACCTCCACACTGCGTCGCTGCGGCTATACGATGCGCTTCATGTCCTCCGCCACTCCGCTTTCGGAAAAGGCCCGCGGGTTTCACCAAATCTATCTGGCCCGCGGGCGGGATCTCGCCAACCAACCCTACGCCGATCCCACCCGGTCCTATGCAGACCTTTTGGAAACCCGCGCCGCCCACGGCAAAAACGGCCACTAACAATAAAGCCCGACACCATGACCGGCAAGGAACGCATGATGACCGCCGTGCTCGGAAAAGTCCCGGACCGGCTCCCGATCACCATCCACCAGTGGCAGCCCTATCACCTGCAGCACTATATGAATGGCGTGGATGAGTTTGATGCCTTTCTTGCCACGGGGCTGGATGCCGCCGTTACGCCGCTGGATATCTATTCCGAAAAAACCTCCGCCGATTGGCAGTGCACCGTCGGGGAAAACCGGACGTCGGAGACCCATGTCACGCGCAGCTATCGCGCGCAAACACCCGGCGGCTGCCTGACTTGGACCATGGTCACCGATCCCTACACGACCTACCATGGCGAGCATCCGATCAAGGATCAGCGCGACGCCGAGTTGTTCGTCAAATACTGGCCGGGCGTGCGCCTGGACCGCAAGCGGGTAACCGCGTGGCATGACCGCATCGGCGATGCCGGCATCCTCCGTGGTTTCACCGGTTTCCGCTGCCAGCCGGGACCATGGCAGGATCTCTGCGAACTGCTCGGAACCCAGGAGGCGATTTTCTGGGCCATGGATGAGCCGGAATTCGTGCATTGGTTTCTCGGCGAACTGACCCGCCAGCGGCTCACCTACATTCATGAGGAATTGCCCGGTGCGCCTATCGATCTGATTGAACATGGCGGCGGCGCGGCGAGTTCCACGGTCATCAGTCCCGCGATGTTCGATGAGTTCTGCGTGCCCTATGACCGGCAGATCATCGATGCCATTCACGAGGTCGGGATTCCGGTGGTATATCACACCTGCGGCGGGATGATGGCGATTCTGGACCGCATTCCGGCCAACGGCTGCGATGCGAGCGAAACACTCAGCCCGCCCGGCGTGGGCGGAGACATCCGCCCCGAGGACCGCATGAAGGTCAAGGAATTGTTAGGCAGCAAGGTGGCGCTCATCGGCGGCATCGACCAGGGCCGCCTGCTCACGGAAGGCACGCCCGCACAAGTGGCCGCCGAAGTCCGCGCCTGCTTCGAAACCTTCGGCGTCAACGGCGGCTACATCTGTTCGGCCAGCGATCATTTTTTCCACACGCCGGTCGAAAATCTCAAAGCGATGGCTAGCACCGCGAAAGACTGCTGCTATTCATGAAGGCAATTGATCAAGCAATGAAAAAATCACTCACAATCCCGACCGCACTCATCCTGGGTGCGATGGTCTCCGCTGCACGTGCGGACATTGATTACATTGAACGGTCGGAAAATGACTGGGTTGCCACGTCGCGATTGCAGGGAGATTTCACCAGCGTCGCGCCAAGCGTGAACATGCCCGCCCGGATCTTTACCGCCAATGCAAGCGGAGGAGTGGAGGGTCGGGATCTGCCGGGACTGTCGGTGGCGTTCCGATCCGCCGCCGGTCACTACATTGACCTGGCAGCCCGAAAAAATGGGGGTGCCGGAAACAACGACCTTTACGCCGTGAACTCGGAAGGCTCGGTCGTCTGGCTCTGCTACAGCGACGGATGGCAGGAGGTTCCGCTCGTGGTCGGCGACTATGCAGCTGTCACCGAGGCGGTGCGTGGGGATTTTGCGGTGGCACTGCGCCGGGATGGCGGGATTGACGAAATCGCCTGGAGCGACGGATGGAAGGCCCGCCCAGCTGGAGATTTGGAGCAGCCACTTGTTGACATCACCACGCAGGACGGTCGGTATTTTGCGGTTAGCACTGAGGGGGATTTATATGAAGTCTCCACGAGCAGTGAGGGCATCCTGGACGGCACACGGAAGCTTCTTGACGGGAACTTCATCGCGGTGGCTGCAAACACCTCCGGCCCTGCGGAATTGTGGCTCGCGGACTCCAAGGGAGGACTGCTTGTCGCCTCGGAAAAAGATGGTGTCTGGTGCACCGTCCGCGCTGTGGAGGGT
>CANLKN010000178.1 GCA_947491475.1 Akkermansiaceae bacterium | reverse complement strand
CCAGCAGCCATGTCCGCCGAAAAGACCGCCATCACCCCCACCCGCGCCGAGGATTTTCCCGAGTGGTATCAACAAGTCATCAAAGCCGCCGATCTCGCGGAAAACTCGGAGACGCGCGGCTGCATGGTCATCAAGCCGTGGGGCTACGGAATTTGGGAGCTCATCCAGCAGCAACTCGACCGCAAATTCAAGGCCACCGGCCACCAGAACGCCTACTTCCCGCTGCTCATCCCGCTATCCTATCTGGAAAAGGAAGCCGAGCACGCCGAGGGCTTCGCCACCGAGTGCGCCGTGGTCACCCATCACCGGTTGGAAACCGTCAAAGATCCGGTCACCGGCAAAACCAAAATGATCCCTACCGGCGAGTTGGCCGAGCCCTACGTCATCCGGCCGACCTCCGAAACGATCATCGGCGCGGCCTTCGCGCGCTGGATCGAATCCTACCGCGACCTGCCGCTGCTCATCAACCAGTGGGCCAACGTGATGCGTTGGGAAATGCGCCCGCGTTTGTTCCTGCGCACCGCCGAGTTCCTCTGGCAGGAAGGCCACACCGCCCACGAAACGAAGGACGAGGCCATCATCGAAACACGGCTGATGCACGGCGTGTATGAAGAGTTCTTGCGCGACCACCTCGCCATCCCGGTGATCCCCGGCGAGAAGTCGGAAAACGAGCGTTTTCCCGGCGCGGACATGACTCTCACCGTGGAAGCGATGGTGCAGGACAGGAAGGCCATCCAAGCCGGCACTTCCCACTATCTCGGCCAGAATTTCTCGAAAGCCCAGAACATCGCCTTCACCGGCCGCGATGGCACCGTGCAGCACGCCCACACCACCTCATGGGGCGTTTCCACCCGCATGATCGGCACGCTCATCATGGCCCATGCCGACGACGACGGCCTGATACTCCCGCCGCGCGTGGCCACCCAGCAGATCGTCATCGTGCCAATCACGCCCAAGGAAGACTCGCGCGAGGCGGTGATCGCTTCGTGCCATGCCCTCGCGGAAACCCTGCGCCACCAGATGTATCATGGCGATCCGCTGCGCGTGCACGTCGATACCCGCGACCTCGGCGGCGGCGTCAAAAAATGGGAGTGGATCAAAAAAGGCGTGCCCATCCGCATCGAGATCGGCCCGCGCGACATTGAGACGCGCAAGATCTGCGTCCAGCGCCGCGACCAAGCGGTCTCCGCCAAGGATTTCCCGGTCAAGGACGACTTCATCCGCTCCGCGGTGGAAATACTCGATCAAATCCACCACAATCTGTTAGTTCGCGCCACCGCCTTCCGCAACGAGAACATCACGCCCTGCGATTCACTGGACGCCTTCCACGCCCACTGGGCCACCGAAAACCCCGGTTGGCTGGTCACGCCATGGGACGGCACACCGGAACAGGAGGATGAGCTCTCAAAGCAGCACAAGATCACCATCCGCTGCATCCCGCTGGACAAGGTGTCGCTGCCGCATAACAGCGGCAACCAGTGCATCCTCACCGGACGGGAAACCGCCACCCGCGCTCTGTGGGGGCGGAGTTATTGAGAGGTGAAAACCCTTCCTGCGCTGCCAGAGGGGGCTGGATGAATACGACAAGGTTAATTTCACCGCTTCACTCCCAATCATAAAGTGTGGGCTGCGCGAAAACCGAGGCGGCGACCGCTTCAAGATCCCTGTATTCCCCGGATGACAAATCCTCTTTGTCGCCCTTGAACCAGGTTTCCAGAAACACTACGTGCAGTGCCTCGTCCATTTCCCTCACCGAGTAAATCAACCGGTATCCGCCGCTTTTCCCCGCATTCAATGCGGGAACTTGAAGACGCATTTTCCGCAGGCCCTCAAAACGCGGGATCGACACCCCATATTGGGGATTGAACCGCAGCACTCGCATGATGGTTGGGCAGGTTTCCAGCACGCCGTGCTTTGACTTCTTGCCCGAGCGCCTGACGCGCTTCTCGCAATGGAACCTCACATCCATCGATCACAGGCCCTCCGCATCTTCCCCGGCCCCATACAACATAAGCTCCGGCGAGAGCTTCTCCCTCATTCCGGCATAGTGCCATGAGGGCTCCTGATGGCTGAGGTCGGAAAGCTCTTTCGCGCTCTTGCGGCCGAAGCGGGCGCACACGCCGTCGATGATCGCCAGTTCCTCTCTGGAAAACACGCCGGGATCGGGTTTGCGGGTGGTCTTTACTTCGTTGAGCGTCATGCCGCCGATGCTGCGGGGGCTGGTGGTCAACTCGCCGCGGCGGGTCATTTGGCTCAAGTGCTTGTCGCCCCGGCTCGGAACCGGGCCGTGCTCGTATTTGATGAATTCCGAGCCTGTGACGGACTCGCCAAGCTCGCGGAGCGCCTGGGAATCCACGAAGTAGATCAGCTTCCACAGCTTGGTCAGGCCAAGGTTCGTCACCCCGGGCTTGTTGCCCAGATAAACGATCAATTCCTCCAGTTTGCGGCTGTGCATGGGTCTGAGTCCTGATGTTTCGTTAAGTCCCGGACGGAGACAAGGTGCCCGCCAACGCCTGCGCCGTCAAGTTCCCGCGCTGCTTCCACCTTTGCCCTTGCGGCAATTGTTTGGGATCTTGTATCGCCTCGAAACATTTTGATTGCGGCCTGCCGATCACGGTTCCAACAATTCCGCCGTGGCCACCTCCAAAAAGTCTCTAAAAATCTCCGAACCGGCAACGGCCAACCGTTTCGTCGAGATTGATTTTACAGAAGCCCCAAAGGAGTTTCTTTTCTTCAACCGATATCGAGTTGAGCGGTCCGGGGCCTTCTTGCTGGTGTCCTTGGTCTTTGTGGATGCCACTGGTGCGGTTTCACCTGTATTTCGAGGGATGATTTGGGACATGGATCTCAAAATTCAAACCAAAGACCTTGAGGGCTACATCGAGCGGATCGGTGCACCGAAATCGGATGCGTCCAAGGAACCGCCGCTTGCCCTCGTTTTTGGATCGGCTCCGGCAACCATCAATCGCATCGATTGCGCCGCTCGCGGAGAATGGGCGGAAATCGCGATCAGGCAGTTTTCTCACAAGGCGGTGATAGACAAAAAACAACCTAATGCCCACACGAATACTATTTCCGGCATTACCCATGGCGTTTACGTTTCCGAAGTGGAAATCCACAAGCGTCTGATTTATGATTTGATTGTGACCGCAGCCACCAAACCATGAAGATACTCGCTCCCATCCTTAACAAGGCCTTCTCTGCGGCTGCGACTGGCGCAAGCCTTGCAGTGGCACAGGCAGCCACCATCCAGGAATCCGGTGGGGGGAAGAGTCTGACGATTGATTCCAAGGCGGTGGTTTCTCCAAGCACCATGACTGCGGTGCCTCCGGCGAAAACCACTCCCCGTGTTCATCGCATAGCCATTGAGGAGGAAGCGGAATGGAGCGATGCCGCACAGGCAAAATTCCGGGAACTCGCTCGCGCGCACGCTCTTGGCAACATGACCGGAAAACAGGCCGCCGAATTTGAGAGCATCAAAGAGCTCAGGCGCAGGGCAACGCCCTCGCGCACTTTCGAGCAAATCCGCGCGGACATCGAACTTCACGCCGCCGTGAACGCCGCCATCGCCGGTCTCCAGCAATTAATCGACCATGGCACGCGCGTCTTCAAAGCCGAGGCTTGAACGCATCAAGTCGGCTGAAACCCAGTATCCAAGGACCAAATACCGGCAGGCCTTGGGACCGCTCCTGCGTGAAACCAATGATCGATGCGGTTACTCTCTCCAGCACGTTCTCGATCTCGGACGGAAGTCCATGGAGGTGGATCATTTCAACCCGACGCTCCGGCATCCCTTTCGGAACCGCCATGGAAACCTGATCGCCGCCAGCAGGCA
>CANLKN010000177.1 GCA_947491475.1 Akkermansiaceae bacterium | reverse complement strand
AAGCCTCGCCCAATCGACATATCCTCTGTCCATGATGTATATGGCTACGGGTTCGAAAATCAACGCGTCCAAGTAGTTCACATCGCTGAGTTTGGCGTCGGAAATGTAAATACAAGTGGGAATTGGGCCCCTTAAATCCAATAGCGTGTGAAGTTTGATCCCGCTTTTTGTTGAGCGAAACTTTGCCCAGGGAAACACCGACATCGTGAGATCGATTGTTGAAGAATCCAGAGCGTAAATCGTATTGTCCAAGTCCAACCCCAAGGTCTCTCCTTGATAAAGCTTTCGTGCTCGGTTGATCAGGTTTTTTGCCAAATCCTCCCAGAGTCTCCAATCGCGGGTCTCGTTGGCATCGGCCAAAGTCGATTTGGCTACTGGTTCCCGAAAGCCCAGATGATAAAGTTCTTCGGGTTTCGCATTTAGGCCCGCTTCGATATCCCGAAGCCCATTGGCACAAGGTCCAAAATTTGAGCGGGAATATGGAGACCAGAATTCATAGGCGTATAAATTCCGTATTTTAATGCGATCTAACGCTGTGATCTTCAAATGCGTCACACCTATTTTCGGTTACAATTGTCTCATCTTGAATTTTTAGTTTAAACCGTTTCTTGTCTCAACCGGACACGCGTGTTATTCATTCCAAACTCCACATTTCGAAAATGACCAATAACCAACCCGAAAAGCAATCGACCGGGTATCCATTCACCGAGAAAAGCCGCAGCCTGATTGAAGCCGATCCGTTCTTAAACGCTGCAACCGCTTGGTGGGCACGGCGTGGGGTTTGGCCGGCGTCCTGGGTCGATCACCCGGAACGCCCGCTAGACCGGCCGACGGTTGCGGTCTTCCGGCTCCGCTGGAATGCGCCGCACACTGGCACCATCCGGCTGCACGTTTCAGCCGACAACCGTTACCGGCTCCACCTCGACGGACGCCCGCTCGGGCGCGGCCCGGAACGGGGGAGTCCCGAAGCCTGGCATTTCGAGACCTACGAGGTGGAGATCGCGGCCGGCGAACATACGCTCACGGCGTTGACCTGGTGGCTTCACGATGCCGCGCCCTGGGCGCAGATGAGCGTGCGCTCAGGGTTTTTGTGCGCAGCCTCCGAGCCTTGGGGACAGACCCTCGACACAGGCATCGCTCCCTGGGAGGTGATGCTGGCCGATGGATTTTCGTTTCCGCCCATTGCGGCCGAAGTGGCGGACTTCCATTTCATCGCGGTCGGCAATCGTCTGGAGGTTGACGCCGCCCGGTTCCCGTGGGGATTTGAAACCGGCGACTGCGCGGGCCTCTGGAAAACGGCGGTGCCGGTTGGTTCCGCGCATGCCGCCGGGGTGCGTGATTCCAACCGGTTCTGGTCGCTGACGCCGGCCATGCTGCCTCCGATGCTTGAACAGGAGCGTAGTGCCGGAACGTTGCGTCATCTCGATGACCGTTACGGGATGCGTTCGCAGATTTTGGGTGCGAACCATCTTTCGGGAGAGGCGGCGGCTTGGAGCGCGATGCTTGCCGGCGGGGCACCGGTGGCGGTCCCGCCGAATGTGATCCGCCGGGCGGTGATCGATATCGGCGACTACGCCTGCGCCTATCCGCTTCTGGCCGTCAACGGCGGGGCTGGCGCGACGGTGAGCCTGGAGTGGGCCGAAGCACTCACTTTGGCGCCGGATCCCAGCATTACCCCGACCACGCAGGTGCCGGTCCGCTTGAAAGGTAACCGCGATGAAGTGGAAGGCCGCTACTTCGTCGGGATCGGCGACACCTTCCTGCCTGACGGCGGCCGGCGAGAATTCAGCACGCTCTGGTGGGAAGCGGGCCGTTACCTCTGCCTGACTGTTCGCACCGGCGGAGATCCGCTGGAGATTGCCGGTTTGCGCCTGGAGGAGACCCGCTATCCGCTGGCGATGGAGGGCACCTTCGCGGCCTCCGATCCCCAGCTGGGCGCGATCCTCGCCCTCGGCTTGCGTTCCCTTCAAATGTGCAGCCACGAGACCTACATGGACTGCCCGTATTACGAGCAGTTGATGTATGTCGGCGACACCCGGCTGGAGGCGCTGGTGACCCACGTGCTCACCGCCGACGCGCGGCTGCCTTGGAAGGCCGTCCATGTCTTCGAGGTATCTCGCCGGCTTTCCGGCTTCACCCGCTCGGCTTTCCCGTCGCACACCCTGCAAATCATCCCGCCGTTTTCGCTCTGGTGGGTGAACATGGTGCACGATTTCTGGATGTGGCGCGACACCGGCGGGCGCACATCGGGTGTCATGCATTCCGTCCGGGATGTGCTTGAGGCGTTCCACGCTTTGCGCGGGGCCGACGACCTGCTGGCGCCGCCGCCGGAATGGAACTTCGCCGACTGGGTTTCCAGCTGGCCTAGTGGCATCCCCCCGCTGGCAGAGACCGGGCCGAGCGCGCTGATCAATCTGCAATACGTGCTGGCGCTCATCGCCAAGGCCGAGTTGGAGCGGGCGCACGGCGAACTGGAACTGGCGGCCCGCGACGAGCGCCTGGCCGACCGCACGCTGGCCGCCGTCCTGGCTGCCTTTTGGGACGGGGATCGGGGGCTGTTGGCTGACGATGCCGACCGGACGCACTTTAGCGAACACGCGCAATGTCTCGCACTGCTGACCGGGCGGATGCCTTCCGACCGGGCGACACGGATGGCCGACGGATTATTCACCGCGCCCGATCTGGCCCGCACCACGATCTACTTCAGCCATTACTACTTTGAGGCCTGCCGTCTCCTTGGACGGATCGACAAACTCATCGAGCGGCTCTCCCTCTGGCAGGAACTGATCAGGCTCGGTTTCAAAACCACCATGGAAAGCCCTGAACCGACGCGCTCGGATTGCCATGCCTGGGGCGCCCACCCGATTTTCCATTATTACGCCACATTGCTCGGCATCCGTCCGGCGGCGCCCGGCTTTGCCCGGGTGCGGATCGCGCCGCAGCCTGGCGCGCTGGTCTGGATCGAAGGGGCCATGCCGCATCCGCTCGGCATGATCCGGGTCCGCCTGGAGCGGGAAGGGGGGGAGATGCGGGTGGTGGTCGATTTGCCGCCAGGGTTGGAAGGGGAGTTTGTTTTCGGCGCCACGTTCCGGCCCCTGCTGGCCGGACGCACGGAGATCCAGACCTGCCTCGATTGAACCCGATGTTTAACGACTCCAATGCGCCTTGACTCCACTTTTGCGATATGTCCCTCTGCCGTCCCACCAAAATGAGCCACGAACTTTCGCCCGGCAAATTCGCGCATCCCCGGTCATGCTGTCATGCTGATTCCCGCATATGAGACCGATTTGAAAACATTCGTTATCATGGCACAGACACTTCGGAGTGTGTTGTGGGGGATTGGGTGGAGTGGGACTCTAAGGACTCAAGTTGATCTTTTCGGGAGCGGGTTGGGGTGGGGTAAAATGTGAGGCGTGGGTTGGGGCTGTCTGCCTATGTGGTTGGACAAATTTGTGTGGGGTTTGTTCAAACGGGGGGATCAGAAAATTTAACCACAATCGAACAGGCGGGGCCTTTGAGATAGAGCAACCGTAGGTTGGCCCGAAGGGCGAGCCGAGCGGGAGTGAGCGAGTCAACCTAAATCCGGCAGTTGGCGATTTAGAATAGGCGTGGAAGTTGCTTGCGGTATGGTTGATGGAATCAAAAGCCTTGTCTAAAACGGCTCACCCTTTGGGTGAGGGAAATCTCGAGAGTATTTCGCCCGAAAACAGCAGCAAAGCTGCGGGCCCAATGCCTGTTGATACAGGCGGAGGGCGCTACCATGTGCAGTGGGATGACTCGGCACCGATGACTCCTCTGGGGCAAATGGTGTTCTTTGCGCAGTTCCTGCACGCCGGCGGGCGATGGG
>CANLKN010000176.1 GCA_947491475.1 Akkermansiaceae bacterium | reverse complement strand
AGCAGCAGCAGGCTGCCGCGGAATCCCATCTCCTCGGCGATCACCGCGAAAATGTAATCGTTGTGGGCCGTGTCCCGCGGGATGAAGCCCTTTGCGTGAAGCGAGCCCTGCTCGGCGGAGGCCTTCCAGCCCACTCCCTTCCAGCCCGCCTTGCCGACAGCCATCGAAATATTGTGCGGCGCATAGCCTTCATCGGCGATGTTCACCTCCTGCCCGCGCATCATGCGCAACCAGGTATCGATCCGCTCCGGGCCGCGCTCGGAAACCAGCGGCAGGGCCACGAAGTAGAGCAATGGCAAAAACCCGGCAGCCAGAAAGCCCATGAACGACAGATAACGGAATGGCGCGCCGCCCACCAACAGCGCGACGATCGCCACCGGGATCCAAACCAGCGCCGAACCCATATCGCCCATTTTCATGACCATCAGGAAGGGCACCGCCGCCACCCCGCCGATGATGACGATCCTGCTGAACGGCGAGCCAAACCAGCGGTGAGCCTTTGGCAGGGACTGCAGCAACCAGGCGATCAGGATGATCCCGGAGGCAACTCCGAGCTGGGCAGGCTGAAACTTGAAACCCATCACAGTGAGCCGGTGGACGGAATCGTCCTCCAGCATCGCTTTGGCCATCAGCCCGAGGCTCAAAAAGTAAAAAGGAATCCCCAGCCAGCGGATCCAGCGGTAATCCACCAGCGCCGCGCCGAAAAACGCCACGCTGCCGAACAGAATCCACTGCTTCTGCATCGCCGCGTAATAAGCGCCCGCGCTGCCATACTGGGCGAGCTGCTCCTTGGACACCCACAGGTGCCGCGCCGCACTCTCGATCATGAACACGCCGAAGATCAGGAGCCCGTACATCACGAAAACGAGCACCCAATTCATTCCCAGGATCTTTCTCAGAAACGGAGTCATGCGCTGAAGGCGGCGACGATACGCCCCGCCGCCCTCATGGCAAGGCAGGCGTGAGGTTTGCTCGACGAACCGGATTTCCCCGTCGCCGCGGACACACCGGCTCAAAAAACCGCCAAGGCCGCCCTGCGCGCCAAGTTCATCGCCTACGAAATCGCCCCGGACTTCGTCGAGGACCTCCATGCGTGATGGGCTGTTACTGGCCAACCCTTGCGCAGCACTGGAGCGCTTGCCCGAAGACGATTCAACAGATCGCGAGGTTTTCACGGTAGCAGAAGTCGGGAAGATGGTGGCCACCGCAGGGGACGTGACATGGCAGGATGAAATGTTTTCCGGGGGATTGGCCGACTGTAAAGCCCGCACGGCTCGCAGAGAGGATTGGCAAGGCCTCATCCTTGTTGGATTCTATGCCAGGGCACGGCTTGGAGATTGCGCACGCCTGACATGGGGGAATGTAAACCTAACGCGCAAGACGCTTTCGTTCATGCCGGCCAAAACCAGCCGGAAGAGAAAGCGTCTGGAAGTGCCCTTGCACGATCGCCTCGTGTCATGGCTGGAAGGCCGCGCCGTCGGCACCGATACCGATCCGCTCTTCCCATCATTGTTCAAGACGCCGGTCGGTGGAAGGCATGGTCTTTCTCAAATGTTCATCGATATCATGGTTCACGCGAAGATTGATCGTGGAACCAAACGCGAGGGAATAAAAGGAGGCCAGCGAGCGCAACACGCCCGTAGCTTCCATGCGCTCCGCCACAGCCTAACGTCCAACTTGGCGAATTTCGACGTCTCGGAAGAGATCCGCCGTCGGATCGTCGGCCATGAATCCGCCGCAGTGCATTCCGGCTATTGCCGTGTTTTCCCTCGCCCTTTTTAAGGTGTCAGAATTGTCAGATAATAGACCAGCCGACTTTGCCTTCAATCTAGACCTACCAGTCGGAAGAACCCGGATCTTCTACGCCCTCAGTGGCTGGATCACGCCGGGCCAGGCCAGATCTTGAGCGCTTCATTCAGCAGTTCCTTACCGCGTTGGGTGATGGAATCCTCGTCCCACGAGTCGTAGCGGCGAAGACGTTGAGTGATGGGCAGCAAGCTCGCATCCAGTATCGCTTCCTTCTTACTGGCCCATGCCGCGTTGGATACGGACGAGTTCAGCGATTGAGTGAGGAGCGTCAGGTTTCCCATGGTTTGTAGGGCGGCATTACGTCGTCGCGTGGATTCAAGGCGAGGGTCATCCGATATGGCCGTGTAAAGCTCCCAAGAGTTCAAGCCGGATGATCCATCCGCCAATGGCCAGTTGGCGACCCAGCTTTGAGGAAGGATATGCTCCACGGTGAGAGGACCGTGAAAGGAGATCGGTTCCTGCTGGGCCGAGTGCATGAATTCACTGATCCGGCGCAGGATGTGAACGATCTTTGCGTTATTGAGAAGGTGGTAGGCGTGATTCGATAGCCACGCGCTCGTGAAGTCCTGATCGTTCGGCCAACCCGAGGCACTGCCGCCGAATTCGGATAGGGCTTTGCGAAAGTTTTCAGCATTCACTCCATTCCGTTTCAGGGTTTTTGCCACGGAAAGAAACAGGCGATTGTAATTCTTGGTTCCTGATCCGAAGATGGCACGGCGGACGATGAAGGATTCGAGGTCACGGGCGATGGGGTTCCACTCCGCATCAGATACTTTCTCTTCCATGATCATGAGCAGCAGCGGAATGCAGGTCCCGACATCGAAGACCTCAAGGAACCTCACCAAGGGAGCGACGATGTCGTCCTTCTCGGGTGACGAGAGCCGACGGAATTGCGCGCCCTGGCGGGCGACGGTTTCCAGCTCGTCGCGCACGCTCTGGAACGGCTTGGTTCTCTCGATCCAGAAGCGATACTCGACGAAGAGGTGCTTGATGGGGATGTCCATCAACTGCCGGCTGGTGAGGAAATGCTGCATGAACAAGTCGCTCCGCGGTCGGTTCAGGCGACCTTGCCGCACCTCTTCCCGCCAGAAGGGTTCATCAAACGCGCTCCAATAGGTTTCATAGAGTTCTTCCTGTGGCTCGTTCTGGCGGGCGGCGCGGAGGAAAATGTAGTTCCGCAACAGATCGGCGGGAAGCAATGGTTCGCCGCGGGCGTTGAGGGTTTCGAAGATGACTTGGGCGTCATCGCCCTGATCGAGATCGATCACCACCACTTGCAGCGCGCTTTTCAGAGTTTGGAAGCATTCCTCCAGACGCATGGATATGTCCGTCTCGTTTGCCAGTGGCGGCTCGTCGCCGCTGCCGAGGAAAAACTCGGTGATCATGTCATGGAAATACAGATAGGCTTCAATCATCCGGGGCCGCGGATCGTATTTCTTGGCATGCTTGCGCCGCGTGAGCGGATGTTTCTGCTCGACTGCCGCCCGTGAGCCGGACGTCACGGCGTCACTGAACTGCGCCTGATCCCGCTGTGTGGGCCAGACCTTGAATTTATCCACCTGCGGGTTGGCCATCATTCCGCGATTAAAGGTGTAGTTCTCAGCCTCGTTCGCGAGATCCTCGCATCCCTGCTCGCGGCAAAAGTCCCGGAAAGCTGAGATGAAAAGTTGGAAAGTCGTGAGACGCTGCTGTCCATCGATGACCTGACGCCGTTCGACGTGCGTGCTTGGAGTCAGCTTTTGATCGAGCACCATCGCACCGAGGAAATGAACCGGCGCATCGAGGCGGCCTTCCAGCCGCTCGGAAAACTTGCGGCAAATGTCCTCCCAAAGCGGCTCCCACTGGTGTTCCCGGCTCCAGACGTATTGGCGCTGGAATAGAGGAACTTCGAGGCGGGCTTTCTTTTCAAACAGGGCGAGGAGTGGCGCGGCGTCGGCTTTCATGAAGGGTTACTCGGCAAAAGTTGGTTTGGAGCATCGAACTATGAATCAGACTCACAGCCGTCCCACAGGACGGCTTAGCTAGGGAAGGAAAAGCGGGCTGGTGTTGAGTTTAAATCCCTGCCACTCGGTAGGGTGTTATGAAAAACACACCACCAACCCGCAGCAATGTGATCGTCCTCAAGCAGATTCTCAACCTCATT
>CANLKN010000175.1 GCA_947491475.1 Akkermansiaceae bacterium | reverse complement strand
CTCCACAGAACTTTGCAGCTTTTGAGCGTTCATCCGTTCGAAAAAGTCACTCTAAATGAGCTACTTATGGAAACTGACCACAGAACTTTCATCAACTCTGATCCTAACCAATTGAATTTGTTTTAGTTACAACCGGACACTTGTGATTTACGATGCTTTAGCGCCTTAATGATCAGGAGGACCTCTCCACTTTTGCTCAGTCGCCGATACAATCCATGAACGCAGTTGGCATTCGGTTTCTGATGGCTAGGTTTTGGCCATGCGCATCGACATCGTCACCTTGTTTCCGGAAATCGCACTCGCGCCGTTGAGCGATTCGATCATCCAACGGGCGCGGGCGGCGGGCATTGTGGAGGTGGTTGGACATCAGTTGCGCGATTGGTCGGAGGACAAGCACCGCCGCGTGGACGACACGCCGTGCGGTGGAGGGCAGGGGATGTTGTTGAAGCCCGAGCCGCTTTTTGCCGCCGTGGATGCGCTGCGCCGGCCGCATACCCGGGTGATCCTGATGACACCGCAGGGAAAGCCATTCAAACAATCCATCGCTCGCGAGTTGGCTGCTGCAGAGCACTTGCTGATCCTCTGCGGCCATTACGAAGGGGTGGACCACCGGGTGGTAGAGGCCTTGGTGGACGAGGAAATTTCCATCGGTGACTATATTTTGACCAATGGTGCGTTGGCCGCCGCGGTCGTTTGTGATGCAGTGATCCGCCTGTTGCCGGGGGCGCTGGGCGACGAGCGCTCGCCGGAGGACGAGTCATTTGCCGATCCTAATTTGCTGGAGCCACCGGCCTACACCCGGCCAATCGATTTTCGCGGGATGCGGGTGCCTGAGGTGCTGATTTCCGGACATCACGGGAAAATCCAAGCATGGAAAATGGAAAACGCATTGGCCCGCACGCACCAAAACCGGCCGGATTTACTCGGCTGATTGGAATTTTTCGTGCCGTGGGCGCGGAATCGTGTCAGAAACCGCGTCGTGAATTCCTCCATGCATTCCGAATCGTCCAGAGTGAACAACGAGCCTCCGCACATCGAACCGGCGACCCTCGAAGATTTGCCGGCCCTCACTGAGCTGGTCATGGATCTGATGTCCCGCTCCGGAGATTTTACTCCCGACCGCGCCGCACAGGAGCGCGGGCTGCGCCTGATCCTAGAACAACCGAACCGCGGCCGCATTTTCGTGGTGCGCAACAGGGACAAGATCTTCGGCATGGTGAACCTGCTCTTCACTATCTCCACTGCACGCGGTGGCTTTGTCATCCTGATGGAGGACGTCGTGATCCACCCGGTTCACCGCGGCCAGGGCTATGGGCGGATGCTGGTGGATTACGTGGTGGATTTCGCAAAACAAAAGAATTTCAAGCGCATCACTCTGCTCACCGACAAGATGAGCGCCGAGACCCAGGAGTTTTTCAAGAAGCAGGGATTCGAGTATTCCAACATGATCCCGATGCGGCGGATCATTGATTGACGCAAGATTTGCTCGATTGATCCATTGAAAAACCGCTAGACGCACTCTAGGTTTCAATCAAAAAGAAACCACACGCCATGGGACTCGAAAAAATCACCCAGAAACTTCAGGAAGCGCTGCATTCCGCACAAGGCATTGCTTCGAAATCCGCTCATTCGGAACTCAAGGGCAACCATGTCCTGCTCGCCCTGCTCCAGCAGGAAGGCGGCATCGCTGTGCCGATTCTCCAGAAGGCCGGCGTGGACGTCGCACAGCTCAAGGCGGCCGTTGCTTCGGCGCTTTCCCGTGAGCCAAGCGTGCAGGGCGCATCCACCCAGCCGCAAATCAGCGTCGGCCTGCGTGCCACGCTCGACTCGGCGGACAAGGCCCGAGAATCGCTCGGCGACGACTACCTGAGCGTCGAGCATTTCATCCTTGGTTCGCTCAAGGGCGACTCGCCCGCCGGCAAGTTGCTCAAGGAGGCCGGAATCGATGAAAAGAAAGCCCTCGCCGCCATCAAGAGCGTGCGCGGCTCGCAAAAAGTCACCGACGAGAATCCAGAAGGAAAATACCAGACTCTCGAAAAATACGGCACCGATCTCACGGCCCGCGCCCGCGAGGGCAAGATCGATCCGGTGATCGGCCGGGATCATGAGATCCGCCGCGTGCTGCAAGTGCTCTCACGCCGCACCAAGAACAACCCGGTGCTCATCGGCGAACCCGGCGTCGGCAAGACCGCCATCGTCGAAGGTCTCGCCCGACGCATCGTTTCCGGCGATGTGCCGGACTCGATGAAAAACAAGCGTGTCATCACGCTGGACCTCGGCGGCATGCTCGCCGGCGCGAAATACCGCGGCGAGTTTGAAGATCGGTTGAAAGCATTTCTCAAGGAAGTGACCGATGCGGAAGGCCAGATCATCCTCTTCATCGACGAACTCCACACCATTGTCGGTGCCGGCAAGACCGAGGGCAGCCCGGATGCCGGAAACCTGCTCAAACCGCAGCTCGCCCGCGGTGAACTCCACACCATCGGTGCGACCACCCTCGATGAATACCGCAAGTATATCGAAAAGGACGCCGCGCTCGAACGCCGCTTCCAACCGGTAATGGTCGGCGAGCCGTCCGTGGAGGACACCGTGGCCATCCTGCGCGGACTTAAAGAGCGCTATGAAGTGCACCACGGCGTGCGCATCCAGGACGGCGCGCTGGTCGCCGCCGCGGCGCTATCAGATCGCTATATCTCCGACCGTTTCCTGCCGGACAAGGCGGTGGATCTGATGGACGAGGCCGCCTCGCGCCTCAAGATCGAGCTCGACTCGATGCCCACCGAAATCGACGTGTTGGAACGCCAGATCCTCCAGCTCGAAATGGAGAAGAAAGCCCTCGAAAAGGAAACCGACAAGGCATCCGCCGTACGGCTTGAGAAGGTGAAGGAGGAGCAGGCAAACCTGCGCGAGCAATCGTCCGGATTGATGGCCCAATGGCGGAATGAAAAGGCCATCATCGACCAGGTTCGCAGCGCACAGGAAAAAATCGAAACCCTCAAGGGAGAAACCGAGCGCGCCCAGCGCATCGGCGATCTCACACGCGCTTCGCAGATCACCTACGGCGATCTTCCTGAGGCCAACAAGGCGCTCGAAACCGCCAAGGAAGGACTCGCCGAACTCCAGAAAAATGGTGCGATGCTCAAGGAGGAAGTCACCGAGGAGGACATCGCCCGCGTGGTTTCCTCGTGGACCGGCATCCCGGTGAACCGCTTGCAGGAAGGCGAGAAGGAAAAACTCGTGCAGATGGAAGAACGCCTCGGCGCGCGGGTGGTCGGCCAGAAAAAAGCAATCACCGCCGTTTCCAATGCGGTGAGACGCGCCCGCGCCGGCTTGCAGGACGAGAATCGCCCGATCGGATCATTCCTGTTTCTCGGCCCCACCGGCGTCGGCAAAACCGAGTTATCGAAAGCTCTCGCCGAGTTTCTCTTCGATGACGAAGGTGCGATGATCCGTATCGACATGTCCGAATACATGGAGAAACACAGCGTCGCGCGCTTGATTGGCGCGCCACCGGGATATGTCGGCTACGAGGAGGGAGGCCAACTCTCCGAAACCGTGCGCCGCAAGCCGTATTGCGTCGTGCTTTTCGATGAGATCGAAAAAGCGCACCACGATGTCTTCAATGTCCTCTTGCAGGTGCTCGACGACGGTCGCATCACCGACGGCCAGGGCCGCACGGTGGATTTCCGCAACACCGTTATTATATTAACTTCCAACATCGGCTCGCAGCACATCCTCGGCGAGGACAACGCCGAACAACGCGAGGCCATGGTCACCGAAGCCCTGCGAGGTCACTTCCGCCCCGAGTTCCTCAACCGCATTGATGAAATCATCATCTTCGACCGCCTCCAGCGCGAGGAGATCACCACCATCGTCGATCTCCAGCTCGACCGCGTCCGCAAACGCCTTGCCAAACAAGGTCTCGCGCTCGCCCTCACGGAAAAGGCCAAGGAGTTCATCG
>CANLKN010000174.1 GCA_947491475.1 Akkermansiaceae bacterium | reverse complement strand
TCTGGTTAGAACCAGGGGAAATTGAAGGATCCCTGATTGCCGATGTTTCACCCGGACCTCCACTGTTGATCGGTATGGAAAACCAAGCCATAGTTGTGGCCCAGACTTCCCTGAGGCGGGCGATGGAATCGCGCCAGTGAGCCTGTTTGTAGATCCAGACACGCACCCAGCGGTGTTTGTAGAGCAGGACGATCTGATAGGCGGGCAGGGTGAAGTCCTTGGTGAGATAGGTATAGGTCATGGATAGGGAGTAGAGGTTCCAGTCGTTGATTTCCGGGCACTGGACGTAGGGATCAGAGCTGTCGGAGCTTGCGGCCGGGCGGGGCGCGATTAGCATTCCCTCGATGAGTCGCAGATCAAGGAGGCAGCAGGGCAAGCCGGCCGGCAGCACGTGGCTGGCGCGGGCATTGATCGGCATGATCGTGCTCATTTTGTTGGCGGCGGGTTTATTTTACGCTGCGGTTCGCAGCTATCTGCACAGCGAGGGATTCCGGCAGTTGTTGTCCGGAAAAGTCAGCAAGGCGGCTGGCGTGAGTGGAGAGTTCACGCCATTCCGCTGGGATGGCCTGGCAGTGGATACCGACGCGTTTCGAGCCACAGGTGAGGGGGCCGTGCAGGGGCTACGCCTCGATGGCATGCACACCGAGATCGGCCTTGGCGGCCTGCGTCGTGGGGTGTGGGAAATCCGCGATGCACGAGTGCAGCGCATTGAAATCGCCATCGATGCCGCCGCGAAAGACGCGCTCTCGCTACCGCCAGTAGTCGCAGAAGCCGTGGCAAGCGCACCCGTCCGGACTTCCGTAAAACAAGGATGGCTGCCGCGCGAGGTCGAGCTTCACGGGCTGGAGCTCGGGGAAGTGGTGCTGCGTGCCAATCTCGCTCAAGGCCCAGTATCGGCGTCCGGCATCAAGGTAACCGTGGAGCCAGCTGGGGCGAAGCATTCCTATCGCGGCGAGTTGACCGGCGGCAGCATCCAACTGCCGGTTGCCCTGCTGCCCGAGCTGCGGCTCGATCACGCCCGCCTGCGTTATCAAGACGGCACGGTTTTTCTCACCAGTGCGGCGCTCGAAGCATGGAGCGATGGGCTCATCACCGCATCCGGCGAGTGGGACCGAAGCACCCGCTTGTTTTCCCTTGAGGGCGATCTCTCCAAACTCAAGTGCGAGGAAATCCTCAATGAAAACTGGGCCAAACGCCTGATCGGTGAGATCAACGCGGATTTTTCCGCCGGCAATCATTCCGGCAAGCCGCAAGCGCGCGGCAAACTGGCCATCCACCATGGCACGCTCACGGCCCTGCCAGTGCTTGATGCACTGGCCGCCTACGCCGATACCCGCCGTTTCCGCACGCTGCCGCTCAGTGAGGCGCAGGCATCGTGGGCATGGGAAAAGGACCTCGTCGTGCTCAATGAAATCGTGCTCGCCAGCGAGGGGCTGATGCGGATCGAAGGACAGGTGATCGTCCGCGGACGTGAGCTCGATGGTACTTTGCGACTGGGTCTGGTGCCCGGCGCACTGGCCAGCATCCCCGGTGCCGAGACCGATGTTTTCGCGCCCGGCGAGCGCGGCTTGCTGTGGGCCCCGCTGCGTGTCACCGGCACCGTGGACAAACCGAAGGAGGATCTCACCGAGCGTTTGATCCTCGCCGCCGGAATGAGAATGCTCGAAAAGCTGCCGGAAAATGCCGACGAGGTGCTCAACCTCACCCGTTCCCTACTCGGTAATGATCCCGCCAAGGCGGTGGAAAAAGGGGCCGAGCTCATTGAAAAAAGCGGCCTGGATGTGCGGGAGGTGAGCGGAATCCTCGAAGGCCTGCTCGGCAGCGGCCGCCGCAAGGTTCCTGAGCCCGAACCCGGGGCCGCACCCCAGCCCGCGGTGCCGGAACCTTGATTCTCCGATGGATTTTTTCAGCGAAGCACAAGTTTGGGTTGCTCATCAGGCCGCTCGCATTTTCTTCTTCCGCGCCCTGTGACGTTTGTGTCACATGGCAGGCGTTGTTGCCCGTCTTGCGCTGGCAATGAAATCCGCCTTGTCTTTACTTCGTGTTGGCACGATCCCTGCAACCTTTAGCCCCGCACCGTCATCCGTTTTTTGTGATTTTCCCTCTTCAATGGCAACCGGCCCGTGGCAGGCGCGCGTTCACCCTGGTCGAAATCGTCGTGGTCATCGCGGTGATTGTGATCTTGCTGGTGGCCGGTGTCGGACTGCTTGGCGGCACCGGTGCACAAGCCCGCAGGGCGGGCGCGGACATGCTCAGCGGCATGATCGAACAGGCGCGCACCTCGGCTATCACCACCCGCTCCTACGTGGTGCTGGCCGTGGCCGAACCGGGCGATCTTCCCACCGGCGATGATCGCTGCCGCATTGGGCTCTTCAAGGTGGAGACATGGCCGGATAACGATACTGACCCGCTGCCCGCAGTGTTGATGAGCCGCTGGCGGATGTTTGAAAACGGCGTGGTGCTCATCGGCGGCGATGTCGAGGGCATCGAAAATCCCCTGGATCAGCCGGAACTTCAGATCAGCTATGGCAGCGGCAGCAAGGCCCGGACCATCGAGGTGCATGGCATCGCCTTCAACCCGCGCGGCGGTTTGCATTTTCCGAGAGGCTCCTTGCCGGTGGCCATGCGCATCGCGGAAGGCGCATTCCGCAATGGCAAGGCCACGCCCAACCGCCGTGGCGATTCCCAAACGATTTCCGAGAACCGCCTGAAAATCGGCCGGGTGACGGCCCGTCCATTTCGAATCGACGGATGAAAAGTTTCCCTCTCCATCGCAAGTTTGCCCGCGGCGTCACCTTGGTGGAGGCGGTCATCGCCGTGGGCGTGCTCGCCGTGGCCGTGCCCTTGGTATTCGGTGCCCTCGCGGAGGCTGGCAAAAGCGGATTCTCCTCGCAGGCGGAAACGCGCAGCACCTGGATGGTTCCCGCCTGTATGGATGAAATCCAGGCTTCGCGTGATGGCCGCCCGCAGTATTTCACCGCCACTATCACCGGTCAGGCATTTCCACCGGCCGGCGATGTCTGGGCGCTGGGGTTCTCTGCGGAAGGCAAGCCGGTTGGCAAACTTTCCAAAGCCCTTTACGACAAGGGCGCCAAGGAGCTGGATGGCAAACCGATCCTTTACATCGCCGTGATGAGCGCCGGCAATGCCACCCTCACCTCCGGCGGCCAAACGATGCTGCGGGCCCGCATTTCCATCGAATATCCGGCCGCCGCACCCGTCGCCAAGCGCAGCAAACTCGATTTCCACACCCGCATTCCATGAGGTTCTTCCCGGAAAAATCCCGTGGCTTCACACTCGTCGAGCTGCTCAGCGCGATGGTGATCGGCTCGATGATCCTGCTGGCGGCCGCATCGCTGCTCGGCAGCTCGGGTGACGGCTACGAGCGTGTCGGCGGCGGCGTGGCGGCCGAGCGAGAGGCCCGCGCTCTCATCACCCAACTCACTTCCGACCTCTCCACAGCGCGCTTCCACAAGGACGGGGTGATCGAGGTTTCTAACAAATCATGGCCGGACGATCGCCTCGGCTTCCTCAGCCTGCAGCCCGCCCAGGCGCAGAGCGACGAGGGTCGCATCGGCGATCTTTGCGCGGTGCATTATTACATGGATGACCTCACCATCGGCGGCAAAACCGTGCGCTGTCTGATGCGCGGTTTCCGCGAAAGCGTGGAAACCTTCGATGCTGTCGAAAATGGCGACATCAAGCCGCTCTTCCTCAAACAGAACACCCTCGACGAACCCGTCGCCTTCGGCGTGGTTTCCTTCGAGGCCCGGCCGAAATCCAAGGATCCGCAGGGCAGGTGGATCGACTGGATCAAGAACGATGACAAAGGCCCGGAAGCTTTCGAAGTGCGCCTCGTCATCGCCCGCCGTGATCTGGCCGGCCGGCTCAAGACATCCTCGGATTGGAATGGCGGCGGCAGCGGTGGCAGCCAGCTCGGATCTTCCTCCGAGGCCGCGAGAAATTCCGAGCTCGAAGTTTACGGAGCGCTGATTCGTTTTGGAAACCATGAGACTCTCTAACAGACAATCCGGCTTCACGCTTCCCGCAGTGCTGGTCGTCGTCGGCGCGCTGCTCATCCTGGCGGTGGGCCTGCTTCTCGTCGTCGGCATCGAGCGCGATACCGCCCGCTCGTTTG
>CANLKN010000173.1 GCA_947491475.1 Akkermansiaceae bacterium | reverse complement strand
CTTTTGCAGTGGGGGACATGCTGCTGCTTGAACTCACTCCCTACGATTTCGACACCGCGCGAATCCTCGGAGCGGCATCACTTGCCGATGCAGAAACTGCTGAAGATCACACCTAACAGGTCCTCCGTATCCACGCGACCGGGGATTTCGCCGAGGGCGTCGAGCGCCTCGCGCAGGTCGATTGCGGCGAGTTCAGGATCATTTGCCTCATCATTCAGCAGATCCAGGGCCGCGATCAGCGCGCTGCGTGCCGCCACCAGGCTGGCCTGGTGGCGGGCGTTGATGGCCACCGCGTGCTCGCCCCAGTCCACCGTGCCGAAGCGCAGTGATTCGCGGATTTGTTCCGATAGATCGTCGAACCCACCGCCGGTGTTGCAGGAAAGGCGCACGGCTTCCACTGCGGCCCAGGAAGGGTGCTCGCCGAGGTCGCACTTGTTGAGCACCAGCAGATGTTTCGCGGCGGAAGCGGGAAACACGGCATCCTGCGGCTTCGGGCGGCTGGCATCGGCGATTTCCAGCAACAAATCCGCGGCCTCGATCTGGCGCACGGTGCGCTGGATGCCTTCCGCCTCGATGCGGTCCGCGGCTTCCCGCACGCCGGCTGTATCCACCAGGCGCAGCGGGATGCCGTGCAGGTTGACGGTTTCCTCGATGGTGTCGCGGGTGGTGCCGGCGAGTTCGCTGACGATGGCCCGCTCGAACCCCAACAGCCGGTTGAGCAGGCTGGACTTGCCGACGTTCGGCTCGCCGAAAATCACCGTGCGCACGCCCTCGCGCAGGACGCGGCCCTGATCGGCGGTGGCGAGCAAACGATCGACATTGGTCAGCACGGCCCGCACGCGCGAGCGCAGCAGCGCGCCGGTCTGCGGATCGATATCCTCCTCCGGGAAATCGATCCACGCTTCAAGATGAGCCAATGTTTCCAGCAATTGATCGCGCGCCTCGGTGGTCCGGCGGCCGAGCGTGCCTTCGAGCTGGCTGCGCGCGGCGCGCAACGAGAGCCGGGTCTGCGCGGAGATCAGATCCATCACGCCCTCGGCCTGCGTCAGGTCGAGCTTGCCATTGAGAAACGCGCGGCGGGTGAACTCGCCTGGTCCGGCCGGCACCGCGCCGCAGGCGATGAAGCGCCCCAACACCTCGCGGGTGGCGAGGATGCCGCCGTGGCCGGTGAATTCCACACAATCCTCGCCGGTATAACTCCGCGGCCCCGGGAAAATTGTTAGAAGGCCGTCGTCGATGGTTTCCCCGTGCTCATCGCGCACCCGGCAATGTCTGGCGTGGCGCGGAGTCTGGTGGGAAACCCTGCCGTCGGTGGCTTGGTCCGCCACATGGACGGCGGCGGGACCGGAAATCCGGATCATCGAAACCGCGCCCATGCCCGGCGGAGTGGCGACCGCGGCAATGGTCGTGCGGTGCGGATCAGGGAGCGCTTCCATGACTGCGGATCAATTCTTGGAAGCCGTGGATTTGGAATCCTCGCCGCCAAGGCCCAGAAACTCCCAACAGATGAAGCGGCTGATCTGGAGTTGTGGAGGATTTTGCCCATTGCTCCATGCCAACTCCACTGTGGCGGTGCGGGTAAGCTGCCGGCCATCCTTGGTGCCGCGCCAGTTGATAGTCGAGAGGGATTTGCCGACTTCGGAATCCTCCTTCACGTGGATGCGTGCGGCGTCGTTGATGTTGGCGGGATCCGAAAGGCGGTAAGTGCGGCTGCCCTTGCCTTTGTGCTGCGCATCCGGCACGTCCTCGACGATGAACACCCGGAACACACCGGTCTGGCCGGGTTCCGGCAGTTCCACGAAATGCTGGAAGGTCCGGTATTTCGTCTGGGCGAAGATTTCCCAATCGAGTTTCAAGCCGTCCGGTGTGCGCTTGAAAAACGCATGCACCCGCAGTGGCTCCATGGCGAAGTTCGCGGCACGGGCCAGTGTGGTGAGCAGCAGGTCCGCCTCATCCAGGCCGTGCTGCACCTCCAGCGGCGCAAGCGGCCGGAAGAACTCCTTCATTTCAAACTGCGGCGGCTGGTCATAAGTCATCATGAACAGCCCTCGCTTGCGGTCTTCCTCTGACAATTCATAGACGGAAAACGAAGCGGCCGGCGTGTCCGAGTCGTCGATGATGGATTCCCCGTAAAATTCCTTCAAGCGCGCGGCCATCGATTCGCCGCCGATGACATATGGCAGCTTCTCCGCGCTGGTGTTGGCTTCCATGAAGCCCTTCAAGACAAGCGAGGCGTCCTTTTGCCATCCAACCCGCAGGTAGTTTGCCTCTTGGGCCGAGACCTGCGCTGCAGGGCTCTGGATCAATGGCGGGCTGATCGCGCCGCGCATTTCCCTGGTGACGAAATACATCACAATACTGCCGATCACGATGCAAAGCAGCAGGACCAGCAACACCGGAAATTGGCCGGCCTTGGCCGCTGGATTGACGCTTTTGGCACTTGTCTTGGCAACCGGGCCAACTTCTTGAGTTGCTGGCCGCCCGGCTGTCTTGGTTGCGGCAGGCGACCTGGTTTCAACCGGCCTTGGCCCAGGTGGGGGCTCAGTTCGCGGCGGAGAAGGTGGGGGTGGAGCGGGTGGCGGCGCGACGGCAGTCGGCGGCGGTGTGGGTGGAGGTTCCACAGGCGCGGGTGGCGGTGAGGCCGGAACCGGCGGGACATCCGCTGGCGGTTCCTCGATTCCCGGGGAAGTGATGATGCCGCCACAATAAGGGCAGGGCGCGGTGGTTGGCGGGAGTTCGCGCGGGACCAGGATCTGGCCATTGCAATGGCAGCAGAAAAACTGTTTCTTGTCGCTTGGTATGATGGAATTTTCCATGTGGCCGGCGCTCCCGGAGGGTGCAAGCTAGAAATCCGGCCGCTCCTTGTCAAACCCCGGGCGGAGTTTTGTAAATCATGCCATAGCTGCCAGAACGGCATCCAGCACTTCAAGGCAGCGCTCGTTTTGCGGCCCGGTGCCGATGGAAATACGCACCCAGTCCGGCAGCTTGTATCCACTCATCGCGCGGACAATCACTCCCTGCTTGAGCATGTCCCGGAACACCCGGTCCCCCGAGCCGGTTCTAACAAGAATGAAGTTCGCATGGCTTGGCACATATTCGATCCCGCGCTCTTTGAAGGCTTTTTCATAATAAGCGAGCCCCGCGCGGTTCAGTTCGCGGGTTGCTTTCGTGTGCGGCGTGTCATGGATCGCGGCAAGCGCGCCGGCCTGGGCGATGGCATTCACGTTGAACGGCTGGCGCGCCTTTTGCAGCAATTCCGCAAGATGCGCCGGGGCGATGCCATAACCGACCCGCAGCGCCGCCAGGCCGTGGATCTTCGAAAAGGTCCGCAACACACATGCATTGCGGCCTTCGCGGACATATTTGAGCGTGTCCGGCGGGTTGTCGGGAAACTCGATATAGGCTTCATCGAACACCGCGATCACATGCTCCGGCAGCCGGTCCATGAAGCGGTCGATCGCCTGCTGATCCACCATGGTGCCCGTCGGGTTGTTGGGATTGGCAATGAAGACCAGGCGGGTGTCTGCGGTGATCGCGTCGGCCATCGCATCCAGATCATGGATGAATCCGGGATCGGGAACCTCGACATATTTCGCACCGAAGAGCGTGGCCATCAGTTTATATACCACGAAGGCGTGTTCCGCCGCGATCAACTCGGTCTGGCGGTTGAGGAAGGTGTGGCAGAGCAGTTCGATGATTTCATTGGAACCATTGCCAAGCACCACGTTCTCGCGACCAAAGCCGTGCATTTCGGCGATCGCGCAGCGCAGGCGGAAACCGCCACCGTCCGGATAGATGTGGGCTTCTTCCAGCGCATCGCGCATCGCGGCCTTGGCCAGTGGCGATGGTCCCAGCGGGTTTTCGTTGGATGCCACCTTGACGATCTGTGAGGGATCCAGCCCGAGCTCGCGGGCGGTTTCATCAATCGGTTTGCCCGGTTCGTAGGCCACCAGATCACACACAAAGCGGTTCGCGTAGGAGTCAATCGTCATCGCGGCGGGACGCTATGTGGCGAAACCCGTCCGGTCAAATGCCAAGACTTCAATCACTCAAGCTGGCTTGCGAGATCAGCCCAATTCTTGTCCGTGACCATCACGAAGCGGCATCTGCCGTCACTCAGTTCCGCCCACAATTCTCCAATGTCGCGGTCCACCTTGGCGGCGGCGTAGCGAT
>CANLKN010000172.1 GCA_947491475.1 Akkermansiaceae bacterium | reverse complement strand
TCCGGCCAAGACATCATGATTTCGCGGGTTTCCCCGGCCGCCTGCTGGAATTTCACCGGCGTGTGTTGCCAACGGGAAGTCCACCAGTAGCCGATGTATTCCTGCCACGGGCGGGGATCCCAGCCAGCGCTGATGGTCGCGATATCGGGGAGCAGATTCCACTCCCGGCGAAGGCGGAGGCCTTCGGTCTTTTCCATGCCGTAAGACCATGAACCATCCAGGCCTGTTTTACGAAATCTCTCAAAGACCGCCCGGTCGTTGCTCCGGTGTTCGCCGACGAGGATAAGCCCGTTGAGTCCGGCCTTGCGGCATTGTTCGCGCATCGCCTCCATTGCCGCGCGCGTGTTTTCGATGCCGCCGAGCTGAGCCGTAAAAACATCCATCGAATAAATGAACAGGATGGGTTTTCCATCAAACTTCAGATAACTCGGATGCTTGAAGTAGTTTTCGATCCAGTGAGGCAATAGAATTTCCAGCAGATCTTCCTTGGAGGAGATACCGGCACGGTTCTGGTTTTCCCAAGTGATGGCAAACTCGAACTGATTTATGAAGTTCGACTTGAGCAGGCTTTCACGCAGCGTTTCGTTTAGCCAGTCCACCACCGGCTTGCCTTCGTTTCCGGCATCCCGATACCAGCAGAAATTGAAAAAGCTGACACCGTGTTCCAGCGCCCATTTGATTTGCCAATCCATGACTTCCACCTGGGTGTCGTCATAATAGCCAAGGGCGGGTTTGCGATTTGGATACGGGTCCAGCAAACTCCATCCCCATCCCGTGCCGGGCACCCAGCCGGGGTAAAACATCGCGCCCACCTTGATGTCCCCGGTATCGGCCGGCACGGGTGGCGGCACGGCACTGGCTTTCGCCACGTTCTCAAGCGCGGGCTCGAACGTGGCATCCAGCTTGATCTTGATGGAATCGATGCGCTTGCCATCGACTTCGAATTGAAAGTCGTGATCGCCGGGTTTTTCCGCTTGAACCTGCCACGTCAGGGTCGCCGAGGGGTTTTTCTCCGGCAGCTTGCGCGGCACCCCGTAGGCTTGGATGAACGGGGCATAGATATCGCGCCGCGTCCATGCGGAGATCTCGCGTTCCACCGGATCAAGAATTTTCACGCCCTCCGGCGCGATCAATTTCACCTTCGCGGTGAGCGGGGCATCACATGGGTTCGAAAGCTGGAGGCCGATGGTTTCCGGGCGTCCTGCCCGCAGAATGGCGCGGTTCCTGAATGGGATGGACTCAAGTGGATAATCCAAAAGCTTCACCACTTCCTCCACGGGCGTGAGAGAGACGTGGTCGAGCCAGAGTTCAGAGTAGCGGGACAGGCCGATGATGTCGCCGAAGACTTCGATCTTGATTTCGAAGTCCCCCTCACCGGGGCGGATCCGTTGGTCCAAGGTGTAAACCTCAAGGTTTGGCCCCTGCGGGTTGTCGGCGGAAACGGGGAGTTTTTCACACTGCATTGGCAGGGGGATGCCGCCGATCGAGAATGTGGGTTTGGGTGCCCAGTCACCGCCGCGGCGGAATGCGCGGAAGGTGATTTGATAGATTTGATTTTCCTTCAGGCCCTTGATCGTTTGCCTCAAGCCGCCCGCGTCCAGGATGTGGAGGGCCTTTGCCGGGGCTTTGACGAATTCAGCAGGAACATCCGCCCCAGGAATCGGGGTGCGGATTTTTTCCCATCCGGGAACCACTCCTTGGGCATCACCTTGAAAGGTGCCGTTTTGAATGAGATCGGCGGCTGGAAGGAAAGCTGCGGAAAGGAGCAGGGCGAGGAGTGGGAATACTTTGGTTTTCATGTAGGTGACAAGGGATACTGGCATTCGATGATTTTAATCCTACGGCATCTAGCGTCTGTCGCTATCACGCGAGCGCCATTTTTCAGGACAATTCCGCCAACGTCGGGAAATACAACGACACATGAGGCCTTGCTCATTCCACGCACCGGGGTTTCCCTTTTCCGCCATGAAGCCGATGCTTTCAAACTTCAAAAGCCGTTTCGCAATTGCCATTGCGCACCTGATGTTTTTTGCGGTGGCCGGCGCGATGGAGGAGTCCGTCGTGCGGCCAAACATCCTGTTCATCGTGACCGACCAGCAGTTTGCGGATGCGATGAGCAACCGGATGGGCAAGGAGTTTCTTCATACTCCGGCGATGGACAGCTTGGCAGAAAAAGGTCTGCTTTTCACGCATGCTTATTCATCCAATCCCTTGTGCGTGCCTTTTCGCGCCTCCGTCTTCACCGGCCGCCACTCGCATGAAATCGGTGTCGTCAACAATTTGGACATCAAGGTGAAGATCCCGGCGGACAAATTCCCTTCGATGGGAACGTGGTTCCAGAATGGCGGCTACAAGACGGCCTACAGCGGCAAGTGGCACCTGCCCTTCAACATCCAGGATCCCAAGAGCCATGGCTTTGAAATCGTCACCGCCAAGGGTCCGCGCGGCGACCATGATGCTGCGGTGACGCGTGGCGCGATCCGGTTTCTCAAGCGCCCGCACGATAAGCCGTTCCTGTTGGTCGCATGTTATCTGAACCCTCACGACATCTGCGAATGGACGCGCCACCTTGCCGGACGCAATCAGTTTTTCCCATGCGGTGAAATCGGCGAACCACCGGCAAACGGGCCATTGCCGCCTGCTCCGGCCAACCTCGCGCCGCAGCGCAACGAACCCGATGGCATGGCCTTGATGCGGCGCTCTTATCAGGTGGAAACCGGCATTTTTCCGGTCTCGAAATTCACCGAAGTGGATTGGCAGAAATTCCACTGGGGCTATCACCGGATGATCGAAAAGGTGGATGCCGAGATTGGAAAACTCCTCGCCGCACTGCGTGATGCCGGACTCGAAGACGATACCATGGTCGTTTTCACATCCGATCACGGCGAAGCGGGCGGCTCCCATGGCTGGAACCAGAAAACCGTTTTCTATGATGAATCCTCGCGCATCCCGCTCATCATCACCGGCAAGGGCGTGGCCCGCGCGGCCACCACCGACAAACTGGTCAACTCAGGCATCGACCTGCTGCCGACGCTGATGGATCTCGCCGGTATCGAGATCCCGGATCAACTGCCCGGCCATAGCCTCGCGCCCTTGCTCAACGGCGCTGCCAATACCCCATGGCAGGATCACATCGTGGCCCAGAACGATCTCGACCAGGGCAGCCCGATCGATGGAGTGAAACCGTCCCTCCAGGGCCGGATGGTGCGCAGCGAACGCTACAAATACTGCGTTTATAGTTACGGCAAGCAACGCGAGTCGCTGGTGGACATGCGGAATGATCCCGGCGAAACCGTCAACCTCGCGGCCGATCCGGCACATCGCGCGGCACTGCTTGAGCACCGCGAGTTGTTGGCGCACTTCGGCAGGGAGCACAAGGATCCGCTAGCCGCCACACTGCTGGCGGACGATGTGAAACCAATCCCCTTCCCGGCCGCGGCGGAGTGATGGCCAAGGAGCTGCAAATTGCCTCCGGCTATCTCCACTTCGTTCCTGTTCCGCTCCGCCGATGCCCATGAGAAGCCAATGAGTGAATGCGAAGTGCCTGACCGTTATCCTCCCATGGTCAGGGTGAATCTGAGTATCGCCCCTCGTTGGAGGTGACCAGATCCCTCAAGCTGAACAAGCCCGCCCCTTGCGTCAGTGCTGCGGCGTCGCCGCGCAGCCGCCGCGCACCACTCGCCCGCTTCGGCCCGAAGCGCTCACGGCACGCCTCAAACATCCCATTCACAAACTCCCGGCTGCCGATCACCGCCCCGTCGCTGAAATACCGCAAGCGCCAGCGCAGTCGCTTCGCCAGCGCCACACGCTGCTCCACTTCAAGTTGCTTGCGCTCGTCCCGCGCGTTTTCCGGAGTCGTTCCCTTGCGCGTCACCCGTTTCCTTGTTTCTCCCTCCTCGTCGATCTTCAACTCCGACAACTCCATGCCTTCCGCCAACAACAGCGAACGATACGTCGCATGAATCTTTGCCTTTCCGTCCCATTGCCGCGCATCCGGCTCCCAACCCTTGTGCGCCATCCACGCCCGCACCAGACCCTCGCGGGCACGCTTGCCGTTGCTTTTCGGCCCGCCGCCCACCGCCTCGCCGTAGCTGCTCCAACGGTAATCGCCCGGCTCGGTCACAATCCCTGCCCGCACCGGATTCAAATCGATGTAAGCCGCCATTGTCCGCGCCGCCTCGCCGTC
>CANLKN010000171.1 GCA_947491475.1 Akkermansiaceae bacterium | reverse complement strand
GCGGCACGCCATTCCCGGGCCTCACATCCGAACTGAAGCCGCTGTCATTCGTGCGCGTCCGCGAGCAATCCGTGAATGGATCAATCCGCTACGAGGTCCGACTGATCCAGGCTCCGCTCGCATCAACCGCCTCGTTTGATTTGCTGGTGCCGCCCGCGCCATCGGTCACGCGTGTCCAGGAAGGCGGCTCGTCAGCCACCACCGTCTGGCCCGAAATCCAGTCCCTGCGCATCCAGCCGACGTTTCGTGGCACCTACCAGATCCGGCGCGGGTTCAAAAAGACTGGCGAGCTCTCGGTGGAGGACGGACCCGAGGAAATCCAGACCGCGTTGCAGGCGCTCGCCGACGAGGATGGATCGTTCACGGTCACCAATCCCACCAGCAACACCGCGCACATCACGTTTGGCGGATCAATGGCCGGCATCGCCCAGGACCTCTTGGAAATCGCCGTGTTCGCCGCACCCGAAGGCGATCCAACCATCACGCTCAACCTCAACACCGCCGAACTGGCCGCCGCGCTCCGTGCATCGGATGACATCCGCCCCACTCTCGAAATCGAACTGACCGTCCGCGACGAAAACGATCCGGCCAACCGGAGTCCGTCACGCTCGACAGTGATGATGACCTCACCCTCACGTTCGCATCCGCCCCAGTCTTGAACGAGTTCGTTGCCATCATCTCCACCGCAGGTCCGGTGAGCGCATTCCAAGAGCACGGACACACCATCGCTCAGATTGAGGGCCTGCAAACCGTGCTCGATGACCTCGGCGGGCGTGTGGAAGACCTCGAAGCATTCATTCCTTCTTCGTCGTTCTCGGTGAGCAGCACCCAGCAAACGATCATCGCCGCGTGGGAACTGCCTGAGATTATGGAAGTGTTTCCGACACGCACCAAGATCGAGGCCAAGGACGTTCCTTCGATCAAGCCCGCCGACCTGCCGCGTGAGGGTGGACTATTGCCTGCCGTCTATACCGGCGACCTGATCCGCGACTATGTGGTGACGACCAACGAATTGTGGACCGGAACAAATCCTGAAGACTTCGGCCCGCTCAGGTATTGGAGTGACATTGACGGTTGGCATGTCTGGCACGGAGAACTCAACGGCTACGACGAAGTGACCGGCGATGTCACCTATGGCACCGTGCTGAGGAAAAGCCCGAACGTGAATGACAGCAGATGGGTGCTCCTCGTTCAGGGCGAGGGCGGTCCTATGGTGCTCTACATGGGGCCGTGGCAGGAACCGCTGCCGGATTCGCCGCCGATCACCGGATGTCCACCAGCACGTCCTGGGCGAGTTGCTGGGCGGCCGCTTCCACTAGGGTTTCCAGCACGTTGAGGGAGACCTCGGCGGATTCTTTGGCGGTGACGTGGACGGTCTTGTATTTGTGACGGCTGAGCGTGACGGGAACCACCGTGACCGTGGCATCTGCATTCGACGAGTAGTCTCCGGTGAAGTCGCTCGACACGCTGGGCGCACCCACGAGTGGGACGCGAATGGTGTCGAGTTTCTCAGCGGGCAGCGGGCTGAAGTCGGTGGAGAATGCCGTGACCGGCAGGAGGTTCGACATGAAGGGCATGAGCGCACGTTGCGCCACCTTGATGTCTTTGACGTTGGTGAGTGTGTTTGGCATGGCGAGGTATTAGGCTTGGTGTTTGAGAATGAGAGCTTGTTGGTCGGGGGTGAGCTTGCGCCAGAAGGCGGTCTGCTCGGTGGGATCGGTGATGGCGGCAAAACGCGAATGGAGATCGGCGGCTTGGTTGGTGTCACCAGCTGGGGTGACGCGGGCGGGCATCGTGGTGCCGGTGCTGGCAACGACGCGGGCGACTTCAAGTTGTAGCTTGCGGTCGAAATCCGTTTGGGACGCCTCCAGCTCGGTGATCTGGGATTGCAGCGTGGCGACTTGGCCGGCTGCTGCATCTCGTTGCGCGATCAGGTTGGCGGATTGGATTTTCGCCTCGTCGCACTCTGCTTTGAGCGTGTCGATTTCAGCGGCAAGGAGCTCCACTTCACCGCGCAGCGATTCGACTTGGGTCGATGCTTCGTTGAGCAGTTCGGTTTGGGCTTGGTGGTCCCGCGTGAGGTCATCGACCTTGGTGCGGGCTTCGAGGAGTTGGTCTTCGAGTGCGGTAGTCATCGCACGGGTTCCCATGTCAACCGCTGCGTGATAGACTTTGAGGCGACGCATCGCTTCGGCGCGGTCTTGGACCATGCCTGCGAGGTTGTGGCGCTGCGCTTGGCGTCCGCTGAACGTCTGGCCTTCCATGGCCTCAGCAGGAATTGCGCGACCTTTTGCTAGAACGGCTACATGAAATTCCCCGGCAATTTCAGCCAGGTTCGATTGGATCAACTCGCGTTGGTCGTCGGTGAGCGGAGTGCCTGGAGCGCCCATCGCCTTGTATTTGCCGACGGAGAAATCCTCCACCTTGATACCCACCGCATTGATGGCTGCCGAACGATCGACCACCGCTTGCACGACGCCGATTGAGCCGACTTGAGCGGAGGGCGTGGCGTAAATGGCACGCGCTTGGAAGCGGGCAGCGGCGTGACCGCTCATCTTGCCCTGCATCGCGCTGCGGGCGGCTGCCATCACGTTTTCCAGCGAGCAGACTTGCAGGTAGAGGTTTTTGTAGGATTTCACTCGGGGCTTGGCGGTTGAAAACCGCCGCCACGGCTTTTCAACCAGCCGCCGACCATCCGGCCGCATTCGTTGAGCTGGAGTGCGCTAAACTCGAATTGCTTCGGTGCCAGCAATTTCCGGTCACTCGCCATGCGGACGACCCAACGCGTCATCTCGATGCCTTCGTTCGCCTGGATCAGCAGCACAGTTTTGTCCTTGGCATAGCTCGCCTTCACCAGCGTCTCCAGCACGTCCATGACGTGGTTCGAGAGCCGCTGCCCCAGAATGAAGCGCTGGCTCTTCGGGAAGCTCTCCACGCGCTCTAGGACCCACTTGGCGTAGGCATACCACTTCACCACCACTTGTGGCATCTCACTACCCGGGGGCTTCATCTTCTCAGGCTTGTGGATGGTCTCATTTTCTCGAAAAAAAATCCGCCGCCTGCGGCGGGGTTAAACTCCAGCTTGGTTCCCACACAACAACAAGGGCAGGCCTGAAAGCCCGCCCCTGCGTTTCAAAGGACAAAGGGATAAAGGTTCAAAGGGAAGAACTAACGTTTCCGGCGGGCCAGCATCACTCCGCCTGCGAGCATCGTCAGGAGGAGCGACGTTGGTTCAGGGACACTGGCGACACGGAACCCGATGAAGTTGCTCTCGCCCGTGGGGTCGCCGTCGCTGCGGGTGGATGCGCGCAGGGTGGATGCGCCGAAGCCGGCGAACGAACCCCCGCGCAGCCCGCGCGACGAGCCGGAAATCACCGCATCATTCCATTCCCAGACGTTGCCCCCCTGGTCGAAGGTGCCGTAAGAGCTGCCATCACCGGTATAGCTGCCAACGTCAGTCGTTGAGCCAACTGCAAATCCGTAGTTCGCATCCGCCGTGGTGATCGTGTCCTGACCGTTCGGGTAGAGCGAGTAGGATGTGGTAGCTGCGTTATAATAGGCCGCTTTATACCACTCGTTCTCAGTCGGGATGTAAACGGTAGCTCCCACATTCGCGGTAATGATGCCGCTGGTTGCACCATTGAGCGTGTAGGCTCCGGTTTCCATGTCACCGCTACCCTGACCATTCATCATCCAGTTGGCGAAGCGTGCCGCATCGAACCACGAGACGTAAACCACCGGCTTGTTTTCAAAACCGCTTGTCACGCTGTAGCTAAAGTTGCCGGAACTGCCGCTCTGCGTGATGCCGGTGCCCGTCATGTCGGCGTTGTAGATTGCGCCGCTATTTGATGCGCCCTTGGCATTGAGGAACGCGCCATACTGGGAGTTGGTGACCTCGTGCTTGCCGATCTGGTAAGCGTAGGCCACCGCGCCGTAGCCGGTGGTGTCTGCGGCGTTGCCGGGATTGCCGACGTTGACCCAGTCCATCGTGATGGAAGCAGAAGCGGAGGTGATCAGCGCGGAAGTCGCCGCGAGGGTGAGGAGGCTTTGAATTTTCATGTTACGGTGTATTTATTTGCCCTACAGAAGAGGGTGGGTCTGTTTGACGCGCAGGCAGATCGCTGCCCCCCCCCCCGGGGTGCAAGAAAAAAATCTGATTCTGTCGGCGACGGTTCAAAACCGGATTTCTTGCCGGTTCAAAACCGGACAGTTTGTTAGAGGCCGAAAGTGCCTAAAATTGAGGGCCAAACATCTTTTGGTGGGTGGTCCACAACCCAGAATTTCAGGTTTGGATGATGTACGATGGTG
>CANLKN010000170.1 GCA_947491475.1 Akkermansiaceae bacterium | reverse complement strand
CCTGAGCAGCGATGGCATCCGCACCTTGGCCGGTCCGCGCTCGCTGTGGCTTGAGGTGGAGTGGGAATTTTAGGGAAATGCCGGGTTGCGTTTTTCCCGTGAGCCGGGAAATTGCGCCTCATGCGTTTGGTGTTTCCATTGATGTTGTGCTTGGCCGGAGCAGCCGTCGGCGAGGATTTGCAAAAGCTGAAGGTGGAGGAGATCTATGGCAAATATTGTGCCAGTTGCCATGGGGCGAAGTTTGAAGGTGGCCAAGGAGGCTCACTGGTTGACGGAGTGTGGAAACATGGAGCCTCGGATGCCGAAATTTCCCGCTCGATCGCCAAGGGCAACCTGCAAATGGGCATGACGCCGTGGGAAGGCGTCCTCACCGATAAGCAGATCCGCAGCATGGTCATCTTTTTGCGTGAGAAGGAGAAACAAACGATGGTGGAAGGGATGGAGTTTCCCGTGCCCTCGCCGGATACGGTGACAAATACCGAGCTGCACGATTACCGCATCGAGACGCTGGTGGAGAGCAGCATCGAGCGGCCGTGGGCGATCGCGTTTCTGCCGGACGGCCGCAAGCTGGTGACCGAACGGCCCGGGCGGCTGCGGTTTCTCGACAAGGACGGCAAGCTCGATCCGCAACCGGTCGAAGGCACGCCGGAAGTGATCGAGCACGGCCAGGGCGGGCTAATGGAAGTGGCCCCGCACCCGGACTACGAGAAAAACGGTTGGATCTATCTGGGATTTGCGGAGGGGGTGCGGGAGCCTGAAATTCGCGTAATCACCGCCGTGGTGCGCGGCCGCATCGAAGGACACCGTTGGACCGATCAGGAGTGGATCTACCGGCCCGACGACAAGTTCCGATCAGGGGCCGGCGTGCACTTCGGCACGCGCTTTGTTTTCGACAAAGGATATATCTATTTCGTGATCGGCGAGCGCGGTGGCATGATGGAGGCACAGGACCTCGCACGTCCCAACGGCAAGATTTTCCGCCTTCACGACGACGGCCGCGTGCCAAAGGACAATCCATTTGTGAGCAATCCCGAGGCGCTGCCGGGCATATGGTCCCATGGCCACCGCAATCCGCAGGGGCTGGTGATGTACCCGCGCGACGGTGCGCTCTATAGCACCGAGCACGGCCCGCGCGGTGGCGATGAACTCAACCTGATACTGCCCGGCCGCAACTACGGCTGGCCGGTGATCACTTATGGCATGAACTATGACGGCACGCCCATGGTGGGCATCACCGAGAAGGAAGGCATGGAGCAGCCACTGGTTCATTGGACACCATCCATCGCCGCCTGCGGGCTCGACATCGTCACTGGCGACCGTTTTCCGAAATGGAAATACGACCTGCTCGCCGGCGGGCTCGCCCAGCAGGAAGTGCGCCGCATCCGCATCGTGGACGGCAAGGTGGTCCACCAGGAAATCATCCTCAAGAACATCGGCCGCGTGCGCGATGTGGCGGTCGGACCGGATGGCTTGATCTATGTGCTGCTCAATGATCCAGACCGCATCGTCAGGCTGTTGCCTGCCGGTGAGTGATCACTAACAGATCGGCAGCTTTGAGATAAAGATGAGGTTTTCAATGAAAAGGGGGTGGAAATCTCCCCTTACTTGTGCTTTTCTAGGCACACATGAATAACCGACTACTGCTGCTGGGTTGTGCGATGTGTTTGCTGGGTCCCGTTTTCGCGGCGGATGACGATGAGCACACGCCGTTGGGCAAACAGATGGAGATCTTCAACGATGCCTACAAGGCCTTCCGCAAGGAGACCGATCCGGCGAAGGGCGCGGAGCAGGTGCGCGAGGCGCAGCAAGCGGTGCTCAAGGGCATGGGCGAATTGCCGAGCATGCTGACCAAGATGCCGGATGGTCGCGACAAACAAATGGCGGCCGCTCAATACCGCAAGATGATGGGTCGTTTGTTTGTCACACTCAGCGAGGTGGAGGCGGCGTTTATCGAGGGAAAAATCGACGATGTCGCCCGCTTGGTCGAGATTCTCAAGGAGATGAAAAAGGCCGGCCACGACAAGTTCATGGAAGAGTGAAGTCGGCTGGCCGCAACGATCACTCGACCACCACGCGGGTGCCTTGTTTCACCTTGGAATAGACGGTGGGAATGGTTCCGCTGGGCCCCCGGATGCAGGCGTGTGAAGCCGGATAGCGGCGCACCGGACCGATGTGATGGCCCACGCCATCGGGAGTCAGGCGCATCCAGTAGCGCATCGGCGCACCGATAAATTTTCCACCCTCGGGAATAGGGTCCATGAATGCGTCCGCATCGCGGTTGACCACATTGCCTTCGACATCGACGATCTTGCCGTAGCGATTGGAGCTTTTATCGACGATTTTCTCCATGATGTGGAAAGTGCCCGTGGGTGTGGGACGGCTTTTGACGCCGGAGCAGATCGGATAGTCGAGGACCACCTCTTCGCCGTTCATGAGGAAGCCGCGCTGGGTCTTGAGGTCGATCTTGATGTGGGAGTTGGAGTCATCGGTGAGCGAGAGTAATTCCTCGTTTTTCCAGACCGAATGAGTCTTCGGATAAGTGGGCTCGGCCTTGAAATGTTCATAGGTTCCCACCGGGTAAGGATTGATGGGTTTGCCGTCTTTATCGGTCTTGGCAACTGGCGATTGGTTGGCACAACTCGCGAGCAAAAGCAAGACACCGGCGGCGGCCAGGCGGACGGAATCACGGAGCAACATCATGGTGGAATCTTGGGTGCGGGACGGGAAACTGGCCGGATTTTGGAAAATTGCAACTCCCCTGTGGCCCATGGCGTTTTCCATTTCTCAGGCCCGCAGGGCACTGACTTCACGATCCAATGTCGCGAATGCCTCATCATCGAGCACTGGTTTGGCGGATTCGCGCCATCCGGCGTGCGGCTCAGGCAGGGTGAGCCATGAGCGGCAGCCGCCGAAGCCTGCCTCGTAGGGAAATTTCCATGGCTCGGCGAGTTCACGCACGCGCACCAGTGCCACGTGGATGCTGCCGGATGCCATGCCCTTGCCTTCCCAATCGAAGCGGTCGCGCACGGTTTCTTCGGAATAGATGTGCCATGGTGCGAGGGCGGCGACCTTTTGCCAATCAGTGAGGGTGACCGCCCACAGGGCTTCGGCATGATGGGTGATGCGGATGGCATCGCCGGGTTGCCACTCGGGCATGACCTTCACCTCGCCTTCGCGGACCTGGTTTGCCTCCGCGTGAAAGCGGGTGGGGAAGAGGAAGAACACCTCGTGGGCGAAGGAAAATCCCTGCCGCCCTTCGTGGATGCCGCCTTTGCGCAGCAGGATCGACTGCCGCCCGCCGGCCAGCGCGTCACACACAACCTGCCACTCCTTGAATGCGATGGAACCGGGCATGGGAAGAGAGATTGGAAATTTGTGATTTGAAATTTGAGATTTTGGATCAACCGAGGTCGTCGGCGGTGACGGAAGTTTGCTCGCGGGAGCCGAGGATGCGGGCCTGGGCGACGACGCGCTGCGGTGCGGCGTCGAAGCGGTAGCTGTGGCAGTTTGGGCAAAGGGCGGCCCCGCTGCCGACGATGGAATCGCAGCCCTCACAAACTTTGTAGCCTGAGGGATTGGCGGCGATTTTTGCGGCGGTGGCCGCGCGGGTTGGTGGTGGTGAATCGGCCATGGTGGCGATGAAAAAAGCGGCACCGGGTAGCCGGTCCGCTTGTTTCGTGGGGCGCTCGGAAAAATTCCGGCAGCGGGGCTCAGGCGATTGCGGCGATCGCCTTGGCGGTCTTGCTCTTCAGGTTGGCCGCCTTGTTGGCATGGATCACACTGCGCTTGGCGGCTTTGTCCACGGCTGAGGAAAATTCCGTGCTGGCCTTGGTGGCTGCTTCCTTGTCGCCGGCGGCGATGGCACCGAGGGTCTTCTTGCGCAGCGTCTTGATGCGGCTTTTTTCAGCGCGGTTGCGCTCGGTGCGAACGATGGTTTGGCGCGCGCGCTTGATCGAGGATTTGTGGTTGGCCATGATGATTTCTGGAAAAGTCGGGTCGGTTGCCGCGTGGCGGGGCGCGGAAAATAGGAAACCAGTTGAGGCTGTCAAGCTCGTGTTTCACAGAATCACGCGGCCGATCATTCAAGGAATCGTTTCACGGCCTCGCGCTTGAGCCGCAGCTCGCGCCATTCGTTGACGAGGCGGCTGGCCTCGATGATGCCGCAACCCGCCGGGATGCTGAGACTGTGGTCCTGCCACCAGATGCCGCGGATGGCGACCACCGCATCGAAGCGGCCATGGTCCCAAAGTCCGAAGGGCGCGCCGAATTCCGGCGGGCAGCCGAGGCGCCCGCGCCATTCGAGCAACCGCTCCATGGTGGCATCCGTGCGCGGCAGCGGACCCAGTGCGGGTGTCGGATGAAGCCGCCTGAGAAGCTCGCTGGTGCTCATCGGCGTGTCCAAATCCACTTGGATCAGGGTGAGGAAATGAACGATCGAGCCGAGTTCGAGAATCTCGCGCGACCTCCGTTCGAGGTGACCGAGATCAAGCAGTTTCGCCACCAGCGATTGGGCGACGTATTCGTGCTCGCGGATTTCCTTTTCATCCACGGCGAAAACATCGCGGTCCTCGCTGCGAGCGGTGCCGGCCAGAGCCATGGTTTTCAAGCAGCGGTCATCCAGCGAAAACAACAATTCCGGCGTGGCCCCGGCGTAGCCACCTTGGCCCTGCATCCAGCCATAGGAGAGCAGCGGTGCCTGCTGGCGGAACATCGCAGAGAGGATTGCGGGGCCGGGCGCGGCGGTGGCGGTTCCGGTTTCGGTCACCACCGGCACCGTTTTCTCGAAAAAACCGCTGTGGATCGATGCCATCACTTCCTGGAAAACCACAGAGAATGGCTCCGCATCGAGTGGCTGCCAATGGCACTTGAGCGGTTCCGTGCCAGCGAAACGTGCGACCAC
>CANLKN010000169.1 GCA_947491475.1 Akkermansiaceae bacterium | reverse complement strand
TCGCAGGGAAGGAAGATCACGAATCGTTTTTGCACTGGCTGGAGCGGGTTTGCCAAAGCCACGGCTGGCGGGTGCATGCGTGGGTGCTGATGGGAAATCATTTCCATCTGCTGCTGGAAACGCCCGAGCCGAACCTATCGGCCGGGATGCGGGTCTTGCTGGGAACTTTCAGCCAGGCGTGGAACAGCCGGTATCAGCGGCGGGGGCATGTGTTCCAAGGGCGCTACAAGGCGGTGCCGGTGGCGGGCGAGCGGCGCATTACTTCAAAAGCGTGGCGGACTACTGTGAGGGCCAAGCGGCTGTACATGGGGCATCCTGCCGCCATGAGCCAGCTTGTGAACCCCCTGCGGAAGGACTCGGCGGGTCTCAAAATTCTGAAGACGTATGGAAAAACATTTAAATCCAAGGACTGACCCCATTTATCCATGCCGTCCCTCAATTCATCCAAACGCAAAGTTCTGCTGGTTTCCGAAGGCGGGCTCTATCTGGCGTTCCGGCTGCCGCCGATGTTTCGCTGTGCTGGCTGGGAAGTGGATCTTTTGTGCGTTGCTGGCGATCCCATGGTGCATAGCCGTTACATCAGCACGTCGTTTTCGGAAAAATCTTGGGCCGACCTTGCCGTTCGCTTGCAGCAGATTTTGCGCGATCCGCACCGGCCGTGGCAGGCGGTCATTGTGACGCATGAGCAGACGGTGCGCGGGTTGATGGCCACCGGGGATGCAGATTTATTAACCGGCTGGCAGCCGGGCGCACTGAATCCCGAAGTTCGGGGGTTTTTCCTGAGCAAATTTGCCTTTGAGGCGCTTCACCAGCGCCGCCATTTGCTGGTGCCGCCCAGCCGCATTTGCCGAACCGCAGCGGAAATTCAAGATTTTGGGCGCGAAACCGGCTGGCCGGTCATCGTCAAGCCGCCGGACGGATCGGGGGGCGCGGGCGTGGCCCGATTCAATTCCCCCGCCGAACTCCTGGCCGCCGCCCTGACCTTTCCGATTCTGGCCCAGAAATACATCCAGGGGCGGCGCGGCTTGGCGGAAATGGTGTGCTCCGCCGGTCGGCCGCTGGCCTGGCTGGCGTCCTACTCCACCCAGCGAAAAAACGGCGAATACAGTCCCTCCACCGCGCGGCTGTTCTGCGCCATGCCGGAACTGCAACCGCTGGTGGAACAGGTCGCGCAATTCACCCAATTTGAAGGCTTTTGCGGCTTTGATTGGATGGAAGATGCCAGCACTGGCCAGCGTTACCTGATTGAATTTCATCCGCGCCCCTCTTCGGGGTTTCGCTTTGGCCGGTTTTGTGGGGTGGATTTTCCGGCTGCCGTGGCCGCTTGGTTGCAGCCGGAAACCGTGGCCGCCTTTCCCCTGCAAGCGCAAGCGCCGGGGCGTTCCGTGGCCGCCCACTATTTTTCCGGCGACTTGTTCCGGTGCCTGCGCCAGCGCGACTGGCGTGGTCTGCAAGCGTGGCTGCCCGGCAGCGGGGCCTGCCATGATGTGTTCTGGGATGACCTGCCCCTGCTCGCCGCCTGGGTTACACACCGGTGCCGGCGGCGGTTTTCTAAGAGCCTGTCTGAAAAATCAAAATGAGCCAATGTTCATGCGAGGCGGCGGAGCATGAGGCGGATCATGGCGAGGTAAATCCAGCCAGCGGCGGAGGCCACAGTCTGTTCGTGATCGCGCACCAGGCGGCGGCAGTGCATCAGCCAGCCGAAGGTGCGCTCGACCACCCAGCGTTTGGGCAGCAAGTGGAAGCCGGGCACCTCGGCCAGGCGTTTGACGACTTCCACCACCAGCTTGGGGTGCCGCGTTTGCACCCAGGCGGCAAACTCGGGGCCAACCCCCTTTTCCCCTCCCTTCAGTCTTCGCCAAGGCTACGATAGGCAGGCCGGTCTGACCCAATGGCTCTTTCAGGGGCCTCCCTCAGAAAGCAAATTCCTAGCAGAAAATTATCTTGCCGGAACGCCCCCGCGCCGGTTGACTCCGACTGTTCGCTCCGGCGGATGAGGTCTGAATAACCTCGCTCACAAGGCGGTCGGCATCGACCGCAACGATGCCGCCAAACCGACCAAACGGCCGGGGAGGCGGTGGCGCATGTCCAGGCCGCCCTCTCGGGGACGGCTAAAGGCCAACGCGGTCGTCCTTGTGCGGCTTATTCACTCCCCGTCCACCAGGAAGGACAAATTCTGTCCTTCCTGCCATGAAACCGAAATACCCCCGCTGGTCCACGATTGCCGCGATCTTACTCGCTTCCACCTCTGTCGCTTGCGCTATCGACTCCGACGGCGATGGTCTCGACAACTCCGTAGAAACCAACACCGGAATCTACGTCTCTGCCACGAATACCGGCACCAATCCCCAAAACCCCGACACGGACGGCGACGGCGTGCCGGATGGTTTGGAGGTCAAGGAGCACACCAACCCGCTCGACGCGACGAAGTTCAATTCCTTCAGCAAGGGGATGGTGGCTTATTATCCCTTGGATGGGAATGCGAGCGATGCGACTGGAAAAGGAAACACCGGCATTGAGACGAACGTAACTTATGTATCAGACCGTTCCAATTCCGTATCTTCTGCTGGCGACTTTCGGCAGAACGCATACGTCGAAGTTCCAAACCTACTTTCTCTCAAGAATTATCCAATTACCTATAGTACTTGGATATACCTTGAGACATACCATACGAATCTCTCGTGGAGAGGCTGGGGGGATATGTTTATCCTTGGAAAAGATCAACCAGGTATCGTCGGTTCGGTGCTGGGAATTCACACCGACGAGCAGTCCACAAACGCTCTTTCATACACAGATTTTAGATCAAACTATGTGCCTTCGCTGAAGAATTGGATACAGGTTGCGCTCACGATCAATATTGATCGAGAAGCAGCACTCTACATCAATGGGGCACAAACTGCATCTTGGCAGGCGAGTATCGCTGAGTTTACAGATTTGCCTTTCCGAATCTCGACTCCATACATTTTCAACCAATTCGCTCGTCAATCATTTCAAGGTTACTTAGATGATGCCCGCATCTACAACCGCGCACTTGATTCCGGCGAGGTGAAGGCACTCTATTCCAGCGAGCGCCCCCACTTCCAAATCATTCAAGGATCCTACACCTGGCAAGAGGCCAAAGCCGATGCGGAGGCGCGAGGCGGTAGATTGGCGGTGCTGAATACGCAGGCTAAAATTGATGAGGTAAATGGGTTTTTGGATGCTTCGAAAACGTGGCCCGATATGTGGCTGGGATTGAATGATGAAGCTCAGGAGGGTGTATGGCGATGGATCACGGGCGACTTGGTGACGGCCAGTCGTTGGTCACCCACAAATCCCAACAATGGCAACAACATCGGGCCGGGTCAGGATTATGGCGTGCTTTATAGTTCTGGACACGCAATTTCGGGCTTGTGGGACGATCAGGACTCTTCACAGAGCAAAGGTTACCTCCTTGAGATTTCCAAACTCACGTTATCATTGGCATTCAGCATACAGGGTTCGATCACCGGCGCTGGCGAATACGAACCCGGTGCCACCGCCACCCTCACCGCGGTTCCAAATCCCGGCTACAAGTTCACCGGCTGGACCGGCGATGCCTCGGGCACGACCAATCCACTTTCGATCGCGATGGATGCCGACAAGTCAGTGGCGGCGACGTTTGCGCCCGACATGAGCGACAGCGATGGCGACGGGCTCAATAATTACGAAGAAGTGACCACCTACGGCACCGATCCGACCAAGGACGACACCGACGGGGATGGCTTGAAAGACGGTTGGGAGGTCGGGGTCGGGCGGTTCTCAATCATCGCCGGGTCTCGCACTTGGCCGCAAGCCCGTGCGGACGCCCACGCACGCGGTGGTGAACTTGCATGTTTCCCTACGGAAGACCGCTGGACCCGTGGCATGGCATCTCTCGGTGCCGGGGCGACGGACGATTACACCGGCCTCTGGATTGGAGCGACCGATGCAACCGTTGAAGGCACATGGACTTGGGTGAACGGCGAGGCTTTCTCTTATAGCCGATGGGCGAGCAGCAGACCCAGCGTCACGGTCGGAAACACCTTGGACTACGCCGAGGTGGCTGGCGGCAATGGCGCTGAAGTCGGCATGTGGTATGACCGAAGCTCTTCCACCACCCGTGACGGCTACATTCTGGAAGCTGGCCATGCGACCGATCCCAAGACCGCCGATGTGGACGGAGACGGGCTCAACGACGGTGCGGAGCAAACCGCTGGCACGAATCCATTCCTAGCCGACACAGATAGCGATGGCTACTTGGACGGGGCCGAGGTGGAGTTCGGGGGAAACCCGCTTGCCGCGGCCTCTGTTCCCGGATTTAAAGCACGGATCGCGATGGTCCCGGCCGCCGACAGCATCCAGTTTAGCTTCCCCGCGCAGCAAGGCATATCCTACACCGTTTTGGATTCAATCAACCTAATCGATTGGAACATCACGGAATCCAACGTCATCGGCCAGGGCGCGGTCATCACCCGCTCCTACTCGACGGCCAACCAACCGAAGCGGTATTTCCGGGCGAGGAGAAACTGAACCATACACACCATGTCAAAGCCACAAATCTGCCTTCTTGAACGGAAAAACTACTATGCGATCAAGCTTGCATGTAATGACCGCTGGAATATCGGCTTGCTGGAGAAGCGGGAGGGCTCGCTGGCCGACAATGAAGGGATAACCGGATCAGTGGGTGACTGGACGGGGTCAGTCCTTGGATTTCAATATTGGGGTTGACGTCCGGGCGGTGGATGGTAGAGATGCCGCATGGCCAGACCGCCAAGGTTTCAGTATCCGGGAGCGGTTTATCACGTCATGGCGCGTGGCGACGTGGACGGGGTCAGTCCTTGGATTTCAATATTGGGGTTGACGTCCGGGCGGTGGATGGTAGAGATGCCGCATGGCCAGACCGCCAAGGTTTCAGTATCCGGGAGCGGTTTATCACGTCATGGCGCGTGGCGACGGAGGGAAGCGGATTT
>CANLKN010000168.1 GCA_947491475.1 Akkermansiaceae bacterium | reverse complement strand
CCCGTGGGATTCGTCTGGCCCGGCCCGACGAATGCGGACGCCTTGATCCGCACCTTGTGGATGCCGGGTTTGCTGACGCGCCGGTTCTGAACTTTACCGGATCAGCCACCGCGTCACTTCGGCGCGGTGGCCAGAATGTATTCGGCTATCACCCGGAGCTTGTCCGGCCCGAGGTGGGAAAATGGCGGCATCGGTGGGAAATCCGGGCGCTTTTTTCCGGGAGCCATCGCCCAGGTGACGATGCCGTCGGGGTTTCCCGCGTAGATCGCGGCAATTTCACGCAGCGGAGGTCCGACAAGTTTGCTGTCAGGCGCGTGGCAGGCCGCGCAGGTGGCGAAGAGTTGTTCCGGCGTTTCCTCGGCTTCTTCCGAAGGCGGGTTTGCCTCGTTCCACGCGGTGAGCGCGTTCTGATAGTCCGCCGTGCGTTCGCGGACCTGCTGTTGGTGGGTGGCGAGCGAAGCTTCCCGATAGGCATGCCGCCCGCTGCCCATGCCGAGCACGACGACGGAAAAGAATACGCACAGCCTGATATAGCCATATCCCAGGTTTTCATCCGGTCCTTTCGCCTTTTTCAAAAGCACGATGAAAAGCACCAAACCGAGAGCGGCGGATGGCAGGATGATTTTGTAGAGCAGTGGCGTGACGCCCACGGCTGGCAGGGTGAAGAGCAGCAGCGGTCCGGCGATGAATTGCAGCCCGGTGGCAAGGGCCGCGATCTGATAGAAAAGCCGCCTCAGCTCCTCGCGGGACATTCCGTTGTCGAGATGATCGACAACGATCCGCCGCCAGAACCATCCGGCACCCGCAAGTCCTGTCAGCGCCACGGAGGCGAGCAGGAAATGGAAATAGCGGGGAAATACGTTGCCGACTTTCAAAGAGGAGAAGAAACCCTTCACCTTTTCCCATTCACTGGGGAAGTGCATGAGGTTTACGTTTGCGAGAAACACGAAGGGGATGGCGAGAAACAGCAAGGTGGATGTGAGCACGAGACCCCAGTGAAACCTCTTCGCGATGCCGGTTTCCCAGTGATGCCAAGTGTATTTGTGCAGGTAGGCCAGCAGGAACGCGGTGATGATGAGCGGAATGATCAGGAGCCAGGCATGGCCCGTGAGCGCGTTCGCCCCATACCATTGCACGGTGTAGACGAGGTTGATGCAGAGCAGCGGACCGATGCCCATGACGACGGCGAGGCTCTTGTTGACTGTGACGGTTTTTGCCAGTTCCAGGGCTAGCGCGTCGTATTTTTTGTTTTTGAAGCCGAGGAACTCGAAGATGGCGACGAGCAGCGATCCGCCTACCGTTAGATTCACGAACAGGATATGAATCAGGAAAAAGATGACGAGCAGCGTCTTCAGCAGGCCCTCCGGCAAGGGTAGCGGCAGCGTGAGATCGCGTGGAACCGGCGTGTTGGCGAGAAACAACATTGAAGTCATGGCTTGGAGGAAGCTGAGGTGGTATCGGAAAGGCGGATGCCGGTTGCCTGCGCGCCGGAGAGCGGCTCGCGGGTCTTGCGGAGATCGAGGATGTAGGAGACGAGCGCTTCCTTTTCCGCCAGGTTGCCGGGGAACGGCGGCATGAAGGTGCTGGTCTTGTGCATCGTGCCGAGGAACGAAACCATACCACCGGCGTTCCACTCGCCGGGGCCATACATGCGGGTGAACTTGTCCAGCACGCTATTGATGCCGGTGGTGCTGTGGCAGCGCGAACAGGAAATCATGAACACGTCCTTGCCCGCCTCGATGTGGTTTTCAGGAGTGACGGTGTGGTGTTTCACATAGGTGGCATGGGCGAGCATGCCTTCACTTTGAAGGAAGCGGACTTCGTCCTTCCTCACGCCGTTGGAGTAGAGGTATTCCGCGATTACCCATGGCTTGCGCATGAACTCACGAGCCCGCTCGAAATGCCCTAGCAGCCAGATGCCCATGAAGGTCGGGATCAGCAGCGCCCATCGCGGAATCAGCCGCGGCACCGTTAGCCCGCCGATGGCGATGAGCAGGAACGCACCGACCGTCCAGCCCAGCAGCATGGCGAACTTGTCCTTCCATTGGACGAATGCCATGGAAAGAAGGGCCACGGACTGGTTCGCCCTCATCGCCTCGGGAATTCGGAACCAATACCAGATGCCGAAAAAGGTCAGCACCATCATCGAGGAGAGCACCACATGCGACAGTCGCTCGACCATCCAAGCTCTCGCGGCGGCGTCCTTTTTCGTGAAGAAATACGTGCAGAACCAAAGGAAAACCGCGCCCGTCATGAAGGCGAAAGCGGTGCGGAATCCAAGCTGCGGTAGATAGAGGGGCGCGGTCATCGCATCGAGAAACGCGCGGCTCTGGCTCCAGTCCCCGGTGTTCATCATGAATCCTAACACCGCGACGATCAGCGCCATCGTCAGCCACGACATGATGCTCAGAGCGAGTCCGATCTTGATGTGCTTGCGTTTTTTCTCAGGCGTGTCGGCCTTTTTCCAACTCAGGAACCACCACATGATCAGCACGACCTCGGAAATGAAGACGAGCCACTCCGCGAACCAACCGAGGAAAAAAATCCGCAACAAACTACCGATCCCGAACGGTGCGAACAACGAGGTGGAAAGCCAGATCCCCACCCCGGTTAGGGCACCCACCGAGGTGGTGACGATGAACACCACAAAGGTGATGCGGTAGGCAAGACGGTCGATGTCCGGACGATTGTGTTTGTGCGCCCACCATTCCATGAAAGTCAGCAAGGGATAGGCTCCGACAGCCAGCGGATGGTTAATGAGCACATGCAGACATGCGATCAGGCCGATGATCAGGCGACCGCCGGCGATGTGATCGAGGTAGTAGGGAGGAAAATCCATGCGCTGCTTGTAGGCACGTTTTCCGATGTGAAAATGTGGTGAATTGTCGCAGTGGCGGGTATTCCTTTGGCTGCATTCCACCTGCGACAAAAAACCGCACGCCTTTCCCAGTTTCCGGTGGGACGATAGGGGCCGGGCCGCGTAGTCTCCGTGCATCGCCGCCGCCATTCCACTCCCCGCCACGTCCCTGATGCTCCGCTGGATCCTGCGCCTGCGGTGGGTAGCTGCTTTCGGCCAATTGTTTGCGATGCTGGCGGCGGCCTTCGTTTTTCATCTGGAACTGCCATGGATTCCGATGATTTCCGGATTGATGCTCACGGTGTTTTCCAACCATCTGCTTGAGGACTGCATGGATTGGAGCAGCGGGAAATGCAGACCGTTGATCAACACGCTGATCTTCGGTGACTCGCTGATTCTGACCACGATGCTCTACTTCTCTGGCGGGGTTCATAATCCGTTCACCGGCTTCTACCTTCTTCTCATCGCGCTGGCGGCAATGACCTTATCCGGTCGCTCGCTGTGCGTTCTGCTGGTGCTTGTCGCAGTGGAAGTGCTCGTGCTTTCCATCTGGCACCTGCCGTTCTCCGGCCCTGCCGGGGTGGTGGGCGGCGGAACACTCACCTATCCGGTTTTTCTAGCAGGATGTGGTGTATCGTTGCTGCTCATCGCCATCTGCATCGCGTTTTTCGTCCACCGGATGAACCGCCAGCTCCGCGAACGCGAAAAGGAACTCGCCGAAGCGGAACGGCAAATCACCGAGGCAAACCGTTTCCAGTCGCTCGCCACCCTCGCCGCCGGCGTGGCCCACGAACTCGGCTCGCCGCTCGGCACCATCGCCATCGCCAGCAAGGAACTCGAACGCTCGCTACGGCGTGATGGCGCGTCTGCGGGCTGGCAGGAAGATGCCCGCTTGATCCGCAGCGAGGTGGAACGATGCCGCCAGACTCTGGACCGCCTCGACCGCCGCTCGACACGCGGGACAGGAGAGTCCCCGGAAGCCTGCACTGCGGCATCGCTGTGCGCCCGGTTGGAAAAACATCTGTCGTCAGGAATGTTGGAGCGGGTGAAAACCGACGACCGCACGCAGAATTTCCCGCTCCTTCTTTCCACCGGAGCGGTGCTTCAATCGCTCGTCGTGCTCATCGAAAACGCCTGTGAGGCCGATCCATCCGGCAGGCCGGTGACACTGGATATTCGGATCCATGGACAGGACGAAATTGTGTTCCGCGTGTTGGATCAGGGTCCGGGGATTCCCGACCATTTGCGGCGGCGGATCGGCGAACCGTTTTTCACCACGAAAAAAGATACCTCAGGCATGGGACTTGGGATTTTTCTCATCCAAACACTCACCTCGCACCTGGGTGGTTCATGCACCCTGCTGCCGGCCGTGGACGGCGGCACCTGCGCCACCCTGACCCTGCCCGTGAAACCCAAGGATTCCCCCGAATGAAAGCACCGCAATTTCAACGCATTCTCGTCGTCGATGACGATGCCATCTACCGCGAACGCCTCGCCCGCTCGTTTCGCGAGAACGGCTATGAAACCGCCACTGCGGAAGACGCGGATGGCGGTGTTCGCGCCGCCCGGGAGTTCTCGCCGCAAGCCGCAGTGCTGGACCTCCGCATGCCCGGCGACGGCTTGGAGTGCCTAAAACGACTGATCGACGAACATCCCGGCATCCGGGCGATCATTCTAACGGGCTATGGCAGCATCGCCACCGCCATCGAGGCCGTGCGAGCCGGAGCCATAGACTACCTCACCAAACCGGCGGACGCGGATCAGATCCTCGCCGTTCTATCAGGACAGCGCCACGCTCCGGCAGACGAGTCCTATCAGGCCCCGTCGCTGGACCGCTTGGAGTGGGAACACATCCAGCGCGTACTGCATGACCACGGCGGCAACATCAGCCGCGCCGCGGAAGCGCTGGGGCTGCACCGCCGATCTCTCCAGCGCAAGCTCCAGAAATTTCCGCCGAATCAGTAAGCGGCGTGTGCAGTCATTCGCCGAAGCCCACCGCCACCCGTCCAAACCCGCGCGCGGGGCGGCCCGCCCCTACCGGGCGGCGTGAGCTGGCTTTTTCCCATAGCGCGTTGAGTCCGTCCATTTCCGCAGGAAAATCAGTTGTCGTGGTGGTGATTCCGTCGGTTTGCCAA
>CANLKN010000167.1 GCA_947491475.1 Akkermansiaceae bacterium | reverse complement strand
CGCCGAAGCGATAGGCTGCTGTCTGCATCACGGAGGCGTAGCTGAACTGCGCGCGGATGCCGGCGACGATGAGGTCGTCGGGCACGGGCAGGCCGGTGATGCCATTTCCACCCTGGGTGATGACGTTTCGGTAGAGCGTGTAGTCGAGGATGCCGCCGGAGGGCAGGCCTGCAAACACGGGATGCTTCGGCGCGAAGGTGTCGCCGCGGTAGTATCCGCCAGCAAAGTCGGTGCTGGTCGGGGTTCCTTTGGTGGCGAGCGGGAGGAAGCCGAGCGGGTTCGTGCCGCGCGCGAACACCGCTGGCGACAAGAAGACCACGGTGGAGCCGCTGGCCATGCGCGAGGCGAGTTCACGAAAGGCGGTGACATCGCCCCCACCGTTGCCCACGAGAATCAGTTCGCGGTGACCGGGTGCGGTCGTGGCAAAGGGGCGGGTGCGGATCTTCTGCCCTGCGAGCCAGGCAGCCAATGCCTCGTCCTTCCCCCACAAGACGACCTCGCTCGTCACGGGAGGCATGTCGGCGTTATTGAACACCTGAAACTCGATTTCCCCGCCTGTCGCCGCTGCGCCATGATCAAAGCGAACGAGGAACTGATAGGTGCCGGTGGGTCCGGTGACGGGCACGTCTTTGGCAAACACCGGTCTCACCAGCGGTGTTTCATCCGTTGGTGATGGCGCGGGGATTTTGAAGCTGAGTTTCTCCTCAAAGACACGTCGCCCATCCGGCGCGACGACCTCGACACTTACCGGGTAATCGCCAGCGGGCAGAGCATCGAGATTGGAAAGCGCCGCCTCCAGTTTCACCGAGCCACCGCTGTAAACATTCGTCGGTTCGGCGAAGAGACACCAGCGCACCGGCGCGGTGAGATCCTGCTGCAGCTCAATCGCGCCGGGCTTGATCTCGCGGAAGCTGTTGAGCAGACCGATACCGTCGAAATCCGAGTCCGTCAGCGCGCAGAAGTAGGTTCCGGCCAGATGCGGATTGGCACGCAGCGCGTTGCCGGTTTCGCGGCGGAGTTTGAGCATGTTGCGCTCGCTGTTGAGAAAGAAGTCCTCGGGCTGCGACCAGATGCGTCCGAGATTCCACTGCTTCCAGTCGGCCATGAAATGGTCGAGTTTGTCTCGATAGTAGCGGGCATCATCGGCGTGCGTCGCGCCCATTTGCTCATAGTGCCTCGCATAGCGCGGCAGGTTCACCGCACAGCCGGTGCCGATCTCGGTGACCATGATTTTGCGGTCCTTCGCTTGAACGCCAAAGTTGCGCATCCGCTCGATCTCGGCAGCGGTGTGCGGCACGGGTTGGTAAGGATGAATGTCTGCCTTCACCGGAGCCTGATTGATCAGCATCTGCCCATAGTGTCCGGGATAGCTCAGGCCGGGGCCATCTGGTCTCTCGTTGCCCATGAGGTGCTGCCACTCCAGCGCGCCGGGATTGCTCAGCGAACCCTGGGAAAACTGCATGTCAAAGCCACCGCTGCCCAGCCAGACGAGACGCGTGTCATCGAGGTGCTTCACCAGTGGCAGGCTCTGCACGGCATGGCGGAACTGCGGGCCATCCCACATCTCATTGAGCAGGCACCAAATGACGATGCTGGGATGATTGCGATCCCGGCGCATGACGCCGGACAGGGAGGCATCGAAACGACGCGTGAGAGCGGGCGATGGTGCTATCTGAATCGCGCCATAATGCTCCTGCTGCACGAGGATGCCGAGTTCATCGAAGACATCGAGATCGCGCGCCCGCAGACCACCCCAGATGAGGCGGATGGTGTTCAGCCCCATGGCCTTTGCCGCCATGACGTCGCGCCGCAAAAAGTCCTCTCGCGGAGACACTCGGAAGCCCACCGGATAGTGCGGTAAAAGCAGCGCGCCTTGCAGAAAGACGCGCTTGCCATTGAGCCGGAAGGCATCGTTTTCATAGCGGAAATCGCGAAAGCCGCAACGGGTGGTCTTCTCATCAAACGATACAGATCCACTCACTCCCGCCTGCGCGGTGACGCGATAGAGAAAAGGATCATCCAAACTCCACAAGCGATGCTGCGCGACACTGAGCGAGCTGCGCACCACGGTGTCGCCGGGCTTTAGCTCCTGCTTCACCACGGCGGCATGGAGCGCCCCGCCAGCGTTGGCTGGCCCGATGGTGAAACGCATCTCGGTGGCGAGCGCTTGGTTCGACGCATTGCGCAGATTCGCTTCAATCTGAATGCGCCCGGTTTTCCAATCCGGCCTCACATACAGGTTCTCGACACGGACCGCAGGCGTGGCAAGCAGCTCCACCGAATCCACAATCCCACCCACGTTGTAAGTGCTGCCTGGGCCGACCGGATAACTCCTCGGTCCATGTGCCGTCTCGCCGAGCGCGATGCCGTCGATGGGTTCGCGTGTGGGATTGAGCACACGCACCGCCAGCCGGTTCTTCGCGCCGGGCTTGATGGCCGCCGTCACATCTAACTCGAATGGATCTTCCGAGCCCTCATGCTCGCCGACCTTCACGCCATTCACCCAGACCTCGGCGAAATAATCCACCGCCCAAAAACGCAGGATGAAACGCCCGTCGGCATGGGCTTGCAGCGGTGCGTCAAACTCCCGCCAATACCAGGCGACCCCGTGATAGTCGGGGAAAACATCCTGGATGATCCATGGCACGCGCGTGGGTTTGGCATTGGCGACAGGGGCTTGGAACCACTGCTCGGTGCGCCCGATGTTCGTAGGGTCGGTGGCGAGCAGCCAGCCTTCGCCATCAAGCGCAAACATCTGCGTGGGTTGCGATCCCAATGTCACGCTCTGCGGTTCCCTGGCGTCCCGTGGCTCCTCATCGTCGCCCAGCACAGCAAAGGAAATCTCCGAGGGTTTCAATCCGTGGACGCCGCCCGCATGGGTGAGGGTCGGCTTGCAGGTCAGGCGGTAATAACCCGGCCGCAACAGCAACGGAAGGCTGTGCTTGAATCCGCCCTGCCGGGTCAACCCAACCGGAGCGATGGAGATTTTTTTGCCGCCAAGGTCTTCACATTCAAACGCCGCGTTGATGGTCGAATCACCCGCCGTCATCGCGTTATCGCCCCAACTCAACTCGACCACGGGTGAGCTTCCTTTGCTGAAGATGCGCGACGATGTTGCCGTGCTGAGACGCACGCTGGTATTGTTTGCCAACGACTCCACCTGCTGCACCACCGAAACTTCCGGTTGGATTTCGCTCAAGGCGCGATCCCAAATCCGCAGTTCCGAGACGGACCCTTTGAAACAACGGTTTTCATCGGCAAACCCTAAACCGACTCGAAAACTCAAGGGGCTCGCAATGATGGGCGCGGTGGCTGGAATGGTGTCCAGCAACAGGCCGTTGAGGTAAAAACGGAGTTCCTTCGCCGACTTCACGATGGCGACATGCTGCCAGCGCTCCGCCGTTAGTTGGATTGGGCGCGTGTGAATCCATCCACCCGCGCCATCGCCGTAATTGAACGCGAACGAGTTGGTGTTGGCCGCATCCTGCTGAAGCACAAAGCCCTCTCCCGCATGGGTGTGATTGCCAAAGATATTCGCGTTTGCAACCTGATCAGCCGCAGGTCTCACCCAGCACTCGATGGTGAACGCTTGGCCCGTCTCCGGCAGCTTCGCGTTAGCCTCCACCCAATCGCCCGCACCATCGAATACCATACCGGCCCGCCCATCCACCGTCTCAAAGCGCGGATTCCCATGCACCGTGCCGTGTAGATTCTTGCCCGACACGTCCTGCGCATCCTCCTGCAAGCGATACTCCAGCACCGGCGAGGACTCCTGCGCCTGAGTCAGCGAGAAGAGCGGCAAAACCAAGCAGAGAATGGCAACATACTTCATGGCTGCACCTCCAGCGTCGGCAACCACTCACTCCAACCCTGAACATGCTTGTGAATCACTCGCTCACAAGCAGAGGGCGGTTGCGACTGAAAGGTTTGAATGATCGAGGCATGAGCTTCGAGGGTTTCATCCAGCGTCTGCTCGGTCTGGATTTGGTGACGGCGGTGCAAACGGCCCAGCCAAAGGTCCAACTCGCCACGCAAAATGCCCCAGAGCTTCAGCAGTCTTGTGTTTGCAGACGCTGCGATAATCAACTCATGGAAATCCAGATCCAAACGGGTGATTTGCCGAACCGACTTGGCCCGGCGCATCGCCGCCAGGTTCCTTTCCAGTGCGGAGGAGTCCTTTCGCAGCCTTGGAGCCGCTAACCGGGCCGCCATCGGTTCCAGCGCCAGGCGCAGCGTGTGCAGTTCCTGAAAATCCTGCGGTGTTAGCACTTTTACAAAAGCACGGCCCGTGGTGCCAAACTCCACCAACCCCTCCCGCTCCAGTGTAAACAAAGCCTCACGCACTGGAACCCGGCTCACTCCGAACCGTTCAGCCATCGCAGTCTCCGCCAGCAGCGCTCCAGGGTCTAAAGCCCCTCCGAGGATGTCTGCCCGCAAACGGGAAGTGGCTGAGTCAGATCGTGACGCTAGAGATATGGTGTTTTTCATTCTGTATACTGTTTGGAAAACAACAAACGGTATACAGATACAAGCTATTTCGGGAAGATAGACAGGTCATGGGGTCAGGCCGTACCCTAGGTTGAGGTGTGACTAAATACGGCGAAAGGAGGCGATTCTAGTCACACTTGCGGCAGGGTACGGCCTGACCCCGTTGTTCGGCCGCCAGCAAGGGCAGGGAACGTTTGATGTTCTTGGTTACTTCAGGTGCAGTTCCACCTTCTCGACTTTCACGGATTGGGAGGGCGAGAAGGGGACTTTGCGGTCCACGGAGAGGGTGATGCGGTTGTCGCCGCGAAGCAGGATCTCCGCGGGGACGACGAACTCGAGCCGGGTGAGCTTCTGGGTGGCGGTGTTCTTGACGAGAGCGCCGGGCGAGACCGTGGCTGGCTGGAGATTCGGAGAAAAGATGCGGGGGTCTTTCCACTGCGCATCGACGAGGTCTTGCTTCAGGCTGGTGCCGTTGAGCTGAACGCTGACTTCGTCGCTCGCGACGTGTTGGAAGAGCACGAGGCGTAGGCGGGCGGCGGTACCGGC
>CANLKN010000166.1 GCA_947491475.1 Akkermansiaceae bacterium | reverse complement strand
CCGGCGTCCTGTTCGCCGAAGTAATTGAGAATCCACTTCTGGCGGCAGACGCGCGAGTAGCACATCTCGACCATCGCCTTGAGCTTCTCGCGGTCGCGCCGGTCCTTTTCCTCGATGGCCGCCTCGTCGAGTTGGAGCTGGCGGGCGAGCACATCGGGCTTGAGGAGCCGGGTGCCCTTCATGCGCTTGCCGGGAATGTCGAAGCGTTCGATGTATCCGGCGCGCAGCAAAACCGTGAGCGCACTGCCTACCGACATCGAGTTTTTCACGTCCGAGCCCTCGGCCATTTCCTCCAAGGTGCGATGCACCTCGTATTCGCGGTCCGCCTCGGAAAGCAGATACTGATAGATCGAACGGATCACCGCGGCGGTCGGGTTCGCGCCCTCGATGAAGAACTCCTGGGTGCGGGTGTCCGCGTAGTTGAAGAGCAACTCGCAGACGGCGGCCTCGCCATCGCGGCCGGCGCGGCCGGCTTCCTGATAGTAGGCCTCCACGCTGCCGGGCACCTCGTAGTGAATGACGAAGCGCACGTCCGAGCGGTCGATGCCCATGCCGAAGGCGTTGGTGGCCACGGCGACATCCGCCTCGCGCCGTATGAAGACTTCCTGGGCGCGGACGCGGTCCTGATCGCTCATGCCGCCGTGATAGGCCACGCATTTCAGGCCCCAACTGGCGAGGGTTTCGGAAACCGCCTCCACTTTCTTACGGGTGGCGCAGTAGATGATGCCGGTCTTGTGCGCGGCGATCACGGCTTTCACCCGTTCGTCTTTCTGCGAGGCTTTTTCGACCGCGGAGATGGTGAGCGAGAGATTCGGGCGGGAGAATCCGCTGACTTGTTCGAATGGTTCGCGCAGGCCGAGCACCGTGGTGATGTCCTCGCGCACGATCGGCGTGGCGGTGGCTGTCAGGGCGACGCATTGCGGGTGGCCGATCTTTTTCAACGCCTTGCCAAGGCGCAGGTAGTCCGGCCGGAAATCATGGCCCCACTGGCTGAGACAGTGCGCCTCGTCCACGGCGAAGAGCGAGATTTCGATGCCCTCAAGCGCGCTGAGAAAGCTCTCGGCGCGGAAGCGTTCGGGCGCGACATAGACGAGTTTGTATTTCCCGCCGCGCATGCCATCGAGGCGTTCCTTTTGCTCCGGCCATGAAAGCGTGGAATTAATGAGCGTGGCCTCGATGCCGCGGGCGACGAGCGCGTCCACCTGGTCCTTCATCAGGGCGATGAGCGGCGAAATCACCAGCGTCACTCCGCCGAAACACAGCGCGGGAACTTGGAAACAAAGCGACTTGCCGCCGCCGGTGGGCATGACCACCAAGCCGTCGCGGCCGGAGACGATTTCGCTGATGACTTCCTCCTGGCCCTCAAGAAATCCCGAGAAACCGAAATACTGCTGGAGCGCCTGGTGGGGCGTCATGATCAGAGGTTTCGTGGTGGTTGGGAGAACGGGCATCGCGTGCGCAAACGAACATGAATTGAGCTCATGAGTCAATCGACGGAATGGGTTTCCATAAGCCTTGGGCTCATTTCCAAGCCACTTCGCGGATTGCTTGGTCTAAAAAGAAATTCAAAAAACAAGAAAATTCAATCAACCAGAATTATTTTGGCGGTTGATCTTTGCGGATAGCAGCGAGTCCTGACTGTGACCGGGCACTGATCTGAAAACCCTCATTCGCTCATAAGCCACTGAAGATCTTTCAATTAAAAATCCTAAAAACACATTAGAATGCACCTTGTTTGCCCTCTGCAAGCTTATTTACTAAAGTCAGATTATGAATAGATCATGATTTTAAGATGAAGCGAATTTGATAATGTTTGATGGGTTTGAGTGTTTTCGGCTGAATTTAGGTTAGCGCGTTTCCCCCCGCGCTGCCCCCCACTATGAAAACAATGCATCGCAAGGCGCGCATAGCGCTCGCTTCCGGGATGATGGCCTTGTTTGGCCTGTCATCCGTTAATGCTCAAACCTCGCTGGATTTCGTTCCTTTCGAAACTGGTGGGGTTTCAAACGTAGCCGATCTGGATTACATCGACCTTGAGGCTTTGATTGTCTCGGAACCCGGTGGAGTCTCGATCAGCATCTACAACAACTCCACGATCGGTGATCCTTACATCACCTCCACCCAACCCACGGTCACCAAGATCTTCTTCGAAGACCGTGACGGCGTGCTCGGAAATGACGTCAGCATCGTGGGCAGTATCTGGAACGTGTCATTCGAGCGCAACGACAGTGCGAACCTGCCGGGTGGAAACTCCATCAGTTTTGAAGTGGACACCGCGTTCGTGGCCACCCCGCCGCCCACGACCAATGGACTGGATCCTGCTGAATCAGTGGTCTTTCTCTTCAGCGGCTCGGTGTATGACGCCTTGGTGGCGAGCATCGTTTCCGGAGATTTCCGGATTGCGCTGCACGTTCAGCAAATCGGCATGAATGGCGAGGATTCCGCTGCTTTTGTGACCGTTCCGGAACCCGGCAGCGCGCTGCTCGGTCTTCTTGGCACCTTGCTGTTGCTGCGCCGCCGCCGCTGAAACCCAGTCTTTCCTCAGGGGTAGTAGGGGCGGAGCATCCAATAGCAGATGGGGCCGGTGACGGCCACGTACAGCCACATTGGAAACACCCACCTGGCCAAGCGCCGGTGGGTGTTGAAACGGCTGGTCCAGCCAGCGATGAAGGTGAAGAGAATGAAGGGGAGGCTAACAGCTGCGAGCACGATGTGCGAGATGAGCAGCAGCAGGTAAACCGTGCGCATGCCGCCGACTTGCGCGCGCTCCGGGTCATCGACGATGCCATCCAGATTCAGGTCGCCGAATTTCACCTCGTTGTGGGTGAAGTGATAGGCGACGTAGCTGAGCAGGAACAGGACGGATAGGCCCATCGCCACCAGGATCATGCGGCGGTGCAGCGCGATGCGGCCTTTGATCACGGCGATGAAAGCGATGACGAGCACCACTGCGGCGGCGGCGTTGACCGCGGCGTGGAAGGGCGGGAGGAAAGAGAGGCTCATGCCCTCGGGCAGCGGAATCTTCACCTGCCGCATCATGCCCACCAGCGCGAGTATCGCGGATGTCAGAATCCATGCGGCGATGCCGAGTTTTTTCGAGAGTTCCTCCTGCGGCGGGCGGGACAGCCATTGGGCGCGTTCGTCGTTCATCAAATGCCGGGGGTTTCGTTTTTTTCCAGCTCGTCGCGGATGCGGTTGAAAAGGTCGTCCTTGAGTTTCTGATAGAGATCGGGGTCCCGTTGGCGGGCTTCCTCGGAGCGGGCGTCGGCCAGCGGCCACTTGCCGATCACGCGGAAATCGCGGTCCACCAGCAGAAAGCCGAGGTCGTGGGCGTAGCGGCCGTTGGCTTCGATATCGGCCGGATCCGTGCGCTCTCGGACGCCGAAAAACTTCAGCTGCTCTTCGAGATAAGCGTGGGTTTCCTTGGCGTCACCGGCATTGAGGAACCACCAGTTGTGGGTGTCCGAGCCGAGCGCCTTGGCGTAATCGGCGAGTTTTTCCTGCTTGTCATTCTCTGGATCCACCGAGATGCATGCGATTTGGAAATCCGGATGGCTACGAAACTCATCGTAGATCTTGCGGAGCTCCTCGCCGTTGCGCACCGCGCAGTGTGGGCAGACCGCGAAGAACTCGGCGGCGATCCAGACCTTGCCCCGGAGGTCCGAGAGTTTCACCTGTTTGCCCTCCTGGTTGATCGCGGAGAGGTCCTTTTCAATTTCAAACCAAGTGGAAGAACTTTCGCGGCCGGCATCGACGATGAAGCCCAGGTCCGGCTTGGGCAGGCGCGAGCGGAGATTGAATGCGATGCCGAGGATGGCGGCCGAGATGATGGCCACGCCGGTGTAGAACAAGGCGATGGTGGTGTTGCGTTTCATCGGAATTCGGTGGGTTCGGCGAGCAGGGTGTTGATGGTTTTGTTGAGCAGGATTTCGAGTTCCTCCTCGTTGCTGCGGTCGGTGCCGGTCTGCAGCCCATCGCGGTCCCATTGGGAGGCTTGGTCGAAGTCGAAAGCCACCACTTCCGGTCTCGAGGGCTTGCCATTGCGGGTTTTGGGAACCACGGCGCGGCGGATGTGGCCGTTGCGGTCGATCAGCACGATCGATGGATCGTAATTCCATTTCCCGTTGCTGTCGTTTGGATAAACCGTGGCCTTGAGTTCATTCTTGATGAACTTGTGCAAGGTGGCGGGCTCGTTGCTGCCAAGCCACCATTGCGGCAGCTCGAAGCCTCGTGTGGTGGCGGTTTCGGCGAGCGTGGCGGCAAGGCTTTCGGCGGGCATGAGATCAATGACGAGTGAAACCATACGGAAATCCTGCCGGTCGCGATTTTTTTCCGAAAGGCGCTTCATCACCGCCATGCTGCGCTGCGCGGCTTGCGGGTCTCTCAAGCTGAATGCGTTAATGACAAAAACCTTGCCGCGCAGCTCGAACAAATCGGCGAGCTTGCCGTCCTGCCGCATCATGCGCAGATCCCGCTCCTTCTGGATGCGGTGGATGAGCGCGGGCCGGTCGTCGAGCGATTGTTTGACGGCCCAAGTGTCGTAGGCCCGCAGGATCAGCCAGCCACCGAGCAGCATGATCGCCACAAGAGTCCACGCGGTGCGCCGGAGTTTTTTCGGATCGCGCACGGCGGGTTCGAGGTCGGCGGGCAGACTCATGGCTGGCGGAAGGTAGCCGGGAGCGGGTGCTTGGCAAGTCGCGAAATGAAATCAGTCGCGGAATGAAATCTGGCCGGCAGGGCCATTTCCGGGATTGTCAGCACCCGCATCAAGCCTCTAGGGTTTCCGCCAATCCGAATTCATGTGGAAATTCATCATCGATCATTGGCGGGATGGCATTGAGATCCTACTCCTTGCCACCTGCATCTATCAGATTTACCGGGCCTTCCGCGCCACACGCGGTGCCCAGATCCTCGTCGGTCTGGGCACCATTCTGATCGTCCTCACATTGGTTTCCGCAATCTTCAGGTTTGAGGTCATCCAGTGGATCATCACCCGCGCGGCGGCCGGCCTGGCGATCGCGCTGATCGTGATTTTCCAACCCGAGCTGCGCACCGGGCTCGCCCGCCTCGGCAGCAACCGGCTGTTT
>CANLKN010000165.1 GCA_947491475.1 Akkermansiaceae bacterium | reverse complement strand
TGGAAACTCACGCCCCTGCGCAAGATCGGCCTCGGGCTGTTCATCATGGTCGGCTCGTTCGCGCTCGTCGCGCTCATCCAGGAGTGGATCGATGGCGGCGCGCGCCCCAACATCTCATGGCAGATTCTCGCCTTCGCGCTGCTCACCATCTCCGAGGTCATGGTTTCCATCGTCGCGCTCGAATATGCCTACACCCAGGCACCCAGGACGATGAAGTCGCTCATCATGTGCTTCTATCTCGGCGCGGTGGCGATCGGCAATTTCCTCGTCGCCGGGGTGAATTACTTCATCCAGATCCCGAGTGCGGCGGAAGAACAACTCCAGGCGGCGATCGCCAAACTGCCGCCCGATTGGCAAAAAGATCCGCGAACCGTCATGCTGCCCGGTCATGATGGCATCACCGGCACCGAAGACGATTTGATCCAACGCCTCAAGGACGGCGTGCCGACCGAATTGGAAATCCCCGGCCAGGCGGTCTTCGAGCAGGCGGCCGCGCGCATCGAACAAATGATCCTCTCAAACGGCGGTCGTTTCCCCGATCAATCGCAGGTTTCCGAAAACATCGCCGCACTGCGTGATCCATGGGGCGCGCCGATCCGCTATCAGATCCTCAACTCCAGCCGCGCGCGCCTCATCAGTGACGGACCCGACCGCAAACCCGGCACCCGCTGGGACATCGGCATGATGCTGGATCTTCCCACGCCCAGCGCCCCCCCCAAAGCCTCGTGGACCGATCAATTCCACCCGCAGGAAACATGGCTCGAACGCCGCAAACGCGAACTCGGCATCAAAACCAGCGACAACGACCTGTCCAACTCCTCCCTCCTCACCCGCAGCGCCTTCGCCGGAGGTCAAACCCGCCTTTACGGTGCGGCTTATTTCAATTTCTTCACCTGGCTGATGCTCGGCACCGCCGTCGCCTTCGTCCCCTACGCTTTGCTCTACCGGCCAAAGACATGGCTGCAAGGGTGAGCGCCATCAGCAGCTGAACAGCAAGCGTCCGGTTGGTTTGGCGCCATGCGCCTTTCCCGGCCGCCGCATGCAATCGACCGCTCCGGATAAAAAAGCGGCCCCCAACACCCGACGAATCCGGCTTCACGCTTGCGAGAGTGCTTCGATTCCCGGTGAAAAATCGACCCCGCCCCTCAAAGCGGCGATCACTCGCCGCAGTCCAAACTGGAACAGCGTTGATGCGCCCCTTGGCTGAAAGATACCTGAGTCTGGGTATGGAACAGGAGGGTGCGTGCCGCTAGTTTCCGGCCGCTTCTCCCCATGCTCAGCCCCCGTCCCCCCACTTAAAGCATGTCTTTACACGTCTGATTTTACAAATTTATGAAACCAAAAAATCCGCTCCTCGTCTTCACTCTCGCCGCCTCTTGTGGGCTTGGTCTCAGCCTGACGGCCTCGGCGCAAACCACCTACACTCTTCCGACTACGACCGGCGCCTGGAACTGGACCTCGACGGCCTTGGGCGGAACTGGCTGGGCAGACAACTCCTCGGCCACCGGCAGCATCGCGGATCTTCGCGGGTGGAATGGCGGGTCGGCGGCTGCGACCATCACGAGCAGTGAAAGCCGCCTCGCCTATCAGTTGATCATGGAACAAGCGGATGCGGGAGGGCGTCGTGTTCTTGGCGGTGGAAACGCGGCCAGCAACCTGACCATCGGCGCAGGCGGCATCATCAATGCCGCCACGAGTGGCACGACGGTTGATGTCCGAACCCAAGTCACAGTAGGAGCAAACCAATCATGGGAAGCAGGGCTAGGTGGCAACAACACGCTCATCATGGACTTTCGTCCATCGAGCTCGGATGCTACCAAGCTCAATTTGGGCGGTAACAATCTTACCATCGGCGACCGCGTCAGTCTGCAATTTGACCTGGGGAATACGGTGACCACGCCGTATTCGTTCATCGGCTCCGGCTCCAGTGGCACGATCACGGCGGGCGGATCGGGCAATACGGGGACCATAGGGATCGGCTCGCAGGAATTGCAAAACAATGAAACACTCGACCTCACCGGAGCCACCTTAGCGGTGACAAGCGCCAACAGGTCTGGCATCACCTTCGGACGCGGCGGGCAACCTGGCACAATCATCAAAATCGATGGTCTGAGCGGCACTAGCGCCTTAAGCACACATCGAGGTGGCATCACATTTAACACGAGTTCAAGCGTTGCGACGACCACTACGGTGCAACTTGTTGGTTCGGGCAACTACACAATTGATGCGCGCATCCAAGACAGCAACACTCCGTTTGCAGGCAGCGCTCTCCTCATCCAAAAAACCGGCAGTGGCAACCAGACCTTCGCAGGCGCGGGCACTGCCGCGACCGGCGGCGGGAGTTGGAACAGTTCGGCCGCTCTTCAGGTGGATGCCGGCAGATTCATCATCTCCGGTGACAAAAACGGCACCGGCGCGATGACGGTCAATACCACCGGCACGCTCATCGTCGATGGAACTGCGGCAGGTAGCACGACAGTAAATGCAGGCGGCAAACTCGCTGGTCACGGCACGGTTGCAGCGATTACGCTCACCGGTGGTGCCTCCTCCGGCGGCGTGCTCGATGTGAGCGCCGCCACAGGCTCCGCGCTCGGTGACATGAACGCGACGTCCCTCATCTGGAACGGCACCGACTCCGCGTTCTCCCAGATGAAGTTCGATCTCGGCTCTAGCAATGCGAGCGACAAACTAATTCTTTCCGGCAACATGACCAAGGGCACGGGTTCTATTTTTGAATGGGATTTCGGCGGCACGGGCGTGTTGGATAACACTTACACTCTGGTGACGGCTGCGGGCGGTTTTGGCAGTGGTGCCAGCCTCTTCACTGCCGGCAACTTCTCCTACAAGAACCTCGCCTCGGGGCTCACTGGCAGCTTCTCCATCAGCGGTAGCAATCTTCAATTCGCCACCAGCTACAGCCCCATCCCCGAGCCGACCAGTGCGCTCGCCGGCCTGCTGATCACTGCCGGATTGCTGCGCCGCCGCCGTGGCTGATCGGAATTTCACCAATCAAAAATCCATTCGAACCCGTGGCTGCCTTGCGTCCCATTTGGTCAAGACCCGTGGCCATTGGAGCCTTGGTGCTGGTTTCCGGCACTGCCGCCCACGCCGACTTGCAGCAATCGGTGGCATCTGCCTGGGCGGTCGCCGAAACGCGCAGTGCGGTGACTGTCGAAAATCTCGGCTCGTCCTCCCGATGGCCGACGATTGGGAGCGGCAGTCAGTGGTCATCGGTCACCAACACCGGCGATTGGCGGGCCGGATTCTGGCCGGGCGTGCTGTGGTTCGTTTCCCAGCGAACGGGTGAGGCCGGATGGTTGCAAAACGCCAGGGATTGGTCCCAGCCGCTCGCCACTTCATCGAACAACAATCACGACATTGGATTCATCGTGATCGGATCGATGGGCAAGGGTTTGCTTTACCATGATGACGTCAATGACCCGGACGGCAGCTACCGCTGCCAGCGCCAGGACGGCGATTCTGCGTGGGGCGCAGTTGCTCAACAACCGCTATAACATGAGTGGAGTGCCCGCAGGATTCACCCGCTCATGGAGTGACATCGAAGGACAGTATCCGGTGTGCATTGATAACCTGATGAACCTCGAAGTGATGCTGCTGGCTTATGAGCTCGATCCGACGCAGCCCCCATATTTCACCAACGCCCTGACGCATGCACGCAACTCGATAGCCCGGCACATGCGGGCCGATGGCAGCACCTATCACGTGGTCCGGCATTTTCAGAACGGCGGCTTGAGTGGCCAGATCGAGCGCAAGAACACACGTCAGGGATACGGCGATGAAAGCACGTGGTCGCGCGGCCAGGCTTGGGCGATCTATGGATTTTCCATGGTCTGTCGTTTCGCCCGCCGCGGACCGGATGCGAGCCCCGGGGACTTTCTCGCCGCGGCGGAGGCTTCGGCGGATTATTTCATCGATCGCCTGCCGCATTACGACACGGCGGACAGCTACAACCATCGGCTGGATGATTTCGTGCCAGCCAGCGATTTTGATGCGGCGCTCGGTGAACCCGCCGGGCCGTGGTGCGATGCCGACAACAACGGAATCCCGAACGAGGCCATCAGCGGGACGTTTTCCAATTACGGTTTGAGCAAGGCGACAGTGTCGTATTCAAACGACCGGCTGTTGCCGCGATCCGAGTTCACCCTGCGCGACAGCTCGGCGGCCGCCATCGCTGCATCAGGCTTGCTGGAGCTTTGCACGCTTTCAGAAACTCCCGCGAAGCGTCTGAAATACCGCCGCGCCGCCGAGGATATTCTGACCAGTCTGATCATCTACGACAGCGACGATGCCGACACCGAACCGGATTACCTCAGCCCGGCCGACGACTTGCAGAATCCCGGCATATTGCGTCTCGGTTCCGAGTTCTGGGGCGGCGTGAACCGGTCTCTCATTTATGGCGACTACTATTTCCTGGAGGCCTTGGCGCGATGGGAGGCGCTGGTCTCACGGGAATTGCTCGCTGCCAGCCAGCAGGTGTTTACAGTCGCGGGCGAAGTGGTTTTTGAGTTCGAGCGTCTCGATCCGGCACCGGCGCTGATGTTCCGCATCGAGCGCTCCGAAACACTCGCGTTTGGAAGCTGGGCGACGGTCGCCGCAAAAACCGGAGCCGCCGCGTGGTCGGGCAGCGCAGTCGTCAGCGAAGACGCGCCCGCCGCCGGTAAAGTGCGCGTGCGGGTGACTGAGCCGCCAGCGGAGGGGCATGCGTTCTACCGCGTCCGGACGCTCTCCGCCGGTGGGTTGTGAGAGTGGTGGAGTGCGGTGGCATGACACCGCTTTGGCTCAATCCCGGCGGCTCAGCGGCCAGACTCACTTCCTTGCCATCTTTTAGCACCCCCAAATGGATCATTTATTGCGGTCGAGTCCGCCCGGGCAAGCGCACGGGTGCGGCGGATGGCGTCCTGACATGGAGCCAAAGCGGTGATGCGCCTGTGGCTTTCACCGCAGTCCATACTAGCCCCCTCATTTTAGGTAGAGCCTGTCCCAGAATCGGCAATCCCTTGATGGAGAGGGATTTGGACAAAGAAAAAAGTAGGCATGAGAGCCTAAAAAGACTCCCATGCCTGAAATTCGGGCCTTATGATTTGTTTAGCAGACAAAACCATCCGCCCGAACCG
>CANLKN010000164.1 GCA_947491475.1 Akkermansiaceae bacterium | reverse complement strand
ACTCCCGGCGTGGTTTCGAGCCAGATGGCCGGTGAGAGTTGCACCGCGTGAAAAGTCCGGTATGGGCCGCCCGCGTTGCCGAGAATGCAGAGCCGACCGAGGATCATCGGAGTCACGCCGGCATCCGGTGGCCCCTGTGCGACGGATCGTAGGATGGGCGTCACCTGCGCGAGCAGGGCGATCTGGTTGGCTGCCGGATACGGTGGATCAGCGCTTACAGGAATGCCCTCGGTGCCACGGTTCACGTCGTTTTCGACGATGACCAAAAACGTGCGGGTGCTGGTCGGTTCGCCTGATCCCTCGCGCCAGGTGATCTCGCCCATGAGGGTGATTTCGGCCAACTCGCTGTCGCCACCCACGCCCATTGAAGCATTGAGTTCGGTGGTGTGGAAGTTCGCGGCGCAGGCATAAGTCGGCGGCTCTGCCCCGGTGGCGGGCATGGTCCAATCGGCGGCGTGAACGAGATAGCCCGCGTGAAACTTGCCACGCTCCTTGGCTCCGAACTGGATTTCGAGCTGCGCGGGATCGCCGAGGATCACTGCTTGGCTGCCCCGGAGGAAAACGACCTCAAGCCTGCTTTCGTCCCCGCGCTTGAACCGCAGGGCGCTGACCGGGTTGGACAGGCCCGGTGCCTGGATGAGTTGGAGCGTCTCCAGATCGACGTGAAGCTTCACGGCCATGAGCGGCTGTCAACCGCTGCCACTTGCCCAGCGGACATTGCTGCGAGCGCATAGCGGCCTTGACTGCCAGATTGCAACCGCACTTTGAGCAGCGGTTTTCCTTGGCGATGAAGAATTCGCATTCGGCGCAGATTGTCAGGCGGGCAGCCTTTTGCTCGTCACTGACCGGATCGACACCTGCCGCAATTCCCCTGCATTCGTTGGCGACTGCCCTGCCGAGCGAGAGCGCCTGCTTTGCCAGCGAAGGAGTGGTGAACTTGTTGCGCAGCGTGGCAAACGCCGTTTCATCAAGGTGCAGCACGCCGTTTTCCACGGTTCCAGCGGCGAGGCAGGCGGCCTTGTATCCGGCGGGTTTGTGCGCGGCGACGCGTTCCAGGGTGGCGAGAGGAATGGAGATCATGGCTTTAAGGTGCGGCGAGCGCGTCAATGTCGCCCTGGGTGATGGTCTTGGTGCCGGAACGCGGCCCGCAATCGCTGGCGTTGTTGAGGTCAATGGTGCCGAGGTTCACGAAGGCGTCGGGACTCACCCCTTCCACCGAGCGGGAAAGCAGGATGGTGAAGATGGCGTTGTCGCAGCAGTGGTAGCCGCACTGGCCTTCGGTGTAGGCGAGTTCAACCGTGGTTCCGGCGGAAAGCGTGTCGGCAATGGTCACGTCGCCAACGCCATTGCAGCCCTGATAGATCACCCCGTTGACCGGATCGGTGACAGTCAGTTGGGCATGATCCGAATGGCAGGACGCGCAAACGACGCTGATATAATAACCGCGGCAGCGTTCAATCGGTCCGGCCACCAGATTTCCTCGTGAAGTCAGGCGGCGCAGTGGCAGATAGGCGGTTCCCTGAACCACGATCACCGACACCCGCGCCAACAAGATCTTCGTCACCCTCGAATGCCTTTACGGCTTCGCCCCGGCGAAAACCGACGCCCTCAAGCGCATCGTCAAACCATAAGCTTCTTTGGAGTTCGATTGGCATCCAGCACCCTCTCTCGGGAAACCGGGAGGGGGTGTTTTGTTTGAAATTTGCGGCATTCATCAAGCCACGCTTGATCTATGTTGCAAATCTCAAACATTGCCCTTGCGTCCGTTTTGAATCTGCGCCATTGTTCCAGCCTGCCTTGATCTATGGAGACAAATCGAATCAAAACCCTGCAAACCACACTGCCGCGAGGCGCTCCCCTCGACACGGCGACACTGGCCGGTCTTGGCATCTCGGCGGCGCTCGCGCACGAGTATGTGAAAGCCGGATGGCTGGAAAAACTCGGACGGGGAGCTTTCATGTTCGCCGGGGATGAACTGCACCGCAACAAAACCCTCGCGTTCTTGGAGCCCAGAATTCCAGGCCTACATGTGGCTGCCAAAACCGCGTTGGCGTGGCACGGCTTCAGGCACAACGTCGCGGTCAAGGAGACGACCATCCTCTGGGGAGATCACCGGACCGACCTGCCAAGCTGGTTTCAAGACCGTTTCCCTGCGCGATACCGCTCATTCAGGCTGTTCGACGATGAACTTCCCGCGGGCACAGGCATCGCTCCGATGCCCGAATTTCCAAACGGCCCCCGGGTTTCCAGCCCGGAACGCGCATTGTTGGAGATGCTCAGCGAAGTAGGTGTCTATCAGGAATTGGAGGAGGCGCGTGCCATCATGGAGAATGTGCGGCAACTTCGCTCCCGGCAACTCAGACTGCTCCTGTCCCATTGCCGCATGGTCAAGGCGGTCCGTCTTTGCGTGGCATGGGCGAGGGAGCTCGATCTTCCTTGGGCTGGTCACGCCAGAGAAGCTGCTTCGGATCGCATAGGATCGGGTCGTTGGATCACCCGGCTCAAGAACGGCAATACCCTCATCCTGAAACCCGAATGAACCAACCCTACCTCGATGCCGTCAGGCTGCTGCTTGCCGTAGCGCCATCCATTTTTCGACAACCAGGATTCGCCCTCAAGGGAGGCACAGCGATCAACCTTTTTCTGCGGGAAATGCCTCGCCTGTCGGTGGACCTTGATTTGGTCTTTTCCGATCACCGACCGGGGCGTGACGATGCCATGCGGATGATTTCCAGTCATCTTGAATTCATCCGGGCCGATCTCAACGAGCTTGGTATGACCTGCCATGCGGCAACCACCCAGAGTGGCGAGGAATTGAAACTCTTTATCGAGCGGAACCGCACCCGCGTCAAAGTGGAGGTGAATCACGTCTTCCGCGGAACCATCCTGCCAGTGGAGCCGCGACCGCTGACGCTTGAAGCGCAGGACACCTTCTTCACCGACATCGAAATCCCGCTTCTTCATCCGGACGAACTCTACGGCAGCAAGTTGGTGGCGGCCATGGATCGGCAACACCCCCGCGACATCTTCGACATCCTCAAGCTCTACGAAGAGGACGGGCTTACCGATGGAATCATCGATTGCTTCGTTTGCTATCTCGCCGGACACAACCGGCCGATCCATGAAGTCCTGTTCGCGAACGAGATCGACATCACGTCATCCCACGCGAACGAGTTCGTCGGCATGACGAAGGACCCGGTGCCGCTCGAAATCCTGCTGGAAACCCGCAGACGACTCTTTGCCGAACTTCCCACCCGAATGAGCCGCAATCACCGCTCATTCCTGATGAGCCTCGCTGAGGCGCAACCCGACTGGTCGCTCATGTCCTGCCCGCATCTTGCGGAAATGCCGGCGCTTCGATGGAAGCTCTCCAATCTCGAACGCCTCAGAAGCAGCAATTCCACCAAGTTCGCGCAGCAATCCAGCGAGCTGAAGAAGCGCTTTGGAATCTGAGACGCACATGATTCCAAATGACCGAAGTAGGTTCTTTGGAAGCGGGGTAGTCCGATCCCACTACGGGCATGACCTTCGGCTAATTGGGTGGAAGTTCCACTTCCTGCGTCACCGCATTGACGGGTTGCTCAAAATATCCAATCGTCGCGTTTCACCCATCCGACACATGTTCACTTGGATCCCCATACACGAAGAAGCCGCAAAGCGCCTGCTTGATTTCAAAAACCGCAGCCATGAACTCGTGGATATTCTCGCTCGGATGCATGAGGCTGGACTAGTGACATTGCCGATCAAGGACCGAGGAGCTAATGGCGAAGACTTCCAGCTCAGGGAAATCGACCCCTTTACCTTCCTGGCTAATTTCAACCGGGGCATCCGTAATGACAACCGGATAGCGCTCTGGGAATTTCTCAAGAAGGACTGGAACCTGAAGTCTGCGGCTCCCACGGACTTCGATGGACTTCCAGTCGCCAACAAGCAGAATTCTCGCCTCATTCCTTTTGAGTATGAACTGGAGCCCACCCATATTCCCGACCTCTGGAAATTCTTTGAGCATATCATGACATCCGAGCCGGAATCTCTGGACGTCGAACTCATGCAACGCTGTCTCGGTTACAAGTGCGTGGGGCTTGCGATGCTCACGATGGGCATGTTCTGGGCCCAACCTAAGAAGTGGATCGCCTCGGATCGGAAAAATCTCGGTTATGCGGCAACCAAGGGTGTGACAGGCAAGGTCAAGACCGCTGCCGAATATGCCGGGTGGCTTGCGGAGGCGAAAGCGGTTTGCGGCAACGGAGTCGGGGAGTTCTCCTCGCAGGCTCATGAATGGGCCACGGCCTCCGACGACAAACCCGAGGTCGGCTTCGGCAGCCCGTTCAATCGAATGTTTCCACCAGATGAGGCGGACGCGGTATTGGATGTTTTCGCCGATGCGCTGGAGGTCATTGCCGATGAAACTCCTGAGCAAACACAGCTTGAGGCATTCACATTCGGTCACACGAGTCGTTCCATTCCACAACTGGTGCTCAACATAGGTATGTGGGCGGTGCTATGGTATGATACCCGCACGGGAGCGCAGTGGTTCAACTTTCTTCTGCCGGTCGATCATCCTGAGGTGCTGAAACAGGGAGTCAAAGACAAGCTGGCCGGTGAAGCCGAGGGTAAGGATTACACCCACGTGAAACTTCCCGCCGCAGAGTTTTTTGAGCGATACGAGGAACTCCGGCCTGCAATCTCCGAGGCGATTCGGGTGGCCTGTGGTCATTGCGCCGGATGGAGGAGATCCCCTTATCTACGGTTTCACCGACCTGAGTTGGTGGAGTTGGCAAACAACCCAGCTGAAAGAGTTCGGATCTTGCGAGAAGGCGTGAAAGTCCGGCTCGGAGACCCGGTGGTTAAGGGGAAACGGCGTTACTGGCTAATCGCTCCGGGCGAAGGAGCCAAATGTTGGGATGTTTGGACGGAGCAAAACATCGCAGCCATTGGCTGGAAGCAGATCGGGGACATCAGCCAGTATGAAACCAAGGACGAAATCCAGACGGCTCTTCAGACGGAATTTCAGGAGAAAAATCAGGCCAGCGTGGCACTGATGCTCTGGAACTTTTGCCATTCACTAAAGGAAGGAGATGTAGTTTTCGCCAAGCTGGGCAGATCGGAAGTGATTGGCTGGGGAATTATCAGAGAAGGCTTTTCGTATGATGCGGCACAAGGGGATCTCCCGAATATGGTGCCAGTCGATTGGGAGGAGAAAAAGGCTGTCAAACTAC
>CANLKN010000163.1 GCA_947491475.1 Akkermansiaceae bacterium | reverse complement strand
AAGGGGCCGCATCTGCTGGTGGACATCGATCACCTGCCGGCCAACCAATCACGCGTCGAGTTGTTCGATGCAGAGCTCAATCTTTTGGGCCGCATCCATCTCGACTACGGTCGTTTCCACCGGTTGTTAGACTGGGATGGCGATGGTTTCGACGACATCGTGATCGCCGACCATGGCGCGATCTACAACCACCGCGGCGAAAAAATCGCGGCGCTCGACCTGCAAGGCCAGCGCGGCAGGGTGATCCATTCCGCCGATCTCACCGGCGATGCCGTGAGGGATCTGCTGATTGTGGGTGACAAGCTGGACAAGGTTTTCCTGTTCAAAAATCCAGCGGGAAAACCACAGCCCGGCAACCCGCTCGGCAGCGGTGCGAATTTCACGAACTACTGAGACTGGAATTTGCCGCGCAAATTAAAGCACCAAAATTAAAACCAAAATTAAAGAACTGTCCTTTTAACAGATTCTGCTTGCGGTATGGCGGGAGATGGGTAAGTCAGGCGGCATGAGACGCGCACGTTGGGTTTTGACTCCTTCCGCTGAATCGACGCGACCTGTGATTTATCACTGCATTTCGCGGGTGGTGGATCGGCGCTTTGCCTTCGATGTCGATGAGAAGGAAAAACTCCGAACCTTCATGCGCATGTATGAAAATTTCTCGGGCTGCCGGGTTCTTGCTTACTGTTTGATGAGCAACCACTTGCACGTGCTCTTGGAAGTGACGCCGATGCCGCTTGGCGGGCTCACCGACGAGTCGCTGCTCAAGCGGTTGGGGGCGATCTACAACGAGGCGCAGGTCGACGAGGTGGCGCGGGAATTGGCGGAGGCGCGGCAGAAGGTGGCGGCAGGCCAGGGAGAGGAGTCGGTGCTGGTGGGCAGAATTCATGAGCGGTACACTTACCGAATGCACGATTTGTCGGAGTTCATGAAAGGCTTCATGCAGCGCTTCACGCAGTGGCACAACCGAACCCACAAACGGAGGGGGCATCTTTGGGAGGATCGCTTCAAAAGCGTGATCGTGGAGGACGGGGTGGCGGCCAAAACGATGGCGGCATACATCGACTTGAACCCGGTGCGCGCCGGAATGGTGGAGCATCCGGAGCAATATCGCTGGAGCAGCTATGGCGAGGCGATTGGCGGCGGTGCGAAGGGCGATGGCAAGAAGGCTCGTGCGGGATTGGTGAGGGCACTCCGGGCCCACAAGGGCGTGGCGGCCGACGCTGCGTTCTGGAAGGATGATGTGGCTTTGGAGTATCGGAAAATCCTGCTGGCAGGCGCGGGTGAGCGGGTGGAAGAGCGGGTGGAACAAAGTGGGGCGATGAAAAGAATCGTGAAGCGCAAGGGGCTGACAAAAGATCAACTCGATGCGGAAAAGCAGCGTTTGTTAGAAGCGGAGGAGAAGCGGATGGGGGAAATTCCATTCGGGCGGATGCTGCGGTGCCGGGTGAGGTATTTCACGGACGGAGCGGTGATTGGCTCGCGGGATTTTGTGAATGCGGCGTTCGATTCGGCGCGGGAGCGCTTCGGCCCGAAGCGCAAGGATGGCGCGCGGGCAATGAGGGGCAGCGCCAACGCGGCAAAGGGACTGCTGTGGAGCGCTCGCGATCTAAGGGTGCATTTGTGAAACGATTTCCCACAGGTTTCGGGTGACTCTGGGATCATCGAAAGCGCCGGGAAATAACAAGAGGCGAAACCAACCAGAATCGCATCCCATAGACTTCTGACTCGGCGCACTCGAAATCAATGGCAGTGCCGCGAGCGGAATAGGACCCAACCGATGGCTTGCGATGAAATGTGGGGTCGTGCCGATACCGACGGAATGATCATTCCTCCACGGATTTAGCCGCTTTTTTTGCGGCTTTTTTCGCGGGACGCGGCGGGAAGTCGAAGCCGATCTTGCCTTCCTTAGGATCGAAAGTGAGGTGGGCGTCGAACTTGCGCTTGGTGCGGTTGGAAACGAAGCCCTTGATGACATCGGTCTTACCGGTGGAGATGAGCTTGATCGCTTGGTCCACGGTGATCTCGTGGTGGAGGATCGACTTGCCGATGCGTATGCCGTTGGGCTCCTTCTTGGTGACGAGTTCGGGCAGGTGATAGGCCTTCTCGGTTTCGTAGAGTTTCACGGTGCGGCCATCCTGCATCGCGATATCGCCAATAAAATGTTCCTCGGTGAGTTCGGGCGCATTGTCGCGGTCGTCGTTTTCGAAGAAGAAGTTGATCTTGAACTTCTCGTCCATCTTGAGCGCTGCGTCGAAAGGTTTGTTGAACTTCGATTTGAAACCGGTGAGCGGACCGACGAAGCCCTTGCTGAAAAGTTCCTTCGCCTCATCTTCTGTTAGCAGTCTTCCGGCGATGTGTTTCTTGGCCTTGAACTTGCATTCGGGATTGCGGCACTCGTAGGTGGCGTCGGTCTGGCGCAGGTTTTCGGCACCACATGCGGGGCAGGCAACCACGAGGTCGGGGAACGACTGGTTTTTCGCATCGTCAGCAAGTTTGCGCGCCTTGGTGACGATGTCGTTGGTGTAGGAAATGATTTCCTTCATGAAGGCCTCGCGCTCGAGTTGGCCGTGTTCCATGCGGCGGAGTTTGTATTCCCAATCGCCGGTGAGCATGGGCGAGTAGAGGCCCTGGATGTCCATCTCGCGGACGAGTTGGATCAGGCGCATGCCGCTGCCGGTGACGTGGAGTTCGCGGCCGTCGCGGGCGAGGTATTTCTGGGCGATGAGCCCTTCGATGGTGGCCGCGCGGGTGGCGGGCGTGCCAAGGCCGCGCTCGGCCATGGCCTCGCGCAGGGCTTCGTCGTCGATGAGTTTTCCCGCACCTTCCATCGCAGAGAGCAGGGTGGACTCGGTGAAGCGCGCGGGTGGCTTGGTTTCCTCGTGAATGACTTCGATGGACTCGACGGCGGCGTTTTCTCCAATGGTGACGGGGATGAGTTCGTCCTTGCCGGATGCGACACCGATGCTGCGGCCATAGACGGCGAGCCAACCAGGCTTGGTGAGGATGCGGCCTTCGGTCTTGAAGGTGTCGATGATTGCAGGATGCGTGATGCGGGTCAGGCGGGTGGTTTGCTCAAACTCGGCGGAGGGATGGAAAACGGCGATGAAGCGTTTGACGATCATGTCATAGACTTTCTGCTCAGTGTCGCTGAGTTTCGCGGTCTTACCGGTGGGGATGATGGCAAAGTGGTCGGAGACTTTCTTGCTATCGAAGACGCGCTTGGATTTGACCAGTTTGGCTCCGTTTTCCTCGGCGAGGACTTGTTTGGCGTAGCGTGCCACGGGCAGCCCGCTGTTGGCGATGTCCTGCATCGTGTCGCGGACGTTGCCGGTGTAGTCTTCCGGAAGGTAGCGCGAGTCGGTGCGCGGATAAGTGATTACCTTGTGCTTTTCATAAAGCGCCTGGGCGATCTGCAGGGTTCCCTTGGCGGAAAACGGGGCTTCGCGCTGGAGGGTGGTGAGGTCGTAAAGTTGCGGTGCGATTTGCGCCTGAGCCTTCTTCTCCTCGGTGACGACGCCGGTTTTTCCCTCGCAACGGTTCCTGATTTCCTCGGCGGCGGCTTGTTCCCAGATGCGCTCGGGTCTGGAGTGCGGATTGGCTTCGTCCTTTCTCCACGACTCATCGATCCATTTGCCCGGGTATTCACCGGCCACGACCGAGAAACTGGCGTGGACCTCGAAGTAAGGCGCGGACTTGAATGCCTGGATCTCCGCCTCGCGGGCGGCGAGGATGGCGAGCGTGGGGGTCTGCACGCGGCCGGCGGCGGTGATGTTGAAGCCTCCATGGCGCGAGTTGAAACAGGTGAGCGCGCGGGTGGCGTTGAGACCGACCAGCCAGTCCGACTCGGAGCGGCACTTGGCGGCATCGGCGAGCGGGCGCATTTGCTCATCGCTGCGGAGGTTTTCCCATGCTTGCAGGATGGCGTTGTTGGTCATCGACTGCATCCAGAGCCGCTGCACGGGTTTCTGGATTTTGCCGATGTCCATGATGTAGCGGAAAATGAGTTCGCCCTCGCGGCCGGCGTCGCAGGCATTGACGATGCGGTCGATGTCCTTGCGCTTGGCGAGCTTGAGCACCTGCTTGAGGCGGGCTTCCGAGTCCGGGATCGGATCGAGATCAAAGGTGTCGGGGATGGCGGGCAGGACCTGGAAATTCCACGGCAGTTTTTTGCCGTTGGGGCCCATCGGCATGCGGAGTTCGACGAGGTGACCGACCGCCGAAGTGATCACCGCGCTGTCGTTTTCATAGAACACATCGCGGCCGGAACCCTGTTTCTCGAACTTGCCGAGCGGCTTGGCGAGAGAGCGGCTGAGATCGTTCATGACGCTGGGTTTTTCGGCGATGATGAGTGTTTTTCCCATGGTGATTTAGTTCCGTTATGCGGCTGCTGGTTGAGGGACTAGGCAGGGCGGGCCGGACTTGGCAAGCGGATTGCGGGTGGCTGTCGGCGACTGAGCAAAAGTGGATTTAATTGTCTGAGCAAAAGTGGACAGGTCTTGCTGATCGATAAGGCGGCTTAAAGACGGTATTCCGCGAGGATGTCGGGCCACTGTGGTGCTTGTGGCGTTGGAACTGGGAGAGAGTATCGGTGTCGCCAGCCTTGCGTGCACCCGCGGTTTTGAAGCACGCTGTGTCTTGGCACAAGGTCTGGCGGAAATTTTTCTCAAGAATCCCTTGCCATCCGGCACGTGATTTGCTGTTTCTTGAGCATTCCAGTCCAAATCCCCATGAAATTCCGCCTCCTCCCCATCCTGTTGTTTCCACTCGTCGCCGCTCATGCCGATACCTTCGGCAGCGGGGCGAACACCTTCACGATGAACTTTGTGGACATCGGCAATGCCGGTAACGCGGTCGATGATACCGGCTACGGCTCCGTCGGTTACACCTACCGGATGGGGGTGAACGAGGTGAGCCGGGGGATGATCGATGCCTACAACGCGCTGAGCGGCGGACCCACGCTGACGATGTATGACTACGCTGCCTTAGGCGTCACAGGCGGTAATCTGGCTGCCCGTTCCGCCACCGGGATCAGTTGGAACGAGGCGGCGCGCTTTGTGAACTGGTTGAATACGAGCAGCGGTTACAGCGCGGCCTACAAGTTCACGACCAGTGGTTTCAACGACAACATCGCGCTCTGGACCATCAGCGATTCCGGCTACAACGCGGCGAATCCCTTCCGCAACGCCAACGCGCATTATTACCTGCCGAGCGAGGACGAATGGTATAAGGCGGCGTATTATGATCCGAACAAGAGCGGTGGGGCTGGCTACTGGAATTATGCCACTGGCAGCGATACGGCACCTACCGCAGTGGCCAGCGGGACGACCAGCGGCACGGCAGTTTATGGGCAATCGT
>CANLKN010000162.1 GCA_947491475.1 Akkermansiaceae bacterium | reverse complement strand
GTCCGCACAGTTGCCATTCCTGAGTTGGGATACCGAGGGCGGCGACCGCGCGAAGCTGAATCTGCTGCTCGCTCCGGTCACACTCTCAGCCCGGATCGGCACCAAGGAGACGGTGTTGAGCGGCACTGGGAAATTACATGGGGAGAACGAGGCGGTGTTTCAACTGTCCGCGCCAGACGTCGGGATCACTTGGAACGTTCAGGTGGAGGACGGCGGAATCCGGATGAGCTTTGCTGGCAGCGGTAATGCATTGAAAGATTTGGGAGGATTGAAACTCACTTTCCCGTTTGATCCGCGGGCGACGGCAACAGGGCCGGTGGGCGGGGAATGGACGGAGAACGGAAAACTTCAGTTGCCCACTTTGCTTCATGCGCCGGACCTCGGGGCGATGCGGGTCTCCAGCAAGGGACAGCCGGAACTGCTGTGCCGCTGGGAAGGCAGTCGAGGCCGCGTGGGTTGTTGGGCGACCCTGACGATTGAAATCCCACCCCTTCAGGAAAATGTGGAGACCACTTTGCGGTTTAAACCATACCACCTGCCACAACCGCAGGGCCTGGCCGATGCCAATCGCTGGAAAGCCGCCCGCCGCGGTTGGATGAACCTGCTCCAGACCAGCACCAAACGACCGGCCGAAGCGCATTACCGGCCTTGTCCCGCCGGGGTTTGGGCCAACAACATCATCAGCGACCCGGTCAGTGCGACCCTTTTCTGGCTGGCGGATCACGTCATGCTCATACCTGACCTGGCTCCGGACATTTCGGCCAAGTCGCTCCTGCGGCGCACGGTCGAGTTGTATCTGAATGGCGGGGTCTCACCGGAAGGCGTGGTGCATTATGTCTGGCGCGATGGCGCAACCATGGACGCCAATCCGGCGCTCCTGATCGGAGCGTGGGGCTATGTCGAAGCGAGTGGTGATCTTGAGTGGTTCAAGCAAAACGCGGAACGGTTGGAATATATATCCCAATACATGGAGCAACGCGATGTGGACGGCGATGGTTTGATTGAGTCGCCTGCGAGTGGCAATCGCAATACCCGCGCCTTTGGCGACTCGGCCTGGGACTGCATTTCCACTGGCCACAAGAACGCTTATGTCAATGCGCTGGCCTACCGCGCCTGGCGGGGGATGGCGCAACTGGAGAAGCGCGCCGGGCGGACCGAAAAAGCCCGCCATTTCAACGATCTGGCCGACCGCCTGAAAAAAGTTTATCGCGACGCGTTCTACAATCCGGAAACCGGCTGGCTGGGTTGGTGGCGCAGCGCGGACGGCGAATTGCATGATATCTGGAGCGATGTACCGACCAGCATCGCTGTTAGCTATGGTTTGCTCACTCCCGAGGATGGCGGGGCGATGCTGGACCGCCACTGGGCCGAACTCGGGAAAACGGGTTTCAAGATGCTTGAGATAGGCCTGCCGCTGAACCTGCGCCCGATTCCGCCGTCCCTCATGCTGCAAGGTTACGGCGGCCAGAAGGAGGATGGCTCGGACACATTCCATAAATACCTCAACGGCGGCGCGTGTGTGAGCAACACCTCGTTCTGGCTGCTGGCCAACTACATCGCCGGTCGGAAGGATCGGGCCGACCAAGTCCTGGACGCCATGCTCGAACGCCAGCGCCGTGGGGTGTTTCCCAATGGCGGCGCATTCCAGAACGGCATCATTGACCGCGCCGGTGCCGGTGCCGAGTTCTTCGATTGGGAGGGTAACACCACCGGCTACGAGGGCCATCTCGTCTATTCCTGGGCCTGGATGCACGCGCTTTTCGCGAGGGATGGAATCTACCAAGCCAAGGCGCTCCAACCGCAATCAGCGCAGTAGGATCCCTGCGGCTTAGCGCGGTGCTGGCATGTGTTTACTTCCCGAGGAGTTCATCCAGCATGCGCAGCGTCACACGGATGGAGATATCGAGCGAATCCGCGGAGATGATTTTTATGTTGTCACCCGGCGTGTGCCACCAACCGGAGCGGGTGAAATCGCCGATGATGTCCACGGTGGGAATGCCCGCGAAGTTAAGCGGCACGTGGTCGTCGATGATCGGCCCGGCTGCCATGCCGAAATATTGCTCAGCGCCCTCCTTGCGCGCCGCTGCGAACACGGACTCCTTCAAATCCGGCGGGGTGTCGCTGGGCAGGCGGATGGAAAGGTTTTGATGACCGATCATGTCCAACAAAATGCCGAATGACGGCTTGTCGTCGCGCGAGCGCCATTGATTGGCATAGTGGCGGCTGCCGTAGAGGCCGTCCTGAGGTGTGATGTTTTCGTTCAATGCTTCCTCGCCATCGAAGAAGACGAGTTCCAGCGCGGCGGCTTGTTCGGGTTTTTCTCGGGCAAGGTAATGCGCGATCACCACGATGGCAGCGCAGGCTGAGGCGGCGTCGTCGGCACCGAGGAAATGTTTTTCCTTGTAGTATTTCGAATCGATGTGGGCGCTGAGCAAACCTTTTACTTGCCGCGCCCACGGATCATCCTTGCCGGTGGCGAAGCGCGCACGGACGTTTTCAAAGGTGACCTTGCCGATCGGTGTCATGCGTTCGAATTTCTGACCTTGCGTGACCCAGCCGGCCTTTTCCAACTCCGCACGGTCGTGGCTTCTCACTTCATCCAGCGCTTTGGAGCCCGGCGGGCGAGGGCCTTTCTCCAGAATTGCGGCCGTCTGCGCGTGGGCCGCTGTGCCGAGTTTTGGCGAACTGCGGTCGTGCTGCCACCATGCGATGCCGGTCACCACAGCCAAAACCAGCAGCAGTATCAGAATGTTCCGTGACTTCATGCCGCAGGATGCGGGAGCGTCGCCCGCGATGGGAAGCGCAAAGCGGAAATTCCCAGCAACCAACCACGTTCATCAATTGTGAGCGATGCCATTTTTATTGTCGTGCAGCCCAGCCCGCCGACTTGCTGGAGAATTGGTTGACAAGGCTCCGCAAGGCCGGTAAGTGGATACACTTTTTTAGTCAAAACCCATGGAAAATTCATTATGGATCGGCATTGTGGTGGTCACGGCATCCGGACTTGTGATGGGCACCAGCGCGTGGCCGCTGAAACTGATGCGCCATTTCCGCTATGAGCACTTCGGGTTTGTCTCGATGTTGTTCTCGCTGATCGTGCTGCCGTGGGCGATCACGCTGGCGACGTGTCCGGATGTGTTCGACGCCTACCGCTCGGTGCCGCCGGTGATTTTGTGGAAGGCGAACGTGTTTTCGTTTTGCTGGGGAGCCGCGCAGGTTCTGGCGATGCTGTGTTTTCTGCGGATCGGGGTGAGCCTCACCTATGGGATTCTGTGTTCGCTGGGAGCGGCGGTGGGGGTGACGGTGCCTTTGCTGTTCAAGGCCTCGGGTGCGTTTGCGAATGCGCCGGATTTGTTTTCCCGGACCGGGCTGGTGGTAATGGTCGGAGTGGCGGTGATGATCGTGGGGGTCTATTTCGCCTCGCTGGCGGGATTTGGCCGGGAGCGGGCGCAGAAAGGCGGCGGGGAGGCGCAGCAGAATGCCAAAGGAGGATTCGCCGTCGGCCTGATGATGGTCATCGCGGCCGGCATTCTCTCCACCGGCTGGGGCTTCGCCTTCTCCTACGCGCAAGCTCCGATCATCGAGGCGGTGAAAGCCAAAGGCGCGCCGGATTTCTACGCGGGCATTTCCGTGTGGGCGGTGGCGCTGCTCGGGGCCGGACTGGTGAACGTGGCTTATCCCGCCTGGTTGATGACCAAAAACCGTTCCTGGGGCGTGCTCGCCAAACATCCTGGGGATCTCGCGCTGAGTCTGGTGTATGGCCTGCTGTTTTTCATTCCCAGCGCGCTGCTTGGAAAAGGGATGCTGCTGTTAGGCGCGTTGGGAGCCTCGGTGGGCTGGGGCCTCGTGCAGGGAACCGTGATCCTCGGCGGACAAATGCTGGGATTTGTGAGCGGTGAATGGCGGGGTGTCCATGGCCGGCCACGGATGCAGATCTATCTGGCGATTGTCATCCTGATCGCAGCGATGGCCATTTTCGCCTTTGCCAATTCACTAGGGCAAAGCCGTTGAGCCCATGATGAAAATGTGGCACTCACCCGAATGACTGACGATCAGGATCTCTTCCGCAGCCATCGTGGCGCGGGCGTCTCGCCCGCTGCCAGTCATCAGCGAATCCAAAGAGGATACTCGTTTCACCAGTGGCTGAGACAGCAGGCTTGATGCTTACAGCAACATTCAAATAAGGCATGCGGGCGAGGACGCCCGCGCCACATTTTTCACTGCATGGTTACGGCTAAGCCGCTATCCCGCCCTGTGGGGCTTCCAGAATATCGCCATTTTCGTTTCCAAACCCGACTGATTCCTCGCCTGAACGGCGGTGACTTATCCGCAGGAAAGCGATTCCCCTGGAGAAACCGCCCCTACAGGTTTCAAATTCACAAGCCTGGATCAGGCATTCCGGCGACGGCGGAGGCCAAGGATGCCCATGGCGCCGGCTAACAGAGTGGTGGCCGCAGGCTCCGGGATCGACGTGAGGCGGATGGTGCCGGTCGTGTTGGGCCCGGCGTTACCGGCGGTGAAGTCCCAGGCGAAAGCGGCTGCGGTGTGGGACGCCGTAAAGGTGCCGATATTCTTCCACCCCGACCATTGGGGCGGGGCCGTGGGCGCGCTTCCGTCAGCCAGCTTTGATTGATCGATGGTGAACATATAGTCCCAATACGCGCTATCCACTGCGTTGGTGTCGTTCAGTTCCAGCCTGACAGTGGCAAGCGAATTGTGTCCTGGATTCGCGGCCCAACTTACGTCCACTTGATATTGCTGGCCCACGGTGAGGCTTCCGGCGCCACTGTCCCATGAGATGTAGCCGTCGTAAAAGTAGTAGTAGTTCGGAGTCGCATTCGGATCGGAAGGTGTCCCGGTAAAATAGATACCCCATGCGCTGGAGCTGGGAGCAGTTCCGGGCGACGAGTAAATGACAGCCGCGTGAGCGCTCAAAGCGCCCGCAAGGCCGAGGATGCCGGTGAGTAGTTTGATTTTCATGGTGGATGGTCTTCTGTGGGTTGCGGGTTTCTTATTTTTCGAGGCGGTAGAAGTTTTTACCGGTTGGCGAGGCAATGGTGACGGACTTGGTAGTGCCGTTGTCGGCGATGGTGGCGGTCACGGCGGTCCAGTTGCCGACACTCAGGTTGCTGTTTTCCTTGAGCACATAGCCGGTGGAGGGCGACGGCCATGAGAGGACGATGTCACTGCCGATCTTGTCGATGGAGAGGATTGGCAGGGTTTCCGTGGCGACCGGCCGGATGCGGATGGTTCCCGTCGTGTTGGGTCCGGTATTGCCAGCGGTGAAATCCCAGGCAAAACCGGCGGAAAGATGAGTGGCGGTGAAGGTGCCAATGTTTTTCCAACCCGACCACTGCCCGGGGGTGGCGGGATCGCTCCCGTCGGCGAGTTTGGTCTGGTCGATGGTGTAAATATAGTCCCAGTAAATACCGTCCACGGCATTGGTTTCATCAATATCCAGCCGGAATGAAGCCAGCGAATTGTGAGCCGGGTGGGCCGCCCAACTGATGTCCACTTCGTATTG
>CANLKN010000161.1 GCA_947491475.1 Akkermansiaceae bacterium | reverse complement strand
GATGTACGATGCAGACCGATTTGCAAAGGGTGGTGGAGATCTCGTAATTTTGGCCCTCAAAGTCGATGGTTTGGTCGTTGTTGACTCGGCGTGTGCCGCGCAGGGAGAAGTGTAGGTCAAGCAGGCTTGAAACGGGCGTTGGGCGGATAGCCGATCGAGTTCATCTGCCACGAGTTGATAGTTGGGAGGACTTTGTAAAGGCAGGAAGGTTTCAAGGAAGGTGATGGCCTTCGCAGGCCACGGCGTGCGATGACAGCCGCCGCTGGCCGGGGGCCCATAGTGGTTTTTGTCGCGCAGGAAGTCGGTTCGCAACTCGTAAAGCCTTGAGCGAGAGACTCCAAGATGAAGGGCTGCGGTTTTGGCATCGAGAGATCCTGAGTTGAAGTCGCTTAGGACATGGCGGACAAATTCAGGCGGCAGTCGATGAAATAGTTGTTGTTTTTCATCGCCGAATCATGATCTAGCAAACCCGCCTGCGCGATGTTTTTCGCCCGCGATCTTGGTGGCTCTGCCCCCAAACCCCCGGAGTTTTACGCATGGAGCCAATGGGCTTGATGCCTGCCAGATTCGGGTCGCGTGAAGGCACTGCGCCGACACGCGACCCGGAGGCGAAAGCCCCTTTGGCAACGTCTACCGCTCCGGTTGCTCTCCAGCAGAGCCGTATCCTGCAAACGTCGCCGTGCTCTCACCTCCACAAGCTTGATTGCCAGAAATTTACCGCCGCCCGCTTCCAAAATCCGGTTTTGAACAGGCGCTGTCCGGTTTTGTTCAGGCGCTGTCCGGTTTTGTTCAGGCCCCGACAGCCGACCGTGCGGGTGCGTTCTGGTGTGAACTTCGCGCAGCGCTTCGATGTGGACGTGGGTGTAGATTCGCGTCGTTTCCATGCGTTCGTGGCCGAGCATTTGATGCTCGCCGCCGCTCGCACTCCTTCGGAGCACGTCGCTGCGCTCCTGTCCATCTCGCTCCGCTCGGTTCCTGCACATACCGGATGTCGGCACCGCCGCGATGCATATCGGTGGCGAGTCCTGATTGATCACTCTTGCCATCGTTTGAGTCGGATCTGGCAATCCGCCTCCGGAAAGAAGCGGTCGAGACTGCGGAGATGCTCCAGCTTCGATGCGGCTATTCCCGATGGCAGAAGCTTCCTGTCCACGAGTTGATCGAATATCCACAGCGTTCCGTGAACTTCGATCTGCCGCTCCTTGCCGGCTTTCCGCAGAGCCTTGTCACCGGAAATCAGCATGGCATCCAGTTTCAAAGCCAGGAAGATCACCGAGCAGTCGTTGAATTTCGCCTTGCTGCCGATTTCACGCTCCAATTCGGAAACCGCCACGATTTCATCAAATGTCAGCCCGTGTTCCGTCACCTGACCACTTTCAAAATAGGCCAGCGCTTGCGAATGCCCGCCTTTTTCGAGTTCTGCCCGGATCAAGTCCGTGGTGTGGGTCTCGATGCCGGTCTGGAACTAGAGATCGAAGAGCCCGGCGAGTTCAAGGTCGATCAGGACATTTGCGTCCTGCACGGCGATCCTCTTGGGCGGCGGACTCATGCGGCTTCGGCGGCGAAAAGGTGGTCAAATTCCCGCAGCGTCACATTCAGCAATTCCGCCGCCTTTGCCCGGGTGATGAGTTCCTGCGAAGCGGCCCGATAGACGAGTTGCTCGAAGCGATCCGCCTTTTCAGATCCTTCCCATCGCCCGGTCTCCTCTTTCCGATGGTTCCGGTTCGCGAAATGAAAGGATGTCAACTGGCTTTGGGTGAGAATCCCGAGGTCCGCCGCCCGGCGCATGAGCGCGGCGATGGAAATCCCCCAATCCGCCTTGATGCCAAGACGTTCCGGGAAACTGATACCGCTCGGACGCTTCACGCCAACACGGGCGCGCAGGACAGTGGCGGGCAATAGCATCGCTCCTGCAAAGCGATAGCACAGGGACTCCTTCTGCTTGTGACTCAGTCCGGCCGGCAGCTTCATCACCAAATGCCCAAGTTCATGCAGGGCCGTGAGGCGCTTGCGCGGGAGATCCTGATTTAGCCAGGACGCCAGCACGATCACCGGTGTGTGTTCATCCGCCCATCCGGAAAAGCCGTTGAAGCTCTCGTCCGCATCCACCTCCTTCACCTTCACCCCGTGTTCCTCCAGCAATTCGTGCACGTTGCTCAGGGCCGCCTCACCGAGTTTCCACTTGCGGCGGAGCATCGTGGCCGCGGCCTCGGCTTCACGGGCGAGTTCGTCTTCCTGATCGGGTGCAAGATACGTCAAATCCACCTGCGGCAGCGGCGCGGGCTTGATTCCAAGGATTTCCTCGATCTGAAGGTATTTCTCGAAAAAGTCCGCCGCCTCCTCGCGAACCCGCTCTACATCGCGTGCGGGAAACTTCGTCAGCTTGCGGAATTCGATCTTGCCCAGCGACACGGATTGCTGGCGCAGGAAATAACCAGGATCCACCTCGAAAAACCGCGCGAGGGCCAGCAACACGGTCGAATCCGGCCCCATCAGGCCCTTCTCGTATTTCTGATACGCAGCATGGGAAAGCTGCGGGCCAAACTCACCCAAGCGCTCCGCCATGTCCCGCAAGGAAAGCCCCCGCATCAGGCGGGCCCGGCGCAGGCGTTCCCCAATCGTTTGTTTGGTTGCTGCGGCGCTCATGGTTACAAAAACGCTGATTTCTTGGATTCTGTCAACCTTTGATTCGAAGCCACTGATTCTCAGAGATCTTCGGAAACGACGCAGTCGATGCTTGGCAGATCCGCGAATGCCCCGCGCCCGGATATTCGAATCGAGGCTGCCGTCGCCTCGGCATCAATACCCGCGAGTATCTTGAGGACGTGCTCACCCGCCTGCCCGGCATGCTGGCCAAAGACGCCATCAGGCTGACCCCTGCCAACTGGCTCAAAGCCCGCAGCGGGAAGCCGGAGCGTATGGCAGCCTGACTTCATAAGTGTCATAGATCTGCAAACTATGACTCCTATGAATCCGCCGTAGCAAATAAGAGCCCGGTGCGGTAGTTCCGCCCGCCGGGATCTGTGTGGGGGGGGCTCGGGGCAATCCGAGTCCCTACCGCGACCGTCAACAGTGACCGGAGGCAAGCTGGATTCTTACTATTTGTGACTCTCTTAATTTTTGAGGACCGTTCATCGGGGATCATCGGCAGCCGCCATTCTTGCCAGTTTCAGCAGCGAAGCATATCCGGATTTTCCCGCCGGAAGTATGCAGCACGGAAAGTCATATTGATGACCCGGCGGATGCAAGCCCGCCGCGCGATTTCTTCTGCGGCAGGTTCAGCGATTGTCGCTGACCTTCAGCTTCAGGCGGGGACCGGGATGGTCTTTGGATTCCTTGCTCGCAATGGTGAAGATGCTGGATTGCGAGTAGGGCGGCTGCACGAGCACCAGCGTCACGGTCCGTGAATCCGCATTCAGGGCTTCAATGAGCATTTTCCGCGCGGCGTGATTCATTCCGCTTGATTTGGAATCTGAGCGAAGGTCCGAATTTCAAGAACCGTGCCGTGGCTTATACTGATACGGGAGCGGCACCGCACGGCTGGCGATGAAACGCGATCCGGCTGTAATTATCAATATGATCCGCGCGACGGTTGAGCCCGGATGCCACTTGCGCGAAGCAAGAAGAGCACAACCAATCAAACATTCATGAGATCCACCATCGCCGCCGCATGCACCGCTTTTGCCCTGGTTCCCATTCCGCTGCTGGCGGAAACACTGTTCGTCAGCTCGGATGCCTACATCAGCCAGGCAAACCCGACCACCAACTATGGAATCGCCAATTCCGTGGAATCCATCGATGATCGGGGAATCCTCCTCAAAGGATATCTGAAGTTCGACGCCTCTTCCCTGGTTGGCCAGACGGTCACCGACATCAGTGGTCTGACGATGTTTTACTCGCGCACGACCAACCGCACGGCATTCTTCTCATTGCTGGCTGGAACCGGTGCGAATTCCTGGACCGAGAGCGGCATCGATTGGAACACCGCACCGCTCAACAACTCCTCCGATGTGGGCTTCACCGCAGCTGAAGGGCAATCGATCACTCCGCTTGGCAGTATCGCCGGTAACGGGCAGAACGTTCCGATCACGCTCACATTCGATTCCGCGATGAAGACCGCCTTGCTCAACGCGCTCAATACCGGTGATCGCGTCGCCACCATCGCGTTCCAGCATTCGGGCACCAACCAGTTCGGTGTCTGGAGCAAGGATTACACCCCCAGCGGCGGTTCGTTGGGCCAGTATGCCTCTTATCTCACCTACACCGCCACTCCTGCTCCGGTGGAATCCCTGGTCGTCAGCGCGGATGCGTTCATCAGCCAGTTGAACCCGACCACCAACTATGGAAACGCCGATTCCGTTGAATCCATCGATGATCCGGGAATCATCCAAAAGGGTTATCTGAAATTCGACGCCTCTTCCCTGATCGGCCAGACACTCACCGACATCCGGGGGCTGAAGATGTTTTACTCGCGCACCAGCAACCGCACGGGATTCTTCTCATTGCTGGCGGGAACCGGTGCGAATTCCTGGACCGAAAACGGTATTGATTGGAACACCGCGCCGCTCAACAACCTCTCTGATGTGGGCTTTACCGCAGCTGAGGGACAATCGATCACGCCGCTTGGCAGCATTCCCGGCAACGGCCAGAACGTTCCGATCACACTGACCTTCGATGCCGCGATGAAGACGGCTTTGCTCAACGCGCTCAATACCGGGGATCGCGTCGCCACCATCGCTTTCCAACATTCGGGCACCAACCAGTTCGGTGTCTGGAGCAAGGATTACACCCCGGTCGGCGGCCTGCAGGGTGACTACGCGGCGGAGTTGATCTACCTCGCCACCGCGCCCACCAACACCTATGCCTCATGGGCCAGCGACAATGATATCCCGGGAGAACCGGCGGACGGAGACTTTGACAATGACGGACTCGACAATGCCGTGGAGATGGTCATTGGCGGGCATCCCGCCAATGCCATGGATGCGGCATTGCTTTTCGCGCCTGTGTTGGTGACCGATCCCGCCGGTGTGCCGGCCGGAAATTATTTCGAATTCACCTTCCGCCGCACGAACCTCTCGGTGAGCGCCGGTGTGATTTCCGCCTGCGAATACAATACCGGGCTGGACAACCCGTGGACCACTGCGTTGGACGGCGAAGCAGGCGTGGAAATCATCGATAGCCCGGATCACTTCGGCTCCGGAGTGGCTCGTGTGCAGGTCTATATCCCGCGCGGCACGAACCAGAAACTTTTCGCACGCCTCAAGGTGCTGGTCCCCTGAAAGGATCGGCAAATTTGAAACAGTATGGAATAACAAGGAGGGGCGATATTGCCTCCGGCCATCTCCGCTGCGCTCCGGTTCCGATTCGCCCCGCGCATGGCAGGCCAATTGAAAGAGCTTCGCGCTTAACCCAAGTTTCTTAAACTCTAACAGAATTAGTTATTTTAGACGCAAATCGCGTCGTTTTTAGGCGAAAAAAGCCATAAGTCGTTGATAATTGACTCGAAAAGTCGTTTTGTAGTGCCTAACGAATTTATTTAATTCTTGCTGGTTT
>CANLKN010000160.1 GCA_947491475.1 Akkermansiaceae bacterium | reverse complement strand
GGCTGGTCGGCCGTTCCATCAGTCTCCGGAAACAACCTCGTGCTCGATGTCTCCTTCAACTACAGCACATGGGCTGCCAGCAATGTGGGCGGCGCGGCGGCCAGTCTGGACTCGGATGGCGACGGCATTGATAACGGCGTGGAATACTTCATGGGCACCGCCGGAAACGCCTTCACCCCGGCTCCGGCCGCCATCGGTGGCACCGTCACCTGGCCGCGCGCCGCAGGAACCACGATCAGCTCGTTCAAGGTCGAGGTTTCAAGCAACCTCAGTACCTGGCAGGACGCCGCCATCGCCTATCCCGCGAATCTGAGCATCAGCCCATCCAGCGTTGCCTTCACCCTGCCGAGCGGTGCTGGGAAAATCTTCGCCCGCCTCAGCGTGACTCCCTGAAAAATTGCCCTCCATGGGGCTGAATGATTGCCAGAGGCTTTAACTCAAGGCCTCTGGCAAATCCACATACTGGCCGAAAAATGTATTTGCATTGCAACTACAGGTGAGGAATGAAAGGAATTGTCCCGCCATGTTCATCAAAAAATTTTTTGAACACCCGCATCAACGTTTGGAGCGACGCGGCTTCGCCTTGGTGGTCACGCTGTCGTTGATGGTGCTCCTAACGGTGGTGGCGGTGGGCTTGTTGTCACTGTCCGCCATCTCGCTGCGATCTTCATCGTTATCGGGTTCCGGAAACACCGCCCGTGCGAATGCCCGGGTGGCGCTGATGTTGGCGCTCGGGGAGTTGCAAAAGACCGCCGGTCCGGACCAGCGAATCACCGCGACGGGATCGATCCTCGGTGAAACCGCCGCCCATCCCCACCTCACCGGCGTCTGGAAATCATGGGAAATCCAGCCCCTGTCGCCGCCGTCCACCAGCGACTACGCCCGCAACCAGGGAAAAAAGGCCAAGTTCGAGGGCTGGCTGGTTTCACATGGAAATCCAGACACCGTCCGTAGCAATGAGGATTTTCCCCGCAATGGCTCGCTCGGCACTGATTCGCTGAACTTGCTCAGCCGCAAGACGCTCGGCAAGGACGCCGCCGCCAAGGATGAGGTCCAGGCCGGCCGCGTGCCGATCCGTGGCAGCGCATCCTCCCCCGTGTCCGGCTCGCTGGGGTGGGCGGTGCTCGATGAGGCCGTGAAAGCCCGCATGAATCTCGGCGAAAAGCTACAAAACACCAGCATCGGCCTCACCTCGCTTGGGCTCGGCACCGGCCAGCGTCCGCCAGTCGAACGCCTGTCCGGTTTGGAGTCATTGGATGATCTGTCGTTTGATCTCGGAACAGCGGTCTCCAATCCACAGATCGAGAAACTGGTTTCGCTGCCAACGCTGGAAATCCTGACCGGCAAATTTCAGGAAAAAGCCACCCCGCGGTTTCATGATCTGACCACCCATTCGCTGGGCCTGCTCACCGACACCGCGCGCGGCGGCTTGCGGCGCGATTTTTCGTTGCTGGCGGAAAACACCATATTACCCGCGCATTATCAAAACAAGGGTGTCTATGACACCGAACTGGACCTCTCAATTCCATCCGATCCGCAATGGCAGCAGCTCACCGAGTATGCGCGGCTATTCAAGAGCAGCCGAATCGCCAACACCAACGGCCGTCCGAGCATCCAGATGCATGCGCCTTCCGACTGGCCTACGTCGGGGGGCTTGCAAATTCCGCCTCCGGGAATGGTAGTCGCCCCGGTCATTGCCAAGGTGCAGATGGTTTTCTCGATCCTCGCGCGGGATATGTATCGGGATTACGGCCCCCCCGGCACCGTGATCCCTGAAGCCTCCCCGACCATGCATTGGCCGTATGGTGACAACTTTCGCAATTCCTCCTACGATTATCTACTCCATCTGCTCTACACACCAGTAGTGACTTTGTGGAATCCCTACAACGTGGAACTCCAGTGCGAAAACCTGCGGGTGGAATTCAAAAACGTTCCCTTCGCGCTCAAGGTATTCCGCAATGGCGTGGCACAAACCAAGGACTTTGCGCCGCTGGATCAGATGTATGGAACCAGCCAGGCCGAGATGGGCACTCTGGACAAATCGTTCGGGATGAACCTCAAGGACAAAAACTCCGCAGGCTTGCCCGGATCCTCCACCATTCGGTTGCAACCCGGCGAGGTGAAGTTTTTCTCGCCCTACATCAATCCCAACCGCACCTGGTTGCAGGACAAGAACTGGTGGACTTCCGATGGTCGTTCCATTTTTCAGGATGCTGAGGCGGTCAACGGAGTTAGCAACCTCACGCAGAGCATCGAAGGACTTCCCGGTTGGCGCGGCGATGGCATCGGCTTCGATCTCGACTGGTTCGCGCCCGGACCCCTGCGTGTCAGCAGCAAGGAAATCGAAAACGGCAGGAGCATGAATCGTTGGGGCATGATCCCCCTGCGCCGCAATGATCTCATTCATCTCGAATACGTGCCGCGCAGCCTCACCGCGCTGAGCAACAACAAGTTCACCGTCCGTCTTTTGGACTCCACCAACGCCAGCAAGATCCTCAGCGTGATGGAAATGAATTATGAAAACCCCACGGGCTTGCAGGATCAGATGTTGGGAACAGGCGGCAGCATCCGCTTTCCGGAACAAGGTGGCTACACCGCCTTGGAACTCCTGGATGGCCACAACACGCCGATCAAGAATTACGTCAACCCCAAGAACTTCGCCATCCTCAGCGCCTATGCGAAAACCACCTACGGCGGCTTGGACAGCAGCACCGAGGACGGCCGTTATGCCACCAAACCCTGGGTTTTCAACAATCCGGCTTCCCCCGTGGTCGCGCAAAAAGTCGTTAGCGAGCACCCGGCTCATCATTCCCATGAAATCGATCTCACGCCGCTCGATGGCGATACGGATGAATTCATCGACGTGGGGACCAACGACCGCGGCAGCTTCATCACCGGCCACACGGTCTTCAACGGCCGCACCAGCGGCACCCACTCGGAAATCCCGCTCGCTCCCCTGCAAACACTCACCGCACTCAACGGCGCCAATCTAACGGCCTCCGGCTTGCTGCCTCGCTTCAGCCAACCGCTCGGCAACTCGCTCGCCCACCCGGTAATGAGTAGCGGCCAGATCGTCGAGCAAACCACGCCATCCGGCTATGCCTATGCCGACCATTCGTTTCTGCTCAATCTCGCTCTTTATGACGGCTGGTTCTGCAGCGGTTTGCAGGATCGCGCCGGCAGCAGGTTTCTCGATACCACCAGCCTCGCCGATCAGCGCGACGGATTCCTGCAAGGCTCAAGCCTGTTGCCGGACCCGCGACTCGCGCCTTACCTGCCGCCCGGCATGACCGCCACGCAGGCATCCAGCAACCTCGCGAACACCGCCACCGCATTCAACAACCTCGCCGCCCACACCATGGTGCGCGGCGCTTTCAACGTGAACTCCACTTCCGTGGATGCCTGGAAATCCATGCTCTCCTCCATGCTCCGCCGCGAGGGACGTAAAATCACCGACTCCACGGTGGAAAACCTTTCCGCGCCTGCCGCAGCGGATGATGCCCGCTTCTCGCGCTTCCGTCTGCCCAATCACGAGGCCGCCCGCACCGGCACGGATTCCACCGACACCGCATGGGGCGGCCCGCGCGATCTCACGAACGGCGAGATCGATGCGCTCGCCCGCGCCATCGTCGCGGAAATCCGTGCACGCGGGCCATTTCTCTCGCTGGCCGAGTTTGTGAACCGCCGCACCGGCCCCGCTTCGCTGGATACCAGCCTGCGTGGTGCCTTGCAGGCCGCCATTGAAAAATCCGGCATCAACAGCCAGATGGCCGCTGATACCGGCTACCAGATCGATGCCACCAAAGTTTCCAACCTCCGTTTCCGCACTCCCGAGGCGGCGACCGGCCCAAGCGGCGCGGGCGCGCCCGGCATGCTCACCCAGGCCGACCTGCTCGGCGTGCTCGGCAATGCCGCCACAGTCCGTGCCGATACCTTCCGGATCCGCGCCTATGGCGATGCGCGGGATCCCTCGGGCCGCGTGCTTGCCAGGGCATGGTGCGAGGCCGTCGTCCAGCGCCTGCCGGAATTCGTTGACGCCACCGATGCGCCGGAAACCGCAATCCAGGATTTGAAATCATTATCTAACAAAAGTTTCGGCAGGCGCTTCCACATCGCATCCTTCCGCTGGCTGACCCAGGAGGAAATCTGATCTTCATCCCCGCCAAGCCCGCCAACCGCCATGTTTCGCATCCCCGTTCTGTTTGTCCTGGCGCTTGCCACCGCACGCCCCGCTGTCGGTCAGGGAGCCGCGCCGCCGGTGGTGGAAGTCCGCACCTTGTGTTTCCGCCATGCTTCAGCGCTTGCCGATCTGGAAGCCGACGACGCCCGCCCCGAGGTAATCACCCGCTGCACCCTGCCGCTCTCAATGCTTTCCGCTCCGGTGCGCATCGCTCCCATCATGGGCAAAATCGCGTTTTACGAAAAAGCCCCTGCGGCAGATGCAAAAATCCGGCCCGAACCACTGGCCGTGGCGGAGATCCCGGCGAAGTTCCAACGCGTGATCCTGTTCTTCCTGCCGAATGATTCGCCGGATTCCGGACGCTTATACAAAGTGGTGGTGCTCAACGATGACCCGCGCGTTTTCACTCCGGGCGGCATGCTCGTTTGCAATCTGTTTGCCGATGACGTCCGCTTCATCGTCGGCGAGCACAAGCAAATGCTCCGCCCCGGCGGCATCGCCTATCTCAAGACTCCGGCCGAGCGCGACGATTTCAACATGGCGGTGGTCGCCTTCCAGTTCCGCGCCGGCGAAACATGGCGCACCACCAGCGAATCGAAGTTCCGTTTCGTGGAACCCATGCGCCACCTGCTCTTCACCTATGTGGACCCCTCCACCCGCCGCCCGCGCATCAAAACCTATCGTGACGTCCCCGCACCCGTCATCGAACCCGGCGGGACTTGAGGGCAATCCCATCCGCGCGGAAGACTGTCCGGAGTTCACGCTTCAGCGTATCTTCTTCACTTCTTGGGCTCCGCCTTGCGGGAGCAAGCTGAAGCTTGAACTCCGGACAGTCTGGAGGGACATCCCATAGGGAACTACGAACGCACGCTCACAAAGGAGCTCTCAGAACGAATCGGTTTGTGATTTTCCACCCGTTCAAAAAGACCTCCGGATGAGCGACGATGAGGCGAGCTGTGCCGTGAAAATCGCGCCAAGCCGATTTCCGGGCGTATCAACCGCTTGCTTTGCAAGGCTTGCGAGGAAGAAAAAAAGCAACTGCGATCGGGAGGACCGCGATCAGCGAGAGACAGAAAAACGAGAGCTTCAGCGCGTGCAGGCGGGCGGCCTCATTGATCGTGGCCGCATCCGCAGCCTCTTCGGGATTTGCGCCGTGCCGCTCGGCGACCGCCTGCAATTCATCGTTCGAGATAAAGCGCACTTCGGTGAGGTCGAGGCGGTTGACGAATTCGGTTTGCGCCAGCGCATGGCCATCGAGTTTCTGATGTCGGGGCCTGAACAAAACCGGACAGCGCCTGTTCAAAACCGGACACGGCCTGTTCAAAACCGGATTTTGGAAGCGGGCGGCGGTAAATTTCTGGCAATCAAGCTTGTGGAGGTGAGAGTACGGCGACGTTTGCAGGATACGGCTCTG
>CANLKN010000159.1 GCA_947491475.1 Akkermansiaceae bacterium | reverse complement strand
CGCGTCTGCCAGAAGAACACCTGCCCGGTCGGCGTCGCCACCCAGGATCCCAAGCTGCGCAAAAACTTCATGGGCAAGCCCGAGCACGTGGTGAACTTCATGACCTTTATCGCCATGGAAATGCGCGAAATCATGGCAGAACTCGGTTTCCGCAGCATCCAGGAAATGGTCGGTCAGGTCGATTGCCTCGACACCCGCGAGGCTGCCGACCACTGGAAGGCCGCAGGCGTGGACCTCACCACCATCTTCCACAAGCCGGACGTCGGCGATGAAGTCGGCACCTATTGCACCAAGGTCCAGGACCACGGACTCGAGAAGTCGCTCGACATGACGATGCTGATGAAACTCTGCAAACCCGCCATCGAACGCGGCGAAAAGGTCCGCGCCGAGCTGCCGATCATCAACATCAACCGCGTGGTCGGCACCATCACTGGCAGTGAGCTCACCCGCAAGCACGGCGGCCAGGGACTGCCCGAGGACACGATTCATCTCAAGTTCACCGGCAGCGCCGGCCAGTCACTCGGTGCCTTCTGCCCGCCCGGCATGACCTTTGAACTGGAAGGCGATGCCAACGACTACGTCGGCAAGGGACTCTCCGGCGCGAAAATCATCATCTATCCGCCCAAGGGCTCCTCGTTCAAGGCGGAGGAAAACATCCTCATCGGCAACGTCGCCTTCTACGGCGCTACCACCGGCAGCGCCTACATCAATGGCATCGCCGGCGAGCGCTTCTGCGTTCGCAACTCCGGCGTCAAAACGGTCGTCGAAGGAGTTGGTGACCACGGCTGCGAATACATGACCGGCGGCCAGGTGATTGTGCTCGGTGAGACCGGCCGCAACTTCGCGGCCGGCATGTCCGGCGGCGTCGCTTATGTTTATGACATCGATGGCTTGTTCGAGAAACGTCTCAACAAGGAGATGGTCAACCTCTACCGCCTCATCGAGTGCGGCGACTCCGACATCGCCAATGTAAAAGCCGAGATCGAAAAACACGTCGAGCTCACCGGCTCCGCCCGCGGCAAATTCCTCCTGGACCACTGGGATGCCGAGCTACCCAAATTCTTCAAGGTCTTCCCGCGCGACTACGAGCGCATGCTGGAATGCTTCCGCAAGGTCGAAGAACAAGGACTCTCCGGCGACGAAGCCGCCATGGCCGCCTTTGAGGAAAACCTCAAGGACCTCTCACGCGTCGGCGGAAACTGACAAAGACCCAAGACTTCAAGACACAAGACGCAAGAGAAGAGTCCATGATCCGCGCTTCAGCACCTCTTTTCTTGAATCTTGCAGTCTTGTGTCTTGCGTCTCTCTGAACACTGAAAACTGAACACTAGAAAACTTTAATATGGGCAAGCCTACCGGATTCATGGAAATCCCGCGCAAGACGGATTCCGAACTCGCACCGATCGAACGCCTGAAAAACTGGCGCGAATTCAAAATCCACGGCGACGACAAGGAACGCGCCGCTCAAGGCGCGCGCTGCATGGACTGCGGCACTCCGTTCTGCCACACAGGACACATCGTTTCCGGGATGGCCTCCGGCTGCCCGGTTAACAACCTGATTCCCGAGTGGAACGATCTGATTTTCCGCGGCCGCTGGAAGGAGGCGCTGGAGCGCCTTCACAAGACCAACAACTTCCCGGAGTTCACCGGCCGCGTCTGCCCGGCTCCTTGCGAAGGTTCCTGCGTGCTTGGCGTGATCGAACCGCCTGTCACCATCAAGAACAACGAGTGCGCCATCATCGACAAAGGTTGGACCGAAGGCTGGGTGACACCCCGTATCCCGGAAAAACGCACCGGCAAGAAAGTCGCAGTCATCGGCTCAGGTCCCGCCGGCCTTGCCTGCGCCGATCAACTCAACCAGGCCGGCCACAGCGTCACCGTCTTCGAGCGCGCCGACCGCATCGGCGGACTTCTCATGTATGGCATCCCCAACATGAAGCTCGACAAGGAGGAAGTTGTGCAACGCCGCGTCAATCTGCTCGCCGAAGAAGGCATTGTTTTCAAAACCGGAGTGCACATCTGTCATGACTCCGAGTGGACCGCCGAAAAACTCCGCAAGGATTTCGATTCCATCGTCCTGTGCTGCGGCGCGACCGCCGGCAGAGATCTGCCCATCGAAGGCCGCGATGCCAAGGGCGTGCACCTGGCAATGGAATTTCTAACCGATAATACCCAGTATCAACTCGACCATCACTTCGATGGCACCATCCCCGCGCTCAACGCCAAAGGCAGGGACGTAGTGGTCATCGGCGGTGGCGACACCGGCACAGACTGCGTCGGCACCAGCCTGCGCCACGGTTGCAAGAGCGTGATCCAGCTCGAAATCATGCCCAAGCCGCCCATGGAGCGCGCCGCGGACAACCCATGGCCCGAATGGCCGAAGGTTTACAAGATGGACTATGGGCAGGAAGAAGCAGCCGCCGTCCAAGGCCAGGATCCGCGCCAGTATCTCATCCAGACCAAGCGTTTCCTCAAGGACGACGCCGGCAATCTATCAGGTTTGGAAATCTGTGACATCGAATGGGTTCACGAAAACGGCCGCTACATGCCGAAGGAAAAACAAGGCAGCGCGCGCACCATCCCCGCGCAGCTCGTGCTGCTGGCGATGGGTTTCCTCGGCCCCGAACCGAAGATCGTCGAACAATTTGCCCTCGAAACAGACGCCCGCTCCAACGTCAAGGCGGAGCATGACAAATACACGACCAACATCCCGGGTGTCTTCGCCGCAGGCGACATGCGCCGCGGCCAGTCGCTCGTCGTCTGGGCCATCAACGAAGGCCGCGGAGCTGCCCGTGAATGCGACCGCTTCCTGATGGGCGTGACGAATTTGCCTTGATGAGCGGATTTTACATTTCCAGACGGCGTTTTCTAACAGGCACCGGCGCGTGGCTCGGCTCGCTGGCCGCAGGCATCCGCGCGGATGAGCAGAATTTCCAGACCGTCTCCATCTTTCATACCACCGACCTGCACGGCCACATCGTGCCCACCCGCGCTTACGACGGCACGGAAAACCTCGGTGGTTTCGCCCGTTGTGCCACGCTCATCCGCCAGTGGCGGCGCGAGTCGCCGCACTCGTTGCTGGTCGATATCGGCGATGTCTATCAAGGCACGCCGGAGAGCCTGTTGCAGAAGGGCAACCTGATGATTTCGCTTTTCAACCGCCTCGGCTACGATGCCTGGACGCTCGGCAATCACGACTTCGATTGGGGCCCGGAAGCGTTGGAGAAAAACCTCGCTCTCTCGAAACCACCAGTGCTCACCGGCAACATCCGCGTCGGCGGCAAACTGCCAGGCACGCTCGACGGCGCATGGAAATCCGTGCTGCCATGGACGATGAAGGAAAGCGGCGGATTCCGCATCGCTCTCATCGGACTGGTCACTCCTGGGCTGCCGTATTGGCTGGCACCCCAAACCCTCGGCAGCGTGGTGGTGGAGCATCCGTTAGAAGCTCTGCAACGGTCGATCGTCGAAGCACGCGCACAACAAGCGGACGCGATCGTGGTGATGGCTCACATGGGTTTCCGTCATGCCGATGATTTCGCCAACCCGCTGCGCGAAATTCTCAAACAAGCACCGGGCGTGGATGTCCTGCTGGCCGGTCACACCCACCAGAACCAACCGTCATGGACGCATGGCAGTGTGCTATGCTCTCAAGCCGGATACCATGGCATCCACTGCGGCCGCGTGGATCTGGTATTCGACCGCAACTCGCGCAAACTCATCGGACGCGAAGCGCAAACCACGCTCATCGATGATGCTTTCGCGCTCGATCCCGCAGTGATGGAATTGGCCGCGCCGGACATCAAGACAGCCGCTGAACAACTTGCACGAAAGGTCGCCACCGTGGTTAGACCTATCAAGGCGGGCGGCCCTAACAACCCGCTGGCGCGATTGTTCTGCGAGTGCTTTGCAGCCGCCTTGCAGCGCAACCAAACGCCGGTGGACGGCGTTTTCCACGGCACTTTCGGCACCGGCGACCTGCCTGCGGGCGAACTCACAGTCGCTGATTGCTGGAAACTCCTGCCCTACGAAAACCTGCTCGTCACCGCCGAACTCGAAACCCGCGAACTGATCGAAATGATCAAGGAAGACCGCTCGGTTCGCAGCTCCGACCGCATCCTCTGGCCCTTCGAGCTCAGGCTCGGCAGCGATGGCGCCGTCGTTTCCTTCAAACACCGCGGCGAGCCCGTGGCCGCTGACGCCCGTTTCACCATCGCCTTCAACAGCTACGACGCCCAGTCCGGCGGACGCACCCTGATGCGCCTGCGCGAGATCGTTTCCCAAAACTCCGCCAAGCACCGCATGACCGGCATCGATACCCGCGGCTCATTGATCGAAGGCCTGCTAGAACGCGGGGAAATCGGCTGATATTTTTCGTGGTTTGAATTCTGTTTCCCGTTTACATCCGCCGCATGCAAGACGCGACGCGCGACCACGGAATCCAACCACTTGATCATCTGCTCACCCGCTGGGGCATCACCAACCACCAGTTGGTGGAAACTTCCGTGGAGCAACTGAACCACAAGCAGGTGCAGCGCGCGCGAAAAGGCCGCCAGCTCACCCTCCACCTCATGCAGAAGGTCGCACGCACGCTCAACGATGCCGTGCTCGCCAGAATCCCCAAGGAGCACCGCGAAAATTTCAAGCCCTACACCCACAAGCATTTGTTCAACTACGCCAAGGACCATGATCCCGCATGGTCCGATCCCAACGAACCGCTGATGCCACAGTGAGTGCGCCGTGGACCATCGTCGGCCAAGGCTTGGCCGGCACCTGCCTCGCGTGGGAGTTTTGGCAGCGCGGAGTGGAGTTCTCATTGGTGGACCGCGAAACCGGCGGCAGCTCGCGCGTAGCAGCCGGACTCGTCAACCCGGTCACGGGAAAAAATTTCGAACCCAGCCCGAGGATTGGCGAGTTTCTGCCGGAGGCGCTGGAGTTTTATGCTCACATCGAAAAACTATTAACTCTCCGTTTCTGGCATCCGCTGCCGATCCTGCGCCTCGCCGACAGCGCCGCAGAATGGAACAAGATGTTAGGCAAAACCACCCGTCCGGATGTGGCCCGCTGGCTCGCGGAAAATGGGGCGCCGCAATCAGTCGGTGGCTGGCACGGCGCACTCGAACTGGCAGGCGGCGGCCGTCTCGACACCCGCGCCTTTCTCGATGCCTCGCGCACGTTTTTCCAACAACGCGGAATCTATCAGAAATCGGAGATCGATATTGCCGCCCCCGGCACCCGGCGCATCTGGTGCGAGGGAGCCGTCGGGCTGATCCGCGGCCGCTACGGCCAGCACCGCTGCGCCAAGGGCGAGATCCTCACGCTGCGCGCGGAGAGCTGGCCGCAAAGTCACATCCGCATCGGCGCGGGCGGTTGGCTGGTGCCAATCGGTGGTGGGCACTTCAAAGCAGGTTCCACTTACGAGTGGGAAGAGCTCGATGAAAACCCAAGCTCGGCAGGCAGCGAAAAAGTCACGACCATCGCCCGCCGCCTCGGCGGCGGTGGAGCATTCGAAGTGACCGCCCACGAAGCCGGCGTGCGGCCGATCCTGAGGCGCAGCGAGGCGTTGATCGGCCCGCTCGGCGACGGCGATTGGATGTTCAACGCGCTCGGCTCGAAAGGCTCCCTGTTCGCCCCCGGCATAGCACGCCGCCTGACATGCTGGATCTGCGATGGCATCAAGCCGGAAAACTCCGTGAGATATCAGCCGCCATAACAAGCCAGCGGCTGCATGCCAAAAACCTCATCAACGAGTGTGTCAGGCGTCTTCTTGCCAGTGACAAGAATTTACAGAAAGGCGGCGGGCCAGGGTCCCTACATTAGGGAGAGGGCGACAGATTGATTTCTAACAGATCTGTACACCTCATCTAGTATGTTTAGATTTCCTGAATGCCCAGAAATCCAAACAAAATCGACTATTCCAGTGGTTTCCCCAAAGGTTTTGAGGTGTTCGC
>CANLKN010000158.1 GCA_947491475.1 Akkermansiaceae bacterium | reverse complement strand
GTGAGTTGGGTTCTATTGACCACAACCCAGAGCAGCACCCACCGCCCCAACCGGTGTCAAACGGCATGCCGTCTCACCCCCAAAAACCGCCAGCCCAACTGGGCAGTTTTAATTGTCGTCGGCGACCAGCTTTAATTGTCGTCGCACAGTTGGTTGGGTTGCGGAAGGCTGCGCGCCTGTCGCGGGTTCTTCCGTCCACGCCTCTACGGCTTTGCGCACTTTCAACGGATTCCATGCTGCGATCTTCGCGGCCAGCCGCGCCACGATTTCCGGATGCTCCTTGGCGAGGTTGGTGCGCTCGTGCGGATCGTCGATCAGATGGAACAACTGCGGGCGGCGTTCCGGGTTCTGATGCAGCTCGGCGAACCCATCGATTTTTCCGTCGTAAGTGAGCAGCAGCTTCCATTCGCCATCGATGAGGGAGCGGTAGAGCAGGTTCGCCTCGGGGTTGCCGAGTTCCGATATGTTGTGTGAATAGCCCTCGCAAAAGACCGACGTGCGGGGTGTCGGGGTGTCGGGGTTCCGGCGGTCAGGCACTCCCGTAGGTTGTATCCGGTCATGGCGGCGGGGATTTCCGCACCGGCGAAGCCGAGGATGGTGGGGGCGATATCGACGGTGGAGGCGAGCTGCACGCTCCGCGGGCTGGCGGGAATGGCTCCCGGCCAGTTGAAGATGATTGGCTGGCGGATGCCCGCATCCTGCGGTGCCTGCTTGGAGCCCGGGATGAAGTTTTCGCTGTTCGGATCCTGAAGCCAGCCGTTGTCGCCCGTGTAGATGATCAGGGTGTTTTCCCGCAACCCCTTCCTGTCCAGATACGCGAGCAGTTCGCCGCAGGTTTCGTCAAACCACTCGACCGTCGCGTAGTAGCGGGCGACGTGGTCGGAGCGGATGCCCTTGGCTTTGTATTTTTGGAAGAGCCGGTCCGGCGGGTTGTGCGGCGTGTGCGGCATCATCGGGGCATACCACAGGAAGAAGGGGGTTTTCCCGGCGTTGCGGTCGATAAAGTCGAAAACGGGCCGCATGCCTTCGCGCCCGATCTTGAGCCCGGCGTCGCCATGCCGCCCGAGCGGATCCTTGCCTAATCCCTGTGTCATGCCCTCGGTGAAGCCGCCCCGGCTGTAGTGACCTTCCCACCATTTACCGGCCTGGAAGCTGACATAGCCGCGTTTGGCGAGCAGTTTTGGCACGAGCGGGCATGCGTCGATCTGCGAGATCAGCCGTTCGCGGAGCTCATGCGAAGCAGGCGTTGGATCGTTGCCAGTGATCTTGGTTTGATGCGGGTAGAGCCCGGTCGCAATGGACGCCAGCGAGGGTCGGCACAAGGCCACCGGTACATAACCGCGCGAGAAGGCGGCACCGCCGCGCGCCAGGGTGTCGATGTGTGGGGTTTCGATCTGCGGATGCCCCTCAAACCCGTAGTCAGCCCATCCCTGGTCGTCGGATAAAATCAGGACGATGTTCGGCTTTTCATGCCTGTCCGACTGCGCCTGGACGTTTGCGGAAAACAACAGTGCAACAGGCAGGCAAAGCCCAAGGAGTTTCCTGAAGAGATTTCTCATGAGGGATAGTTTCAACTGCATGAGCGTCTTGAGGTTTAGTTGTTTTCGGGCGGGCACTCGGATTCGATCGCCTCCAGATATTTCATGCCGTTCACGGTGTCGGGTTCGAGTTAGCTGGCTTCGAGCCACTCGTTCCAACAGCTGATTTTGCAGGTGTGCGGGGAGATTTTGGATTGGCTGCTGGCATCAGGGCACCGACGCTCGTGCGCCAGTCATGAAGTTGCTGCCGGAGCGCAGCGGCTTTCTCGGGCAATTCAGCCGCGAGATTATGCTTCTCGCTGAAGTCGTCCTTGAGATTGTAGAGTTCCGTGCGGTTACGCTCAAAGAATTCGATGAGTTTCCAATCGCCGGCACGCAGGGAGCCCATCGGGGTTGCCACGTTGGAATGGTAGTGGGGAAAATGCCAGAACAGGGCCCCGCGCTGGAGCGTTTCGCCGCCGCGGAGCAGGGGGGCAAGGCTCAGGCCATCCAGATGTTGCGCGGGCCGGGGCGGCAGGCCGGCCATGTCGAGCAGCGTCGGATAGAGGTCCATGCTGATGACGGGCACGGTGGAGATGCTGCCGGGCCGGGTGACGCCAGGCCACTTGATGATGAGGGGCACGCGGATACCGCCTTCGTAAAGCATGGCTTTGCCGCCGCGCGCGGGGGCGTTGTCGGTGGCGGTGACGTTCTGCTTACCCTCCTGAACATGCCGCAGGCCGCCGTTGTCTGAGGTGAAAATCACGATGGTGTTGTCGGCGAGGCCGAGCTCATCGAGTGTCTGTAACACGCGGTTGACGGAGTGGTCGAGCGTCTCAATCATGGCCGCCATCTTGGTATGGTTCTGGCCTGTGCGCGGTGCCTTCTGCCGGTAAATGTCCGTCATGGCTTCGTCGGCTTCGTAAGGCACGTGGACGGTGTGGTGGCAAACGTAGGCAAGGAAAGGTTCTTTCGCGTGTGCCTGCATGAACGCGATGGCGGCATCGGTGAGTTGCGTCACGTTCTTGTCCTGCCGGTTTTTCGCGGGGGTGGCATCCACGGTGACATCGAAGCCCTGTTGGTCCGGCGTGAAGCCCGGCCCACCGACGTGCCATTTGCCAAAATGGCCGGTGGCGTAGCCGCCTTCCTTGAGCACCTCGGCGAAGGTGACTTCCGGCAGCGGCAAGTTTTCAATCCAGCCGGCGGTCTTCAGATTGCGCTTGGGCGAGGGCTTTTCCCCGCCCATGATATGCGTTAAATGGAGGCGCGCCGGATATTTTCCTGTCAGCAAACTGGCGCGGGTCGGCGAGCAAATGGAAGCTGAGGCATAGGATTCGTTAAAGCGCATGGCGCCCGCCGCGAACCGGTCAATGGTGGGTGTCTGGTAGAACGTGCTGCCGCTACAGCCGAGGTCGCGCCAGCCCAGGTCATCAATGAGAAAGATGACGATGTTCGGCTTGCGCTCAGGCTTGGACGGCGCGGCCTGGACGTGCGCGGAAAGCAGCATGGCGGCAGGCAGGCTGAAGCCGAGAATTTTTCTGATCGGATTTCTCATAAAAGAGGAAGGGTCTGGTTGGCTGAGAATGGGCACGCCAGGATGAACGAACCGGTGATGGCCAGCACACCCGATTTCCAGTGATCATTGCAGAGCGCTACAATATGAGGCACATTCATGGTTGGGATACCCTCCAGAATCGGCGCGACTGGCCTTGCATGTTGTATGGGTAGGGCCTTGTGGTGACATTCACTGCTGGCCAGTCGGGACCCAGGGTGGTGCTGCTTAGCAATGTGCCCTGATTCCAGATGAGGCGAAGAGAGCCGGCGACGCTATCTGGTTCCAACCACAAGTAGGGCTTGTCGGCCCGGTTGATCCACACGGTGAGCCGCGAGTAGTAGAGGGCTGTTGGGCCCTCGAATCCCGAGTCCGTGCCGAAGATCAACCATAGCGAGCCGTCGCCCGCCGTGGTAACGGTGCGTGGCTGGCCATGCTGATGCCGCATCAGCAGAACGTAATTCCCGTTCCCGTCATGAGGCTTGGCAACGTTGCCGATCACGAGCATATCCCTGCCACCTACGGCTTGGTTTCCCTTGTCCAGATTCATGCGCAACCAACCCTCCCGCCGATCAACCAAGGCCTGTGGTTCGAAAGGCACCGCACCAGCCTTCACCGTCACGCCCTCGCCCGGCGGTCCCCCAACGCCAATCAGTCCTGCAGCATATTTTGAAGCCAACTGGACTTCCATGGTCAGCATGACAGAAGTATTCGGCGGCAGTCCTGTGATCCGCTTCTTCCAGAACATGAACAGGTCATCGCTGCGATTGACCCCCGATATGAAAAGAGCGGAGGCTCCCCCCAGGTTTGCGGGTCTAGCCTGCCAGGAGTTGGTGAATTGATACAAAGAGGGATCCCCATCTTGAGGGTAGTCCGCGAAACCAGCGACAAATCCATGGTCAGACTCGGCAAAATCAAACTCCAGACGTGTTGCATCACCAGCTGGCAAGGTGCCGCAATGGATGAGGATGAAGAATAATGACGCAAACGACCTTTTCATTTTACAGCAGGCGATTCCTTCAGGTGAACGTCAAAACCACAGATGACCGGCGGCTTGAAAGAGGTTGGATTGTATAAGGTTGAGCGGCATCGGCCCCGCTGCGTGGAGGCTCTATGGGACCTCATTTTCGAGGTAATCCGGCCGATATACTTTCACAGGCTTCGACCGCTTTCGGAAGCTTTTCCAAGCTGCGCGGGTCGCGGGATCCTCATAGTCCGGGCCCGGAAACTTTTGCGAGATTTCCTCGAACCGCCTGCGCGCCGCGACCACTTCCGGCTTCGTCGATTTTGTCACATCCTTGTATCCGACACCGGGTTTTTTTGGTCCGGCCGACCCGAGCGGGTGGCCCACCTCCAGCTCCCCCCAGCCGGCGGTCTCGTCACGTCCTGCGCCGCAATCGTAAAAGCGTCCGTTCCCGTCCAGCAGATAACGCTGGTCGCGCAACCATCGGGCGTTATCGAACTGCATAAAGATCGAGTCGCGCGGGACAAAAGGTTTTCCAAGCAGGTAGGGCGCAAACGAATGCCCGCTCACATCGTCGGGTTTTTTTGCGCCGCCGAGCTCGGCGAGCGTCGGCAGGATGTCTGTGAAATCCACCAGCACCGGACTCGGCCCGACCGGTTTCACCAGCCCGGGCCCCCAAACGATAAACGGCACCCGCAGGGCAACCTCGGATTCAAACTTTCCCTTTCCGTAGCCGGGCGTGCCGTTATCCCCGGCAATCATGATGATCGTGTTGTTGAGGATTCCCAAATCTTCCAGCCGCTTGACAATCAGCTGCAACTTCTGGTCGAGAAACTGCATGTTTGAGGCAAGCGAGCCGGCAATTTTTTTGCCGGTCGGCCGTCCTTCGGCATCGCATTCCGGAACATCAGGATAATACCAGCTGCCGGGCGCAGCCATCGGCACCCCCGGCTTGTGCGCCATGTGCGGCAGGTAGGTGGGCCAATACACAAAAAACGGCTCTTCTTTGTGGCGGGTGATGAAATCGAGCAGGCGCTCGCTTTCGATCTGCGGCCCGAAATCCTCCGGGGTGGTCGGCACGCCCTTGCCGTCCGCCAGCAGGGCCGGATGCCAATACCAGGAAACCGAATACATGTGGCCGCCCGCATGGCGTTCGCCCGGGGCCTGATGTGGCCCGTCGTAGCCGTCCCACCACTGCGCGGAGCAGTATTCGTCGAAACCGTAATCGGCCGGAGTGCCGCCGAAATGGATTTTGCCATACCATGCGTTTTTGTATCCGGCGGATTGCATAACCCGCCCGGTGAGCGTATGGCGCGGATCGCGCCAGATCGGGGTTTCCGGCGCTACCTCATTTTCGAAATGTCCCGTCTTGTAGGGATATTTTCCGGTATGCAGCATGGCGCGGGACGGGCCGCACATCGGCGAGGACCATGCGGTCTGGAACATGACGCCCTCCCTCGCCAACCTGTCGATCATCGGCAGTTTGATTCCATGCGGGTTGTCAGATTTATACGCCGCAAGATCTTTGGCGGAAATGTCATCGGCCAAAACAAAGATGATGTTCGGCCTGACGGTAGGTTCGGCACCGTGACTCAGCGCGCCGAACGAGGCGAAAAACACCAGACCGGCCATGTTCGTTCTCTTAAGTGCTTGCGAACAGAGGGGGCGGCTCTTTCCTCTGGTGCCGCTGCGCAAAGTCGCTCGTATGGATTGAAAGATGGGTGAAACTTCTTGTGGGTTCATGTTCATATTTGTTTCATCAAGGTGTCTCCGCAAGGGTTCCGCGGCGGCGTTCCAGTTCGCTGCGTATTTCGCGCGCGCGGGCTTCGGTGATCGGGTAGAAACACGCCAGGATGATCGCTCCGGTGATGGTCAGGGTGGGAAGCCCTAGATCCAGCAAACGCATGAGGAAAATCGTGCGTTCCGATTGGGCACCTCCGAGTGAGACATCAAAGCCCGTGGCATTGAGGATGAATCCTGAAACGGTGAAGGCCAGGGTGGTGCCGAGTTTCATGATCCATGCGTAGATCGCTCCCAGTGTCGCTTCGTTGCGCACCCCGGTCTCCAGTTC
>CANLKN010000157.1 GCA_947491475.1 Akkermansiaceae bacterium | reverse complement strand
ATCCGGAACGCCTCGCATTCCCGCTCGCCGAAGACCAAGCGCCGGTCCACCACCCGCGAAATGCAGTGGTAAATCGCGGGTTTCACCGCCGAGTCCTGCCACCGCGCCAGCCATCGTGCCCGTCTCATGCGGGACAACCTGCCTGCTGCCGCTCTACTGTGCAAGAAAATTCTGTTTATTTATCTGTCACCTTAAATTAGGCACCTGCAACCCGCTCAGAATGAGTGTTTTTCACCCCAATGTTGGACACTGTTGATCCCGACAAGGGATCGGAAATCGTCATGCGTTGACGACGAAGAGCCTCTATTACCCGCCGTAGCCTCTCAACGGCGGCGGCGCAGCAGCGCGAGAAGTCCAAGACCACCAAGTAGCGCGGCACTGGGCTCGGGGATGGCCTCGCCAGCAAAACTTAGATTGCCTTGAAAACCTCCTGTGCCACCCGACGCTTCCGAATTGTAACCGTAAAACCTGAATGTGATGCTTGTAAGATCCTTATAAGCTGCAGCACTGAGATTCAGAACATTGCCGGTCCAGCTGCTGTTCAAATCGGGATTCGTCAGGATTCCTCCCGTGTTAGAAAGTCCGGCGTTCAGGGCCGAGTAGGTGCTCACAGTAGCTGCATAAGAATCAATACTTGTGCGCCATTCCCACTGTCTTGGTCCGGTCCCACTGCGCCCGATTCCGAAGCCGATGGATGTCATGTCTATGGTGTATCCATCCGCGGCCGTTAAAGTGAATTCGAAATAATTGCTCAGATTGATCGTTCCGGAAAATGTGTTGCTTGCATTAGTTGCGCCCGTCGGCCAACCAGTTGCCCGAGAGTTGTCGGAGCTCGCTGAGGTAGTCACTCCAACTTTCGAAAGATTCCCGATGGTAACATCAGGGATGGAGGCACCGTTGTATGCAAGTGACGCGACATTGCCCGTTGCGCCGGTAAAATTAAATGTGCCAGCAAATACCGCAGCATTGGAAAGTTGCGCAAGTGAGGCAAAAGTTGTGGCAATCAAAAAAAGGTGAAGTTGCTTTTTCATGGGGACAATAGTTGAAACGCTGTGAGTCAACCCACAAGCAGGTCGCGCGCCAACCCGAAAAAGAAACAAAATTGCCACATTGTGAATAACCCGTGTGGCGGCCGCTGATTTTCGTGTTGCCTCATTCTGGCAACTCTTCCCTATCCCCGAGGTATCTGGGGCGGGTGTTGAGAAAGTGGACGTCGAGCCACATTTTAACGCGTGCGCCGACCTCGCGGAGGCGGGTTTTGAGGCCGGCTCGGGATTCCACGTCGCGGGCGGCGTAGCCGTAGGCGTTGAGGCCGTGTGCCTTGGCGAGGTAGATGGCGCGCTCGTTCTGGAAACGCTGGCTGATGAAGAGCACGGTATCCGCGCCAAAAATTTCCTTGGCGCGGACCACCGAATCGAGGGTGCGCAGGCCGGCGTAGTCGCAGACGATGCGGTCGGCCGGGATGCCGCGGCGGACGAGGGCTTGGCGCATTTTTTCGGGTTCGTTGTAATAGCGCGAACGGTTGTCGCCGGAAACGATGAGGGTTTCGATTTTTCCCGCGTTCCAAACCTCGGTGGCGGCATCGATGCGGTAGCGGAAGTAAAGGTTTTCACGGCCGCCGACACGGTCGGTAGTGCCGAAGACCAAACCCACCCTGGTGGGCGGAATCTGTGAAACATCGGAAAAAATGCGGCCGCGGGACGCCCAGACCGCGGTGATATTGGCGTAAGCGACCACCGAGACAAGGGCGAGCACGACGACCATCACGGCAAACAAGAGCCTCTTCATCCAGCGCTGGGCAGTGGTGCGTATGGCGGGTTTCACCGACTGCGGGCGGTTAGAGGTTCTGGCTGCCGGCGCGGCCATTGCAGCAGCGACATGAGCGTTTCCACAAAGTTTCCAGCCAGCGGTCCATCCGGTGCGAGCACGCGCAGGCGGCTGGCGGTTTCCTTGAAGCACACTTCGGAAAACCGGCCCGCCCACTCGCCGTCCACCTCCACCGGCACTTCGCGGTCGGCATGCACGGTGAAGCCCTCGGTTTGCACATAACTGGTGGATTCCATCAGGTCGATGCCGCCGAGGGCGAGGCCGCGCAGCGAATCGAGCACCAGCTTGTAGCCGGACTCCTTGTAAACGATCACATCGAGCATCGAATCGTGGTTGTCGGCATTGGGGAAAAGCCGGAACTGCCCGCCGTAGAGCGAGCCATTGCCGGCCAGCACCGCCACGCCCTGCTCGCGGCGGCCATCCGCGAATACCACTTCCATGTGCGGCGGTTTTTCGCCGAGCACTTTCACGGCGGCCAGCAGGTAAGCCAGCGGACCGAGCATTTTTTTCGACTCCCAGGTCGTCTCCTCGATTACCCGCGCGTCGAAGCCGACTCCGGCCATTTGCACGAATGGCGAACCGTTCGCCTCGAACAAATCGATCTCGCGGATGTGGCCGGAGTCGATCACCGCAAGCGCGCGCTCCAGTGAATCGAAAGGAATGCCCATTTCGCGGGCAAACACATTCATCGTTCCGGCTGGGATCACGCCGAGGATGGTGGAGGTGCCGGCCAAGCCGCTGACCACTTCGTTGAGTGTGCCATCGCCACCGGCAGCGATCACCACCGGTTCGCCCCGCGCGGCGAAGTCGGCGGCCAATACGCGCGCTTCGCCGGCGTGTTTGGTGGCATACATTGCGAAGCGGTCGGCGTGTTTCATCAGGAAACGCAGCGTGCGTCCGCCCTTCTGGCTGCGGGCCTTGGGATTGAAGATGAGTGGATACCGGCGGGGTTGCTCCATGGCGGATTCTTCACCCGCGATGGCCCGCACCGCAACCCGTTTCCCGTGACAAGGCCTCCAGCACCATTTCCACCGGCAGGCCCATCACATTCTCATAACTGCCGCGGATGCCGGAAATGATCCGCTCGCCATATTCCTGGATGCCGTAGGCACCGGCCTTGTCGAGCGGATTGGCGACGGTGAGATAATCCTCGATTGCGGCATCATTCAGCGGCAGGAAGTCCACCTCGGTGGTGTCGTGAAAAACATCGCCCCGCCCGCCTGGAAAGATCACGCAGACGCCCGTGCAAACGAAGTGCGCCCGCCCTGCAAGCCGGCGCAACATCGTGCGCGCCTCATCCAGGTCCGCCGGTTTGCCGAGCGGCTCGCCATCGATGAAAACCAGCGTGTCGGAGCCGATGACGGTGGCATCCGGGCGCAGAGCGGCGATGGCATGCGCCTTGAGTTCGGCATTCATTTCGCACAGACGCTCCGGCGCAATCGAGGCATCGTGGATTTCCTCCGCCGGCGAGTGCATGATTTCGAAAATCACGCCAGCGCGCTCGAGCAATTCGCGGCGTCGGGGTGAGGCGGAGGCAAGAATGATCGGCATCGGGCGGCATCATGCCTCGTATTGCCCGAGCATCAAGCGATACGGCCTTTTCAGAACGAGGTTTTGATCCCGGTGTGCCAGATCCAGGCTTCGGTGTTGAAAGCGGCACCGGCTTCATCCTTGAGAATCACGTTTTCAAGTCCGGTCATCAGCACCATCCGGTCCTGATAGAGATGGGCGTTCGCTCCGAGATAGAACGAGTGGTATTCATCGCCGATGAAAAACGGCGAGCTGTCGAAATACGGATCTCCGGAAACTCCCATGGTGGCGACCAGCGCGCCTGGATCGTCGCTGCCGGCATAATGATAGCGGCCGACAATTTCAAGATAACCCGGCACCGCCCACCAGGTGGGCGAGAGCGTTAGGCCCCATGCGGTCGTGTCGCCCTTGCCGATCATGAAATCGCCGAGGAACGAGAAACGCTCCTGCTCCAGCGTGAAACCGGTGGAGAACAGGTGGCGGAATGCGGGGTTGCTGGCGACGAGTTGGTTGCCGTTGGCGGAGCGGCGGCCGGTGACGTTGTAGCGGGGAACTGAATTTGACCGGCCGGCATCGAAGTTATGCAGGTAGTCGAGGTGCCAGCGGGTGCGGGTGATGGAGTCGCCCTCCATTGAGACGGAAGTGCGGCCAAGGTTGAGGGCGAGGATGCCATCACCGCTCAGAGAGGGGATGTAGGGATCGGAATCGCCGGAGAACCAGCCGGCGCCGTAGTCCCAGCCGTTGCGATGGTAGTCGAAGTGGATGCCGAGTGTGGTGGCCGGGGCGAGCATGTTGACCAGCATCGCACGGTCCGGATACGGCGAAAACTCCGGCTCTTGTCGGTATTCCGCAGTGAACTGCGGGCGGAACTTGCCATAAGAAACCCCGGCTCCCGGCAGGTATTCGGTGCGCGCGCTGAGGCGCTCGATGCCACTGTGGTCGGCATCGCCGGCGATTTCGCCGACCGCCTCGATGTCGGTGTTGCGGAAGGCGCGGATGCGAGCGCCAAGCCGAGCGCGGCGGGTGCGTGTGGAGTCGAGATCGACTTCTTTCGCGGGCGTGGCACCGACGGCATCCACCTCGGCCTCGCCAAAAGCGGCCCGCCATTCGAAAAATCCGGTCATGGCGACGTGCTGGACCCAGGGATTGGATTCGTCATCGAAGAGCACGGCGCGCGCCCAGACCGGATCAAAGGTACGCGTCTGCCACTCCGGCCGGATGGTTTCCGGATAGACGAGACTTTCTTCCGCTACAGAACCTGCCGCCGCCGGAGGCAACACAATCTCGTCCGCATTCTTTTTACCCTCGAGAACGTCCAGCGCGTCGTTTGCATGGGCGAGGCTGAGAGAAACGAGGATGGTAGCTGTAAAAACGCTGTTCTTCATATTACTTATCCTTTTTTACGTTATTTTCCTTTTCAAGACGGGCTTTGGCCTCGCGTTCGTTGCGCAGGGTCTCCCGATCCGCGGCCCGGCGCACGCGGCTGACGTATTGCTCCAAACTGGACTTGTCCCCGGTTTTAAGACCGAGCGCGCGCTCAAGATAGGAAAGACCATCCACGTATTGTTTTTCACGGACCAAAAGTTGTCCCATGCCGAGACTGGCTTGATAGGCGACGGTGGATTTTTCGACCGCCAGCTTGTAGTAAGACTTGGCCTCACCGACATGAGTGGCGAGTTTGGCCTCATCCTTCTCGGACTTGGCTACGGCGTCAAAATGGCGCGCAAGTTCCAACAGCAGATCGGGGTTGCCCGGATCACGGGAGAAAAGGTCTTGTAACAACACACCTACCTTTTCCTGTTCTCCTGCGCTTTGGGCGATGTTCACCCGCACGAGATCCAGATCGATCTTCTCGCGTTCGCTCAAACCTTGAAATTTTGCGATCTGGTCAACAAGCTCGGCGGCTTTGTCCGGGTAACCGTAGTCACTAAGAATACGGGCCGACTTGAGCGACCTGGCGACGTCTGGCTTGGTTGCCTTCTTGATCGCGTCGAGATAGGCAATCAGCGCAAGTTGGCCTTCTCCCTGTTCCATGTATAGATTGCCGAGCAGGTTGAGATCACTTTCAGTTGCTATCCCCTTGAGCCGGAGCACTTCGAGATTCACCGCCGCATCGATTTTCTTGTCTTGGGAAATCAACGCGTTGGCCTGCTGGAGCCAGAGTTGCCGGTCGTTCGGATTTTCGCTGATCAGAGTTCCCAACATGCTGGCAGCCTCGGCATATCTCTCCTGTTGCATGAGGGCCTGGGTGAGGCCCAGCTTCCAGTCGCGGTTTTTCGCATCAAGCAGATAGGCCTGGCGATAGGCATTTTCCGCGGCGAGCGCGTTCTTTTCGCTGAGGTAGCAGTATCCTAAAAGCCCGTAAACCCGCGCGCTGGATTCACCCAGTTCAACCGCCCGCTGCAGGATCGGCAAGGCCTCGGTCAGCTTGTTCTGTGCGATGTAGAGATATCCAAGATTGGTGTGTGCGCGCCTGAAGCGCGGATATCGGCGGATCGCCTCATGAAACGCCCGCCGTGCCTCCTCCTGGCGGTCCGACGAGAAGTAAAGGTTTCCTAGCACATAGACCATTGAAGCACTCACTTCGAACGGCTTCTTCTCTTTGTCCGTCGGTGATGCGGCTTCCTTGATGAACCTCACGATTTCCTGTTCCGCCGCGCCGTATTGGTTCTTGGCGAAAAGTTCCTGAACTCTCGCCAGCAGCGCCCGCTCGTCGGCGGAAACCGGGGGTTCTATATCGGAAAGAATGCCGTAGCTACCCACGAATTC
>CANLKN010000156.1 GCA_947491475.1 Akkermansiaceae bacterium | reverse complement strand
ACGGGAAATATCGGGACGGGAAATATCGGGACGGGAAATATCGGGACGGGAAATATCGGGACGGGAAATATCGGGACGGGAAATATCGGGACGGGAAATATCGGGACGGGAAATATCGGGACGGTTTTCTGGGCGCGGGAAAGTCACATTTCCAGGCCGGGTAGCCGGGCGTTCGTTGGGGCGGGTGGCTGGGCGTTCGTTGGGGCGGGTGGCCGGACGTTCATTGGGGCGGGTGGCCGGACGTTCATCGGGGCGGGTAGCCGGGCGAGCTACGGGACGGTTGCCAGGGCGCTCTGCCGGGCGGGCTGCCGGACGTTCAACGGATGGCCGCTGAGCCGGGCGCTGTGTATTCGGTGTTTGGGCAGGGCGGCTGACGCGGGAGTTGGTGACCGGGTTGCGTGGGGAGGCACCGCCTCGATCCGATTGGCGGTTGGAGACGCGGCCGAAGGCATCGAGCGGGGAGAGAGCGAAGAGAAGGATGGCAACGATCCAGGGAGCTGTGGTTTTCATGGTGGGAAGTGGCTGGGCGTTGTGGTTATTCGCCATCGGCAGCGGGGGCGGGCGCGGAGTTGAGCAACGAAAGCGGATCCGGCGCACGACGCACAAATCGATAGGTCAGATCAGGCTGAGCTTCGCCAGCCAGCATGCGTTGGGTCGCGATCCAAACCATCGTGTCACCCTCATGGACGACGGACTGGGACGAGAAGCTGGCCTCGGCGTCGGAGGTGATGCCGGTAGTGAGCAAAACCCATTGATCGCCGCGCCGCATCCAAGGCCCGGCGGCGTTTCCTCCTTCGCTATCAAAGGTCCACCAATAAACCGAGGAGGTGGCTGGATTCCAGCCGATCCTCAAGCTGATGGTCTGCGCATCTCCCATGGTATCGGTGACTAGAGCCTCGCCGAGCAGGAAATTTTCGCGGTCATCGAGATCAATCACCATGTCGATGCGCACGCCAAGCTCACTTTCGAGAGTCCACTCGCCGATCAACCAGTGCAGCGGCTTGAGGAGCTCGGAGGGAGCGGTGACCTCTGAGGAGCTGCGGGAGGATGCCATCAGCCACGAACCATCATCCTGCTGGACGTGGGCGACGTTGTAGCGAATCGAGCGGACAGGTTCGTCATCGGCAAGTGTCAGATGCACCAAACCTTCCTCAATGGCCACATCCGGAGCGATGGAATGGACGGTGGAGGCTTCCAATGCGATCTATGGCACTTTTTCTCCGGCGAACAACTCGAGATAATAATCCTCGATCGCCTGGCGACCGGCCAGCGTTTCGCCATCTTTCCAGATGATCTCGCCAAGCGGCGTGAACAGGGCCGCGATTCCTGCGGCGTCCTTTTGATTGAAGGCATTGACAAAACGTTCCGCCGCCTTGCCAAGCGAATCCAGGGGGGCAGTGGTGGCCTGAACGCTTGCAACAGCAGTGGCTTCCACTGGCGCGTCCTGCGCCGAGGAATGGGGCAGCCATACCACACAAAGCAACGCGAGGGCAGGCAGGATCTTTTGATGGAGCAATGTCCGGTTTTTCATAGCAGGAATCATTAGGAGAAGTGGATGTCGATATCAAGGTGGCGGACTGTGAAGGGCAGGGTCCGTTTGCGCTTTGAAATCCATTTCAGCGCACATTACGGAAAGCCATAATCGTGATGACAAGGAGTGTCGAATCCTCTTTTTGAAATTCAAATGGCGCAGCTGACCGGCGGACATGCCCGAACTTGCGTCATTCGCTGTTGTTCCAAAACCGCGCCTAGCGGGCCGGAGCGCGGTAATGATTGCCTTTCCGTTCATAGCTTGCGGTGCTAACCCTGCCCGCCCTTTCCCATTCACATGCACATTCCTCTTTCATTCGTCTCGCCGTCCGGCTCACAAGGCGGTCCTTCTTTTCTGTTGCCTCTGGCAGGCGGAGTCGCCGCGCTATGCCTGCTGGCGGGTTGCGGACCTTCCGCCTCTCCGCCGCAAAGCAAGCCTGCATCGGCATCGAGCACGCCGCTGGTGCCGGATGTGCTCAACGATCCGGCCGAACCGCTCAACCGCGGTGTCGGCGTGTTCAATACCGCGCTTCTCTTCGGCGTGGTCGATCCGGTGGCGCGGGTCTATCAAGTTGTGGTGCCAAAGCCGGTGCGCAATTCCATCGGGCATTTCGGATACAACATCACCTATCCCGGACGATTGATCAATCAAACGCTGCAAGGGCGCTGGCAGGATGCCGGCGATGACTCGGCACGCTTCCTCACCAACACCACCGTCGGGGCGGCTGGCTTGTTTGATGTTGCCTCGAAATGGGACATGCCCAAACCTAAAGCCGATTTTGCCCGCACCTTCCAAGGTTGGGGATGGATGCCAAATTCCTACATTATGGTCCCGTTGCTGGGTCCCAGCGACGATTGCAACTTGACGGGCACCGCACTTGATCGGGCCAGCGATCCGCTGACCTATCTGGGCGACAGCGAACGGGCGATCCCAGCAACGATCCGTTTCAACGGCATCTCCAGCCACACCGGCCTCGCGGTGCGCATTATCCGTTCCGAGGCCGATCCGTATTCGCTCTCAAGACTTGCGTGGAGCTACGTTGGGCGCACAGATACACCGGATTGGTCGGTCGATGGGCCGAAAGATCCAGCCACGATGGATACCCTTCACGCGGCGACGGTCCAACTGAAGGATCCGAATTTCTTCCGCGCCGGGCGCACACTCACGGTAAAGATACCGGAAACTGGCAGGATCATTCCGGCCAACGTGTGGCTGCAGAAGAGCCCCGCACCGCTGGTCTATGTGCTGCCTGGCATCGGCTCGCACCGGCTTTCCACCGGTTCATTGAACATGGCCGAGACGCTCTACGAGGCTGGCTTTTCAGTAGTCGCCACCTCGAGTGTTTTCCACCCGGAGTTCATCGAGCGCGCCGCCACCGCACCACTGCCGGCGTATCCGCCGGTGGATACTGCGGACTTGTTTGGCGCAATCTCTGCCATCGACGCCCGGCTCGAGCGACGCCATCCGGGACGCATTACCAAGCGGGCACTCGTTGGGGCCTCGATGGGTGGCTTCCACACGCTGCACTTGGCGGCACACGAAGCCATGCGAGGACCGGACGCCATGGTCATCGATCGCTACGTAGCCATCAATCCGCCGGTCGATCTGCTGCGGGGTGCCAAAGTGTTGGACTCGTTTTACCGGGCACCAATGGCTTGGCCGGAGGAAACCCGCCAGGCTCGGATTAACAACACCGCCCACAAGGTGGGCGGTCTCGCCCTCATGCCGGCAGCAGAAATCAATGATCCGCCGTTCAGCGGGATCGAATCAAAATACCTCATCGGTTTAACTTTCCAATTGATCCTTCGCGACGTGCTTTTCAGCAGCCAATCGCGCCACAACCTAGGCGTGCTCGAAGCGCCGTTGTCGCGCTGGAACCGCAGCGCCGCCTACAAAGAAATCATGGGCCTCCGCTTCGAGGATTACGGCGACCGCTTCGTCTTCCCCTACTATCAAACACGCGGCATCGGGAAGAAGGATTTCCGCTATCATGGTGACCTTCGCAGTTTCAGCAGCCAACTTCGCTCGCAGGACAAGGCCCGGGTGGTCACCAACCGCAACGACTTCCTTCTGGACGCCGCCGACCTCGCCTGGCTGAACCAAACTTTCGGCAAATCACGCCTGCATGTGTTCCCGGAAGGCGGCCACCTCGGCAATCTCGGCTCACCGGAAGTCTGGACGGAGATCCTCGATCAGCTTGATGGTTTGAAATGATCTGACAGCGCATTTCACCCGGACACCATTCCGGCCTTTCAGTCAGGCGGTTGATGCGCTCGATGTGTCACATCAACCAATCCCGACTTGGCCGGGCGCGGCGGTGGTAGGAAAACTCAGCGAGTCACACGGCTGCGTCCACCCGCGGCGGTGACCACGCGGACTTGGTCTCCAACCGAAAAACTCTCACGGGGATTGACTTCCTGAACCACTGAGACCCGGCGCCCACCCTCATCGAGGCGGACTTCGATTTCCAGTCCGTTGCGACTGGTGACGTTCTGGCCGATGTGGGAACCCGCAGCTCCGCCAGCCAGCGCTCCGCCGACGGTGGCGGCAGTGCGGCCCGATCCGCCGCCGATTTGATTGCCGATCAGGCCGCCGACGCCGGCACCCACAAGAGTGCCGCCGGTGGTGCCGCCTTCGATGCGCGTTGGCCGGATCGCGGTGATCCTGCCGGTTCTGACGTCTTGGGCGCGGCCGGCCTCACTGCGGGAAACAGTGTCACCTGTGAGGGAATCCTGAGCACAGGAAACGAAGAGAAAAGGCAGAGCAACGATGATTGGTAGTAATTTCATGCTGGGGAACATCATGCGCACCGCCCCATCGAAAGTGAAGCGGATAATCACCTTGCAGATGATTTCCCAGGCCCGGATCATTGGCCAAAGAATGCGGTTTACAGGGTGATTGGGCACCGCCTAAAGTGCGTTAGAAATGATAGTTGCACATTCTTTCAAATTCCCGTTTCCTAAACCCATGTTTCGCTGGCCGACTGCTTCACACGCATGGTTTTTTTGCTTCACGTTTCTCGCCCTGGTGGTTGACGCGCCCCGCATCGCGGCGGCCGAACCCGGCAACAGCGGCCCGGTCCGCGTTAGCTCCGTCGCCGCCGGCGCTTGCCATAGTTTGTTTCTCGAAAAAACGGAACTTTATGGGCTTCGGGTCGCAACAATTGGGGTCAGTTAGGAGATGAAGGAACGCGCGACCAGTCCAGCGCCATACGAATCGATAGCGGAGTCGCCACAGTGGCTGCCGGTTCTCATCATACCCTCATTTTGAAACGCGATGGCAGCCTTTGGGCCACCGGGCACAATGGCTGGGGCCAACTCGGCGACGGCACCTCACGCCTCCGCCGCAGCGCGGTGCGCATCGCGGACAATGTGCAATCGATAGCCGCAGGCTATGCCCACAGCCTTTTCATCAAACGGGATGGCAGTTTGTGGGCGGTCGGACGCAACACCCATGGCCAGCTTGGCGATGGCACCACCCGGCACCGCAGCCGTCCGGTAAAAGTGGCTGACGGAGTGCGGGCGGCCGCCGCCGGAGATGATCATTCGCTGTTTATCACCACGGACGATCGACTCTTCGCCATGGGCGACGGGCGGCATGGCCAGCTTGGCATTGGCAGGGCGAGGCAGGAGAGGACGCCCATCGAGGTGATGCCATCCGTGCGGTTGATCGCAGCGGGTGCCGGGCACAGTGTGGCTCTCCGCACCGATGGCACCCTATGGACGACCGGCAAGAACTGGTATGGTCAGTTGGGCGGCGGTGACCGGCGCGATCGCAGCAGCTATCTGCAAATCGCCACGGGAGTGAAGGAAGTTTCCGCTGGTGGTTATCATACGCTTTTTGTCCTTCGGGACGGCACGCTCATGGGGGTCGGTCGCGGCAATCACGGGCAGTTGGGAAGCGGCCGCAGGCAGAATGCCCGGCAGCCGCAGGCGATTGCCACCGGCGTCCAATCTGCGGCAGCCGGCAGGTATTTCACTCTCGTCCTGGGAGCCGAACGCGCAGTCTGGGCGGCAGGTTCAGCAAAATTCGGACAGGCTCCCGGTGCCGGACGTCAAGATCTTCTCACGCCAGTGAAAATCATTGCCGCACCGTCAGCAGCTTACCGTTGAAGATAGCTGGACATCCCTGATTTTCCCCGTCACCCTAATCGCCCATCAAATCAAGATTACATGAATCAACAAAATAATGATATGCAACCAAGCCGTGCCTTGCTGATCGCCAGCGGCATCCTTTTTCTTCTGGTCGGCTTCGCTGCAATGACGCTACCGGTCCTCTTTACCGCCGTGATCGTGCAGATCCTCGCGATTTTCATCCTCATCAGCGGCGTGATCACTCTGGGCATGGCGCTGATCGGCAAGCACAAGCAATATCGCTTGCTGGAGATGCTTTCCGGAATCATCCGCATCGCGGCAGGTCTTGCGTTGCTGTCTTGTTTGAAGTCCGGAGCTATCATCATCACCATGGCTTTTGCCATCTATCTGGTTGTTGAGGGATTGTTCGTCATCATCGCATCCTTGAAAATGCGCTCGATGCCCTGCTGGAAATGGAAGCTGGTCAACGGCATCGCCGCGCTGGCCCTTGGTATTCTGGTTTTCCTCCGCTGGCCGTCATCCAGTTTCACCGTGCTGGGAATCTTCTTCGGCATCAATCTCGTCCTCAACGGTGCCTCCCAACTCGCGCTCGGGCTCTCCTCCCGCAACCAGCCAACTGCCGCCAACACTTGAACTCTGGAAAATCGGGCGGTCTGAACACTTTGGGGCCGCACCCGCTCACCATGGCTGAAAGTTGATGTCCTTGTAGCGCTCGCCAGTGGCTGGATCGGCGAGGCGCATGAAACAGGCAGCGAGGCGCACGCCACCGACTCGCAACACGTCCGGCGGATAGACGATGACCAATTCGTTATCACCAGCCTTGAGCTCCGCTTTGAAATCGGTGACACGCTGGCCATTAAGGATGATCGGACCGATGAATGGGCGGCTGCAGATGAATTCGACTGGCCGGACGTTTGGTGAGTGGATCTTGGAGCGCAGCAGGTAGCCGGGTGAGGCGGC
>CANLKN010000155.1 GCA_947491475.1 Akkermansiaceae bacterium | reverse complement strand
CAGAGCGGGCCGAGGTTGCTGGCATAGTCATCGCCCAGCAGAATGATGTCCGCCCCCGCGCGGATGGCATTGCGGCAGATCCGTTCGTTGGTCTCCGCCACCTTGTCGAACAAGAGCTCCACCATTTCCGGCTCCTCGATCATCGCCATCAGAAGGTTTTCCATTCCCATCAGATAGCACGACCACATGAACGCGGCGCGGTGATGGAAAATGATCGCGCGCCTGCCTTTGAAGCGTTTCACCAGCTCCGGCAATTGTCCCAGCCTTCCGGGCAGATCGGGATCGGGCGGCTGATAGGCCCGCACATCCTCCATGGTTCGCAGCGGTCCCTCCACCGGGTGCGGCACCAATTCGGTGTTGGTCTGGTAACGCACGCCCCATTCGTCCACAAATTCGTGGTCATCCCCGGAGAGGCGCTTGAACCATGCCGGACAGCCCACCATGTCCATATCGAGAAAATCGATCAGGTCCTCCACCCCCTGCGCGGATGGCAGGACCGCCGAGATCACTTTTGGATCCACCACATACTCCACCACCGGGACACGGTCCGGCTGGCCGAGTTTCATCGCTAACATGACACGTTCGTAACTGTTCATTTTATTGTATGTGTTCAGAATGGAGCCGCGCCCAGCTCAATGGCTTGGAGCACGGGGCTGCGCCGGCCTGATGCGGGCGTGGCGGGAGTGACCACCAGACGGGCTTGCCGGGCGGGCGGCAGATCTTTGATCGCAACGGAGCGCTCACCGTCCTGCAGTTCGAGGCTGTGCGTGGTGGCGATGGTTTTGAATCCGTCGTTCGAGGTTTCGATCCGGGCGTTGATACGGCCTTCGTTCAACGCCGCGACGGTGCGGATGGCGGTTAGCCGGGCCATCTGACCCCAATCGCATGGGGCGGTGGTGTAGGTTCCAGTTAGAGCGCCGGGTTTCAAAACGATTCCCACCCCGCCGCGAAGGTCGATTTCCGGCGTGGCGGACCAGGCGCTCCCGGCCTCGAAGGACCGGTCAATAAAAAGCGCCGCTTCCGGCGGGCTGCCTGCGTTGACGCGCCAGCTGAGTTCGGCGGGCGGGGAGAACGCGCGGCCGAGTTCTTTGATCTCCACGTTTTTCCCATGGATCGTCACCTGCTTGCGCATGCCGAGATGCACGACCTCGGCGGAAACTTTTTGCAGCGTGGCGGGCAGAACCGGGTTCACCTCCAGCGTGTCGTTCGTCTGGCGAATGCCGAGGATGCCCTGCACCAGCGCGCCGGGCACCGCGATGGCATCGGATAGAAACGGTTCGTCGCACGCACCGAAGCCGATGCGTCCGTCCTGCATCACCCAGTTGTTGCCGATGAAGCCTTTCTCACCGGTGAGGCGGGTGCCTTCGGCGAATTTTTGCAGGCGATTCCACGCGCCTTCGGAATCGCCAGCCGCCGCGCGGGCCATGATTTCCCAGTAAGTCATGCAGAGGAAGGAACCGCCGTTCATGTAGTTGCCGAAGCCCTGGTTGGCGGGATGGGTGTTGACGCTGGCGGGAACCGGCCAGTAGGCGGAGCACGAGGCGTAACCTGCATAGCCGTTGTCTCTCTCAAGCTCCACAATCCGCTTGTCAATGGTGGCGATGAGCTTTTTGGCCTGTTCCGGCGAGGCGATCCCAAAAGCCACCGGCGGAAACTGGCAGAGGTCGGCACCATAGGCGATCTTCGTGCCGTCGGGCTGGATCCAGTCCACATAACGCGGACCTCCAGGCGCGTCCTCCCACCACAGCACGCGGTTGAAGGCTTCCTTTAATTTTGCGGCCGTGGCTTCAGCTGTGGCTGCTTCCGCAACATAGCCCGCCGCACGCTCCATTCCGGCCAGATCCAGCAGCGCCCGGTATAGGAAAGCGTTGTGGTAACTTGTCACGCCGCTGGCATACATCGCGTCGTAATACCAATGCGACACACCGGGAAGCTGCACCAGCCCGTCGGCATTGAGCTGATCCAGATACCACGCCACCGCGCGGCGATAGAACGGCAGGTTCTGGCGGACGAACGCGATGTCGCCCGAGTAGAGATGGTAGGCGCGGCCGCCGATCACCTGAATGATATTGTCGTCGGTATAGGTGCCGGCCATGTTGTAACCGAAGCGCGTGCGGCCCGGTTCGAACTCCGTGCCGAGGATCATCTGCAGGTTGTCGCGGAACGCGCGCGGGAGTTCCATGGGACGCGACGACGCCGCGTCAGTCGCGGGCGAACCCGCTAGAAAAGGCAGGCCTTTCATCCAGGAGGCGCCCCCGTAATACCATCCGTCCGGCTCGTTGCCGAAGTTGTAATGCACCTGGTCGTTGATGCAGCCGCCGTTGAACAGCAATCCGTAGTAACGGCTGATGGCATCCACCGTGCCGCTCGGGTCCTCGGCCCGCACGGCGAGCTGGTGTCCGCTGGCGGCGGCGGGCGCGGCGCTGAGCCGCAGTGTGGTTTTCTCCTTTTCGCCCGCCTGATAGACGCGCTTCGCATCCGGGTGCGAGACGATTCCGGCCTCGCCCAGCCAGCCGAAATGCCCGCGCCGGTAGAGATGCCCGCCCTCGGCGGCAAAACGCGGCTCGCGCTCATGCTGCCAGGCCGGAAAGAGCTTCAAAATCGCCCAGCCGCCCGGCTCGGTGACGACCATGTTGTTTTCAAGCGCCAGCTTGCATTCAAATGGTTGTGCGGCGGGACGGTAAAATGGATTGTGCCAGCCGCGCAGTTTGTCTGGGGCGATCCAGAAGGTGGTGGCGACGGCGTTGGGCAGTATCGTGGAAGGATTGTTATTGATCGCACGGCTGCTGAAAAAAAACGCCGGAGTTCCCGTGGTGGTGGTTGCGAGTTCGCGCAGCCAGGTGCGCTCGACCGTCCAGACCAGTTCGTCGCCCTCGGTTTCCAGCGTCCAATCCTCCTTTGCCACCGGTTCGCCCGCGCCGTCGGCCAGAACGACGCCGCGCAAGGTGACTCCATCCGCGGATTTCTCCACCGCGTCCGGCGGACGGTTGCGGCTCTCGAAGCGGCGGCCCGCCTCATCGGCCGCAAACGTCAGCGCCTGCGTCCCCCATTCCACCATCCCTCGCTGCCACGGCGCGCCCTTGGGAGAGAGCAGCGAATGGGGTTCGAGCGTGCCGTCCGCCCGGCGGAGCGTGAGCGATTTCAGGGCCGGCCGTTTCGGGTCGATCTCGACTTGTCCGAATTTTCCTTCCAGACGGATCGGTTCGGCCATCGGTTCGGACTGGAAACTGGACGCGTCGGCCATCATCCCCCGGTCCTGACTCAAGATCTGCACACCGAGCTTCCATCCAACCTCGGGGGCAACCTCGCAGGTATATTCCGCCCGGGCTACCAGCGGGTCATAAACTCCGGCCCAGACGATGGGGACCTCGGCCACATACCGGGCGTCGGTGCCGCGGTAGAGGAAAATGGCGAGCTTCCCATTTGCGGGGAGTTCCGACTGGCTGGGAGCCACGGTCGCGGAAAAAACATAGGAGGTGTTTACCTGTGGCGCGATGTCCAGATAGCCGTTGGCGAAGGCACCCGGGGGCAATGCCAGCACCCCGCCTTGCAGGGATTTCCCCGCAGTGGCCGGAGCCTCAATCACCTCTCCCCCGCTCGAAACCGCCCACCCCTCCGCTCCATTCTCAAAATCCGGATTGGGTAAATCCACGGTTTCAGCTAGCAGGGGCGCGACTGACAGGAGCAGGGCAAAGGCGAGGCGGGTGGGCGTGATCATGGATTGCAGGATGTGAAAAAAACGCACCGACCCGTCCTTGCAGGGCCGATGCGTCAGGCAGAACAAAAAGACTCAAGGACTGATGCGGCTTGGAGTTCAAGCAATGGGATTCCGCCGTTTGCGGCGCGTCAGCAGCGCCGCGCCAGCCACCAACGCCATGCCATAAGCCGAGGGCTCGGGGATTGTGGTGTAGGCGATGCCCACGGCTCCTGGAGCCGAGATGTAACTTTGCAGCACGCCGGAGGTGTTGTAACGCGCCGCATAGCCGGTGCTGTATTGCGCCAGCCACAGGTCCGTCCCGTTGTTGGTAATTCCATAATAATTATCACCACCCGGATTAATGGAAAGGGTTGTGAGCACCCCGCCGGAATCCTTGACGATGACACCGCCGTTGGTCGAAAAATACAAGTCGTTGCCGATGCCGGTAATGCCGTTGGGGCCAGCGACGCCAATGTCAGGAATCGCAGGGGATCCCCATACAAGGGTCGAGGAATTGTATTGCTGGACGGCTCCCGCGGGGGCGGCGGCATAGATCCCTTCCTGAATTCCCACGGTGGTGGTGGGGTTGTAATAAAGCCCGGCATAGGGAACGCCAAGAGCGCTGTTCGCGGTTACGTTGGAGCCGGTTGTGCTCGTATTCCAGCGGCCCAACTGACTGGCCCCCGAGCTATACTGGCCCATCACGATGATTTCACCGGCATTCGCCGGATTGAACGCGAGGCCGGTGAAACCGTATGAACCGGTGATCACGTTGCGAATGAACGCGCCGCTGGCAATGTCATACATCTTGACGTTGCCGTTGTATAAGCCAGGGGTTCCGTATTCCGCGACATAGACGTGGCCGGAGTTGTCAGTCACCACGGCCTGCACATTACTCAAGGTCGTGCTGTAGGTTACTAGCGGCGTGCTCGAAATATTGCCCGTGCCCGAGTCCGCAAACATAGCAAGGTTGGAGCCACCATAGGAGACGATGACATTCGCCGAGGCCGAGCCCACAGACAGCGCTGCAGCGGCCAGGGATGAGAAGAAAAGTCTTGATGATTTCATGATTATGGTAATTTGTTTTCAGGGTTTAATGGAGATATTCATTTGTAGAGTCGGTAGAAACGCTTGCCCGATATCGGTTCATACACGGCGTTCTCCTCACCTTCGACAGTGATGGTGGCGGTGCTGTCCGTCCATGAGCCGGGCAGCAGGCTGGTGCTGGTTTCCAGCATCCATCCAAGCGCGCTGGTGGGCCACGCCAGACGCACCTGGGAACCGGAGACCTGCTGGATGGTCAAGGTGGGAATCTGGCTGGAGGGGGCGGCATAGGAGATCCGCACATTGTCCACGACCGTCTGGACTCCCGGGCTGTTCAAGTTGAGTTGCAAATTACCACCGATGGCGGGGTCACCGTTGTTGATAGTGATCGTGGCCGTCAGCGTGCTCCACCCGCCCACCGGCGGATCGGTCGCTAGGCTGTAGCCACCCAGGCCCTGATCTCCGCCCGGCCCATTCACGGAAAAAACCGCCATCGAAAATGGCGTGTAAAATCCATCATTCCGCTGACCCACATCCACGAGGATGGTATAAGTCCCGGCCAGAATCGTGTGGTTGCTGATGATTTGGTAGGCGGTGCCGCCGTTGCCGAACCCTGCCGCTAAGCCATCCGCTGGTGGAGACAACTCGGATCCAGGGATATAAGGTGACCCCCAAGTACCACCCTCGGCATTCGCCCAGCCGGTGTTCGGATCGCCGGTGAAGCCATTTTCAAACGAGGGATTGTTGACGACGATCGGATAGGAGGAGGGGTTGAAATTGATCGTGGTGTAGGCGATGCCCACGGGATTGGTGAGCGGGAAGAAACCGTTCAGATTGCCAGAGGTGTCATAACGTCCGGCAAAGCCGCTGACGTATTGCGCCACCCAGAGGTTCGTTCCGTCGTTGGTAATCCCATAATAACCATCCGTATTGTCCACAATGGTTGTCTGCACACCACCGGAATATTTGATGACATCACCGTTGTTATTTGCAAAAAACAAATCGGTTCCCAAGCCGGCAATCCCATTGGGAGCCGACGTGCCAATATCAGGAATCGCAGGGATCTCATAGGGTCCCCAGTTGAGGGTCGAGGAATTGTAATACTGGACGGCGCCTGCGGGTGCGGCGGCATAAATCCCCTCTGGTGCTCCGCCGGAGATGGTGGGGTTGTAATAAATGCCGGCATAGGGAACTCCAAGATTACTGTTCGCGCCAGCAGAGGCGCCGGTTGCGCTCGTAAACCAGCGACCCAACTGACTGGCCCCCGCACTATACTGCGCGATCACGATGATTTCATCAGGATTCGCCGGGTTGAACGCAACACCGGTAGGGGCGTAGAGATTAGGAGGCAGGATGTCGCGAATGAACGTCCCGCTGGCAATGTGATACATCTTGACGTTGCCGTCGTATGCGCCGGGAGTCCCGTATTCCGCGACATAGACGTGGCCGGAGTTGTCGGTGACCACCTGCTGCGGATTGACCAGGGATGTGCTGTAATCCAGAATCTTCGTGCCGGTATCGGAAAAGAGGCTGAGGCTGTCCGCGTTATCAGACACGATGAGGTTGGCCCAGGCCGGGCACGCGAGAAACGCAGTGGCCGCAAGGGCGGTGATGAGGGAGCGGGGGTTTTGCATGGTTGGATGGGTTGGTGGGATGGATTTACCTTTGAAAGCACGGGTTCACCGGACGGTGCGCTTGCAATGGACCATTCATTTACAAGCGGGAATTGCCCGCGGCAACGTGGAAAAGGGTACCAAAGCTGTGATTCCGGGGGCTCAAAATCGCATTCTCCAAGTGAGAATGCGCGAACCGGGGACGGAAATCTCAGGGCGTGGCCAGCGTCACCTTGAGGCGGGCGAAGTTTTTCACCGGACCTGCCGGGAAGGTGATCGCGATGGTGTCGGTGCCGTTCGTGACATCCGTCACGTTGACCGTCCACGGATTTGGAGCCGCGCCGAGCGTGGTCGAAGTTTCGATCCGGTAGGTGACGTCGCCGTTGACTTTGGCCTCGGCTCCCTTGGTGAAGGTCAGCGTCCTGCCATTGTTAGTGAGGACGCCGGGCGGGGCGCTGGGAGAGCGCGGGTCCAGGCCCAGCGCGTATTCCATGGCGTTTGGCAG
>CANLKN010000154.1 GCA_947491475.1 Akkermansiaceae bacterium | reverse complement strand
TGGGAAACGACTGGCTGGCCAAGCGGCTGCACATGGGGCATCCTGCCGCCATGAGCCAGCTTGTGAACCGCCTGCGGAAGGACTCGGCGGGTCTCAAAATTCTGAAGAAGTATGGGAAAATATTTAAATCCAAGGACTGACCCCATTCGTGTCTGGATCGACCTGCCGCAAAGCGCGGTGGGGGCCTATATCGCGAGGTTGCAGTGATCGCTGTCCATTGCTGCAAAAAAAGTCCACTTTTTCCAGGTACCGTCCTCCCATTGGCTCGGCGAATCTCCGTTGGCCGCGTTGGAAAAGCCACCATCCGCAAGGTCAAGGATGCCTTCGACAAAACGGCCGACCCCTTGGAAATGCTGACCATCCTGCGCCGCGACATCGCCTGCCAATACCTCGTCGCCGTCCCGCTAAAGCGCAAGGACGATGCCCCCGCACCCCGCGAACTCATTCTTTCCTCTTACTTGCATTGACGAGGTCACTTCAATGGTATGTAGTGATGGTATGCCAACAATGACGCACAGAACCACCTTCGCCCTAGATGAAGCGACGGCACAACGCATCAAGCGCCTAGCTGCACGCTGGGAGGTTTCGCAGGCCGAAGTCGTGCGACGCTCCGTCGCGCAAGCCGAAAACTCTAAACCCGCCGTGAATCCCGATCCGGCCGCCATGTTGCGAGCACTATTCGCCTCGGGTGGTGGCCTTGATGCTGAAAAGGCTGACTCCTACATCGCGGAAGTTTATGAAGACCGGAAGCATTGGAGGGGCGAATGATCTGCCTCGACGCAAATTTCCTGATCGGCGGGGTGAGCGAGGCCCGTCCGGAATCCCGTCACCTTCTCGCATGGGCTGCGGAAGGAGAGACGTTTTGCACAGCGGCCCCAGCTTGGTATGAATTTCTTTGCGGCCCGGTCACGCCCGCCCAGATCGAAACAATGCAGGCTTTTCTCAAAGGACGCATCATCCCCTTCGCAGATGCTCAGGCCCAGGTTGCTGCCCAACTTTTTAATGCCGCAGAACGCCCGCGCCGCTTGAGGGTGGATGCCATGATTGCCGCCACTGCCATCTCCCAGCAGGCACCTCTCGCCACTCTCAACATCGCAGATTTCAAGCTCTTTACCTCTCACGGGCTCGAGTTGGCCATTCCTCTCGAATCTTCGAGTTCTCACCGCCCTCGATAGTTACGTTCTCCTCCTCCTCTCCCGGAAACAACCCGGCTGGGAGGCATGGCGCGATCGCCTCCAGACTGCGGCAAGCCAAGGCGAACTGATCATCTCTCCCATCGCCTTTGCGGAGTTTTCCATCGCCTATCCCCATGTGGAAGCGGCTCTGGCAGACTTGGATCTGCTGCACGTCTTCTACGATCCCATCACCCCTGCGGCCGCTTACCTCGCCGGCCAGATCTTCCTGCGCTACCGGCGCAACGGCGGACCACGCCTGAACCTCATCCCGGACTTTCTCATCGCCGCCCACGCCAGCGTTCAGGCAGACCGCCTCGCCGCCCTCGACCGTGGCTACCTCCGCTCCTACTTTCCCAGCTTGGTGCTGTTGGATAAATGATGAAGGATGGCGGTTAAGCAGGTCGCGGCGAAAGCGTTCGAGCGTGGCTTCGAGTTGCTGGTCACCGGCAAAACTCAGCGAGCGGAAGTTGTCGATGAACGTGGTGAGCCGGTTCAGGGTTCGCTGGTGGACGCCGTTTTCCGAGCCGTCGATGGTGGCGATCAGGCGTTCGGCGCTGCCGTTCATGTGGCGGGCGGCTTCGCGCCATTCGGCCATCGCGTTTTCACGCAGCGGCGAATAGCCGGCGACGAAGTCGAGCGTCGCCTCGCGGAATTCATCGCGGAGTTTTTCGAGTTTGTCGGTGAGGTCGCCGAGTCGGGGATTGGGAACGAAGCGGCTGATGCCTCCCAGGAACGGGAAGCTCGAACTTTCGACGGTGGCCTGCACCCGGGATTCGATCAGGGCGAATGCCTGCAAAGCGTCGCGCGGGATGAGTCGCTTGTGACCCACGCGGCCATTTCCGGCTTCAACGAGTTCCTCAAAGCCCAGCAGGCCACTCTGGACGACGACGGCAAGCCGATCCCCGCCACGTTCACCTTGATCCTCTTCGACCACGAATGCCTCGCCGTCCACAACCGTCAGGACATCCAGACCGCGCTCCCGCTCACACTGGAAACCTACGTGCCCCGTGGAAACACCGCGCTGCTGGATGCCATCGGACGCACCATCGACCACATCGGCAACGAGCTTGCCGCCACACCCGAAGCCGACCGCCCCGCCAAGGTGATCATCGCCATCCTCACCGACGGTGAGGAAAACGCCTCCCGGATTTTCTCCATGGAGGTCATCAACCAGCGCATCACCCACCAGACCGAAAAATACCAGTGGGAGTTCATGTTCCTCGGAGCCAACCAAGACGCCATTGCCACCGCCGCCCGCATGGGCATCCACGCCCGCCACGCCGCCACTTTCGCCGCCAATGAGGACGACCTCCACGCCAGCAACGAAGTTTTCGCCAGGAAAATCTCCGCCTCACGCAAGGCCAGCATGATGTGCAGTCTCAACGAGCTGGAATCCGCCACCCTCAAGGAATCCATGGCAGAAACCCTCGATAAATCCCGCAAGGAAAAGAAATGAGAAACCGGTAGGGCGTGACCGCCGGGCGCGCCGATCTGTCGCCATCGGCGCGAATCGCCCAAGCATCGCATTTGCTATTCAAAATCCCCAATTTTCTCCATCCGCCGACATCCATGCACTTCGATGACTTCGCTGCCTTGGTCTTGAGCACCTCCGAACCCGTCCTGGATACCGACTGGCTACGCGAGTGGCGGGAAATTCCGAAAATGGAGGTTTTCGCCAAAGACCTGCCCTACCATGAAGATCCCCATCAGCGGGAGCTGGGTTACGTCATCTTGCGGCACATCGGCGAAGGCACTCCGTTCACCTTCCGCTACACCGGCGGCTCCGAACCGGGCGCTGTCCGCACCGTGCTGCCCACCTTGCTGTTTTCTCCCGATTACTGTCCATACAGGATGTGCTACGAGAATCCCACGGAATTGCCCGATCCCAGGAGAAAACGACACATGTGTCGGCTTCAGGTGAAAGATCCCTGATGACCCGTGTGCGAATTTTCCGGTTTTACCGACAAACTGGCATGCGAGGTGCGTTATGAATGATGTCGCGACACAACAGGCGGTCCGACTGAGATGCCTCCCAGGTTAATGGGTTTTCCTGAGGGGATGATCAGTCGGGCCGCTCTTATTTCGGCGCTACAGCCGCTCTGCGGGTTCAATGCTGCCTGACAATCTAGCGGTGACCGCAGCCGCCACTGCCGCATCCGCAGCCACCACGCGGTGGTCTGGAGACGGCAGGCCTTGAGTTTGCGGACTTCCCGGTGATGAAACCCATGCCACCGACGATCACCCGGCGGATTGGGTCTCCCGTTTCAGGGTGATGAGTGAATGCCTTGTCGTGCATGCTCTGCTTGATTTCGAAACGCGTGACTTCGTCTCCTTTGGTGCCCGGAACCGTTTCGTAGAGGTAGATCATGGCTTGTGATTTGGGATTGGCTGCGGCGAGGTTTATTCTGGCGCTACACTTGGGCAAGCGGGAATGCCGGCGTTGCTTCTGGCGCACCTAAAGAACCTGAGAAAGCGCGGTTCCTCCCAAACTTGCATGGAAGCCGCACCATGGCAGAATGATCCCATGTGCAACACCTACCTCCTCAGGCCGAAACGCGGTGCCAAGGGTTTGGCGCAGCAGGTCAATGAGGCGGCTGCAAAGCTGGTCTCGGATCTGGTGCGCAAGTCCGATCCTGGTGTGGTGATGCGCGCCGATGGCCGGGTGGAGTTCATGCGCTGGGGTTTCCACCGGAGTTTCAATCCATCTATCAACAACGCCCGCTCCGACAAACTCATAGGCGGTATGTGGAAGGAGGCATTTCACGACCGCCGCTGTGTCATTCCGATGTCGTTGTTCTACGAGTGGGGTGTGGGTAAAGACCGTGGCAGGAAACAGGCGCATGAATTCCACAACCCGGATGACGACTACCTCTGGGCCGCCGGCATCTGGGAGGATGACGAAGAACTCGGTCCTTGCTACACAATGATCACTACCGCCGCATCGCCGCTCATGGCACCGATCCACGACCGCATGCCGGCGTTGCTGAGGCCTGAGGTAATGGCGGAGTTTCTGGCTGGCAGCGGCAACTGGGATTTCCAGCCATTCGCCGGGTCGTTGGTGGTTACGCCGTGCGAGAGTCCGCTGTCTGGCAAGCCCAAGACCAGGCCCAAGTCCAGTTCCGATTCGCAACCGGAGCTTTTCTGAGGTAGCTTCACGCCTCACGGAATCCTACTTCATTTGCGACATGCCACCTGAAATCATGAAATGGACCACGATTCTCATCATCGCGGTGGCGCTCGCCGTCATTCTGATGCTCAAGAGGACCGGACAGATCTCATCCATCGACGCAAAGGAGCATCTGAAGCAGGGTGCGCTGGTCATCGATGTTCGCAGCCCGGGCGAGTTCAACTCCGGTCATATGCCGTCGGCCATCAACATTCCGCTCGATGTGCTTGAAGCCGCCATGCCGGTCCGGATGCCTGACAAGAACCAGGTGTTGCTCCTGCATTGCCAGAGCGGGATGCGAAGTGGCGTCGCCGTGAAGAAATTGAGAAACCTCGGCTACACCAACACCTTCAATCTCGGTTCGCTCTCACGGGCCAGGGCGGTTGTCGACGGTGGGTGAAATTCGTTGGTTCATGGAGCAAGAGCAGTTCACCGCTGGCTATGGGTCGACATGGTGGGATGGTTTTGGCACGTCACATCCCCGGCACGGTGAGCGCCTTTCCGTTGTGCCGGGTGCCCAGCGATGTCAGATAAGGCACGGCCACCTTCGACTATTACTTGGGCGTCGGGTACCGTCACTCCTCCGGCGCGGTGCGGCGAATCCATTACTGGCAATCGGATTTCTAGCCGGAAAAAAATGCACCGGAAATGCACCGCTAGCGAATTCCTCATCTAACAAAAAATGAGCCTTCCGGCTCCGTAAGTCACTGGTTTTAAAGATGGTGGGCAGAGCTGGATTCGAACCAGCGTAGGCGTTAGCCAGCAGATTTACAGTCTGCCCCCTTTAGCCACTCGGGCATCTACCCATTCACCATTCCGCTTGCGCGGAACGACTTTGTGAAGATGGCGCGGGATTTTGACAAGGGTAAAATCTCGTTAAAAAATCGCACTCGCACGGCTATCAAGCTAGGGAGGGCAGTATTGAGCTTTGGAACCACACCCCAAGCTTTCGAGTAGTAAAAGGTATTCGTGGGTTCTTCGAAATGTTCGTCTGCGACTGGAAATTTCATCCGGCTTGTCGCCGGGTTGTTGATGCGCGGACTATGAGTTCGTAAGGCACCGCGATGCGGGCGGGCTTGCAGGATGGATAGGCGGGCTCCAAGCGTGCCGCCATCAAAGCAGCGGCACGGCCCGCAGCCGCGATGTGGTCCATTTTCGTGCAGGTGATCGCGGGGCGAACCAATTCGCAGATCTTCCCATCGTCGAAGGCGACAATGGAGACGTCCCTCGGAATTTGAAGTCCGTGCTCCCACGCAGCCTGATTGAAGAAAGCTGCATCGATGTGACTCACTCCGACGAGCGCGGTAAATCCCTCTCCGCGGATGGCTTCCATGCACGCTTCCGCCCATCGTGGGTCTTCATAATCGACGAACCGAACCTTGCAGCGGGAGTCGGAGAATTCCCGCGTGAAAGCCTCCAACCGGCACAGGGCCGTAGGGTTGCTATCCCTCCCCGAAATCAGGACAAGGCAGCGGCGGTGTTTGAGGCCGGTGAGATGCCTCGCCAGCAGGCGTGCCGCGAGGCCGTCATCGGGATAGACATGGTCGAAGTGCGGGGCGATCGGCTTCCCCAGAATCACCACCGGCACCGGGATGCCGGAATAGGTTATTGCACAGGCCCCGGCCTGCCGAATATCCCAGTCAGAGACGGGAAATATGATGAGACCATCCACCCTGCTGTCCAACATCCGTTCGATGTTCGCCGCCTCGATCTCCGCCGAGCGTTCCGAGTCAGCTATCAGGATCTCATATCCGCGCGGGCGAAAAAAATTCTCAATCGCATGATAGTAGGTCACGTAGGCATGATTATTGAGATCCGAGGCGAGGAAGCCAAGCATGTGAGAACGGCGGTTGACCAGATTGCGGGCAACTTTGTTCGGACGATAGCCCATCTGCCGGGCGACCTCGAGGATCTCCTCCTTCTTTTTCCCGCGCTTTCCGGTAACTCCCGAGAGCACCCGCGAGACCGTGGCGACCGAAACCCCTACTTTTTCTGCGATCTCGTAAATGGTCGGTGCCCTCGTCATGAAGGGCGCATATTTTATCGGCATAGAAGCTTTGGCAACAGTCAACTGACCATTCTCACCGGGTGGCGATTCTTTGGCTGTCGGTTCTTTGGCTTGCTAAGAAACTGAAACCGATTACACAAATACGCCGTTACTGCAAATTTTGAAGGCTTCACCACAAATCCATGACACCGCTCAAAGCCATCCTCAGCGCCCGGCGCTTTCTCACATCAGCCCTGTGCTCAACCATCGCCGCCTTTGGCGTTTTCTCATGTCACAAGCCGGTGGAAACCCCGCCGGACGAGGACTCAGGGGGAAATGCGGGGCCGGTGTATCGTTTGGATCTCTCGGCCTTCAATGCCCTTGATCTGGCGAACCCGGCAGCGGTCAAACGTGCGTGGGACACCACGCAAGTGGCCGCAAGCATCCAGGGCAATGTCAACCGCAAGGCTCCGCGCCTGTTGCTGCGCTGCATGCCGGAAACCGATGACTTCTGGTGGAAGTATCTCCGGGAGGACCACGGTTGGATCAAGGACCGAGAGGTGATCGAGGTGGGTTCCGTC
>CANLKN010000153.1 GCA_947491475.1 Akkermansiaceae bacterium | reverse complement strand
CAACGGCAAGCGTGCCCGCGAAGGGCTGGTGCGGGCGTGGATGGCACACAAGGGCTGTGGGCCGGATGCGCGGCAATGGGACGGCAAGTCAAAGACCCACGCGGCTTATCGCGCGCTGCTGTTGGCGGAAGGCGCGGAAATGGCGGAATTGAAGATCGATGAGAAGGGAGAAATTCACAAACGGGTGAGGCGGAAAGGGATGGATCCGGAGAAGGCGCGAATGGAGCGCGAGCGGGTGTATGTGGAGCAGCGTGTGGCGCTGGCGAAGCGGCTGCGCTGGCGCTTGCGGTATTTCAGCGACGGGGCGGTGATCGGCAGCCGGGGATTTGTGGATGGGATGTTTGAGGCGTGCCGCGCCCGCTTCGGGCCGAAGCGGGCGAGCGGTGCGCGGCGGCTGCGCGGCGACGCCGCAGCACTGACGCGCGGGGCGGGCTTGTTCAGCTTGAGGGATCTGTCGATGACAAGGACAGGTTCTCCAATGTGATGGATGATGGGAGGATACGGATGCGCTTCTGGAGAACTTTTCACTGGCATGACCTGTGCGGATGGGTGGTGGTATCTCTTTCGGATGGGTGGGTGAATTTATTGTTGCACTGGGAATTTTTCTTCCGGTAGTTGCGAGGTCATAATTCAAAAAGCCCGCAGCCATCATGAGAGATTCGTTCATCGACTATCCTGCCGCTATCCTTGTGATCGGCCTGTTTTTGACTGCCCAGCCTGCCGCCGGGCATGGCAGCCACTTGCCACGACCAACCAACGAGGAACTTGCGAAAATCGAGCCTGCCATCGCAGGCGGCGAGGTTTTCGCCCGCGCGGTGTTCGAGCACCTCAGCCACGGACTGGATGGCGGGCGCAAGGAGATCGTCGAACGCATCGGACAAATGTTGTTCTTTCAGGATCAGATCGGCGGCGGGTTCTCGCCACAATCCGGACCGCGCGATGCCGAGTATTTCCGCTGGCAGATGGACCGTGCGCTCATGGAGCTGATGGATGGTTTCCCGGGGCTCGTCGAAATGGACTTCCGAAGCGGCAGCCCTGCGTGGGACAGGGACAAGCCCGTGGAGCTCGATCCACAGACAAATCTGGTGCTTGTGAAAACCCTCACTGGCGATGGTGCGCCCGGATTCGCCGTGCAGGACATCGACATGCTCTCTGAACAAGCTCCGAACATCGTGTGGCCGGAGGGATACAACAAGCGGCTCATCCGCATCCGCCCGAATGCCGTGACTTACTCGCTGCTGCGGCTCCACCAGGTGCCGCCGGGCAAGACGATCATCCATCTGGCTTTTCAAAATGACGACACTGACAAACCGCACCACTGGCATGCGCTGACCCTCACCACTCCCGAGAACGGGCAGTTTGCGCTCGATTTGTTAGATGAAACCGGCGCAGCCACTCCCGCGATGGTGCGCCTCACATCCAAGAACGGCAAGCGCATGCACGAGCCCGCCGGTGCCATTGATCTGCGGCCATTGATGAATGAAGTGACCGGCCTGACGATCTACGGCCCCGGCCGCGGCTACAAGGTGACCATGCCCGGCAGATACGCCGGACATTACTGGTATCTGCCGCATGGATTTGAAATGGCGCTGCCCGCCGGCGAGTGGGAGCTGCATGTTTTCCGCGGATTGGAATATGTGCCGGTGCACCGCACCTTCAAGGTGGAGCCCGGCGGCCGCACCAAGGAGACTGTGAAACTGGAGCGCCACACTGATATGCCGGCGCGCGGCTGGTTTTCCGGCGACGATCACACCCACGCCCGACTGATGAGCAGCGAGGATGGCGAGAAACTCCTCACTGTGGCGCGCGCGGCTGACCTGCATGTCTGCAACGTGCTGGAAATGGGCGATTGGATGCGCAGTTTTTATCCGCAGCGCGGTTTCGGAAAGGAATACCGCGTAGGCTCAGGCAGCCACTGGATCGTGCCCGGCCAGGAAGACCCACGCTCGCTGCTCGGACATGCCATCGGCCTCAATCTAACGGCCCGCGTGCGGGACCTCCACCGCTATCTGCTCAACGACTGGTGGGCCGGCGAGATCCACAAGCAGGGCGGCCTCTACGGCCACACCCACGTCGGCGCCAAGGCCTGCCTCGTCGAGCGCCAGATGGCGATCTATCAGCCGATGGGCATCGTCGATTTCAACAGCATCCTGCAAACGACGCTGGGCACCGAGTATTATTTCGATTTCCTCAACATGGGATTCAAGATGACGGCCACCTCGGGCGAAGACATGCCTTACACGGGAGTCACCGGTGGCAGCCGCCTATACGCTTACTGTGGAACGGAAAAGCCCTTTGATCCCGATCTCTGGTTCGACGCGGTGAAGCGCGGCAACACCTTTGTCACCAACGGCCCACTGCTCGACCTGCGCGTCGAGGATGCCATGCCCGGCGGTGAAATCGCGGTGAAGGAAAACCGCAAACTCAAGGTGACGGCCAGGGCCTGGGGCCTCGCCGGCCACACGGCTCCGGAAGTCCTGCGTTTGGTGAAACTCGGCGAAACCGCCGCTGAAGCATCCGCCGCAAAAGAGGAGCAATCTGAAATCGAAATCAACACCACGCTGGATGCAGGCCATGGTTTCTGGCTGGTGGCCTATGCCAAGGGTCGCGACGGATCCGAGGCCATCACCACGCCGGTCTATGTCGTGCGCGAGGGTTTGCGTTTCTGGAATGTGGACAAGGCGGAGGCGGTGATCGAGCGCCAGCTGGCGGTGATCGATGAGACCGAAGTGGAACTGCGCAAATGCGAGGAGGCCGTGCGCGGCGGCACCGTGCCGCTCGATTACTGGGTCCGCTGGGGCGCCGAACAAGCGGATGAAGTCCGCGTCCGCATGAACAAGGCACGTGATTTTTATCATAAGTTGAAAGAACAACTCGCCGACGAACGAAAACTGCGCACCAACCCATGAAGCTCATCTCATCATCCTCACTGCTGCTCACCGCCATCTGCGTCGCCGCGGAGCCGGCGTCGTTCACCGTCACGCCGGACCTGATGGCCCCCAAGCCGATCAGCCCGCGGCTTTACAGCAATTTTATCGAACTCGGATACGGCATCCAGGTGGAGCCGATGATGTCCCAGCAGTTCTTCAATCGCAGCTTCGAACCTTTCCTGCCCTACAAGACCATCAACATCGAATGGTTCGATCTATGGAACGATCCACAGAATCCGTCCAAGGGCTACAAGAACGACTGGACCGGTGAGGATTGGTATCACACCGGCTACGAGCACAACCCGTGGTTTGTCGCGCCCGGCACCGGCGGCCGGCTGCCGATCGATGGAAACTCCACCTTCATCATTCAGGAAAATTCATCGCTCAATGCCAGCATCCGTCCTGAAAAAGAAGGCGGCTCCGGCCACGGCGTGCAGCACCTGCGCGTGATCAACCGCGAGACCGACCGCTGGGCCGGCCTCGGCCAGGAGGGGAAATTCCTCAAGCCCGGTGAAACCTATCATTTCCGCGGCATGTTCCGCTCGCCCGGCAAGCCGGTGGCGGCGGAAGTCCGCTTCTATGCCACCGGAGATTGGAGCAAGCCGATTGCCAGCTTCCCGCTGGAGGCCGTGGGGGCGGAGTGGAGCGATCGCAAGGTGGAATTCAAGAACACGGAGCATTCCGGTTGGACGACTTTCGCGCTGATGCTGCCGCCGGGCACAGAGTTGTTAGTGGATGATTTCTCGATGCTGCCGGCCAACACTTATCACGGTTGGCGGCCGGAGATCATTGAGCCGCTCAAGGAGATCGGCCCGCCGGTATTGCGCATTCCCGGCGGCTGCTTCGCCTCGTTCTATGACTGGCGCGATGGCATCGGCCCGTTTTCACAGCGCAAGCCGCAGCCATCCTACTTCTGGGGCGGGCAGAATTACAACGACGTGGGCGTGGCCTAGCTTGCCATGCTGGCCAAGGCCATCGGCTCGGAAGTCATGTATTGCGTGAATGTTTTCCATCCGCTCAAGCGGAAATACGAATGGCACTTCGGCGAGGACAACGCCCGCCCGCCGGGGCCGCATGGCTTCGACTTCCCGCAGTTCACCGACATCCCCACCGGTGCCAAGGAGGCCGCCGACCTCGTCGCCTACTGCAATTTGCCCGCCGGCAGCCATCCGATGGCGGACCTGCGTGCCAGCCATGGCTACAAGGAACCCTTCGGTTTCAAATACTGGGAACTCGATAACGAGGTGCACCGCTGGTTCGAGCCCGACGAATACGCGCGCGCCGCCATCGTTTATTCCGAGGCGATGAAGGCGGTGGATCCGTCGATCAAGATCGGCCTGGTCACTTATGGCGAGCGCTTCGGCCTGGATGGCCAGCCACGCGTTCATTATCATGATGAAATTCCGGCGATGCTCGAAATCTGCGGCAAGCACATTGATTTCCTCGCCGACCGCGGCCCGAGCGCGAAGAACTATCTCGACCAGATCATCAACTGGATCAACGACTACAACGCCCGCAACGACACTTCCATCATCTATTGCGAGACCGAGAAACTCTTCTACGAGCAGCATCCGGATGTGGAAAACCGCATCAAGCCGGACGGCGGCTATACCAAATCATTCATGTTCTCCAAGTGGTTCTACGCGCAAAAAGCCATCATGGATTACATGGCCTATCAGCGCGCCGGGGGTGACATCGATTTCGTCATCTTCAACAACTTGGCCAACACCCACAGCCAGAACGTAATCGACACGCCCAAGGAAGGCGTCTTCATCACCGCCGCCGGGCGGGCGATGTCGCAGTTGTCCAAGTCACCCGCGGCATGGCCGCTCAAGTTCGACGGCTACGTGGCCGACGCGGCGGATGATTTCCAGGTCTCCGCCGCCTGGGATCTCGAAAAGAAACGCGTCGTGCTCTACGTGCTCAACCGCACCGCGCGGGAACGTGAAGTCGCTTTTGATCTGGCCAAACTCGGCCGCGAGTTTTCCCGTGCGCAGAGCACCAGCCTGTGGGCGCATGATTCCTTTGTCATGAACACGCTGGCCAATCCGGATGCCATCCGGCGCGAGATCACCGAAAGCGCCACCACTGCGGCGGACCGTCACCTGGTCAAGGCCCGGCCGTGGTCGTTTGTGGAAGTGATCGTAGAGTAAGATTGGCGGCGGGCGAGACACCCGCGCCACGACGGGCTCAGGGCTGCGGTGTTGGCGCGGGCTCCCGGCGGTCCGGGAAGCCGAGCACGCGCGGTGTGCGGGTGCCTTCCCCGGCAAGGATGAAGAGCACGGTGCGGGAAGCCGGATCGTGGCGCCACTGGGTTTCGCACAGCAGCCGGGGTTTTTCCTCGCCGGGCACCAGGAACGCGAGATCCACCGGGTATTCTTCTTTGGTATCGGCCGGTGGCGCGAGGATCTTGCGCTCGTTGGGCGCGATGGTGAGCCGTTGTTTGCCGACTTTTCCGGCCACGGCTTTGTCGCTGGTGTTGAACCACAGCATGTGGCCTTTGCCGAACTCGGAAATGCCGACGTTGATCACCGACATCCGCACCGGGGCGACGGGATTGGTGGGATCCGGCGCGAGCAGCAGATAGAAGTCGGTGATTTCGGCGGCAAGTTTCACCGATGGTGCCTGCGGATCCGGTTTTGCATCGGCGGCCGGGGCGTTCGGCAGGAGACGCAACGTCACGGGACCCGGCGCGATTTGGTAAATGCGCGAGAGGTTCATGCGCGGCAGCTCGACTTCCTGGCAGGTCGAGCCGTCATCCAGCCACAGGCTGCGCGGTGCGTCTTGCGGGGCTTTGAGAAAAAGGATCCGGCAGGTGCGCGGCGGGGCTTTTTCCTGGGCGGCGGCGGCCAGTGGCAGGCTGCATAAAATCAGGGCGGCGAGTAGTCGCATGAGGTGTCGGGAGTTCAGGCGGCTGGTTCAAATTTCCGCGGGGTCGATCCAGCGGAACGAGAGGACTTTGAAACGGCGGCCGAAGCGCTCGTTGACCTCGGAAAGCGGGCCTGCCGTCGAGTCTGCGGCATCCGTGGGATCCACATAGGAGCGGTCGCGGGTGACGACGGCTTCGCAGACCGCGCGGGCCTTGATTTTGCCGGCGGTGTCCCGTGAATCGCCGTAGGCGCGGATGGTGAAGGTGTCGTCCCGGGCGCTGAGCACCGGAGCAAGCGGGCGCAGGATGTCCGCCTGACGGATCCACCCGGGCAGGCCATAGGCGCTGCTGCCGACGGCTGCTTCGGGGAATTGGTATTCCGGATCGATGTGGTCGGCATTCACGCCGGCGGGCCGGGTGAGGTAGGGATCGGTCAGCGCTCCGAGCGGGCTGGTGGAGGAATTTTGCGCCAGCTTGTTGATGGCCGTCTGCAAGGCTCCGGCGAGCGCGAGTTCGCCGGACGAAAGCTGGCGGTTGATGAACTCCGAGAGCGAGAGGAAGGGGCCGCGGGCGCGCACCTGGTTGACGATCTCACGCGCCAGCGCGTCGATGGTCGCATCATCTAACAGCCGGTAGCCGGTGAATTCATTGGCCTCACTGAAAGTGCCTGCGCCGGCGGGTTCGCCGGCCTCCGGCGAGCCGGCGATGCTGAAGCGCGAGACGGCGTGGTCAGCCTTGTTAGAGAGTGAGATGGTGACGGCACCGCCGGATTCGCTTTGGTAGGGAACGCGCTGGCCGCGGGCGTGGCCGAGCAGCGCGCGCCAAGCGGTGAAGGAGGTGGAGTTCACATTGAACATGCCTTCGACCTCAAGGCGCGACGCGATGGTTTTCCATGAGTCGGCGGTATTGACGTGGGTGTCATGAAATGAGTCCGGATTGGGCAGTCCCACATCCTCGCTGATGGGGCGGTAGGCGCGGTTGCCAAGCGGAAACTCGCCGCTGATGAAGCCGTTGCAGACGCTTTGCAGGTCCCGGCCGCCGCTGCCGAAGTCCACGGGATCGGGTGCGAGCGAGGAGAAGAACCAGTCATCGAAGAGCAGGTGGTTGGCGCAGTA
>CANLKN010000152.1 GCA_947491475.1 Akkermansiaceae bacterium | reverse complement strand
TACATCCACGATATCGGGCGGGGCATGCTGGCGGACCTCGGTGGTATCTACACGCTCGGCGTGGCCCAGGGCACGGTCCTGCGCAATAATTTGATTCACGATATTTGGAGTCATCCTCAGCCCGGCGTCGGTGCCGGCGGGATCTATCTGGATGAGGGAACCAGCGGGGTGTTGGTTGAGAACAATGTGGTCATCGGCACCCACAGCGGCGGACTGACCGTGAACTACGGAAGTGGAAATACCATTCGCAACAACATCTTCGCTTTTGGCAAGGACCTGCAGATTGCCCGTGGAGCCTCCCAGCCGAAGAACGATTTCCTCTTTGAAAACAACATCGTTTATTATGATATGGGTCACCTGCTCGGGGGCGGAGGCATTCTCACCACACGCGGCAATACCTATTTCCGTCAGAGCGGGATGCCGATCGTTTTTCAGGAAGGCGGCAGCCTCGTAAACTGGCAGAAACTTGGCAATGACGAGGGCTCGATCATCGCGGATCCAAAATTCCTCGCTCCGGAAAACAAAAACCTCTCCCTGCCAGCGGACTCTCCGGTTTGGCAAACCGGATTTAAGCCGATCGATGTGTCCGATGCCGGGCTGACCTGCGACGCCCGGTGGAAGGCGCGTTCCTCCAACCGTCGGAGCGAGCCGTTCCGCGTGCCCGGGCGCGGAGCATTCGATCATGATTTCGAAAACGACAATGCCGGAGCCATGGTGAAAGATGCGCGGTTGTGGGGCGAGAAGGGAGCGGCCGGCATTCGTATCACCGATCAAATCGCAAAGTCCGGCACACGCAGCCTGAAGTTCCAGGATGCGGTCGGGCTGGAAAGTCCGTTCAATCCTTATCTTTGGTTCAACCCGCTGGTCACCGAAGGCAAGGTGCGGGTTTCCTTTGATATGAATTTCGAGCCCGACGCGCGCCCGTGGGTCGAGTGGCGGACGCTGTTTACGGAAAAGAGCTCGGATTATGTCGCAGGGCCGGCCTTCGGGTTGGAAGACGAAGGGCGGCTCATGGTCGGCGGAAAGGAACTCATGCAAGTGCCGCCCAACACATGGGTTCATTTCGAGACCGAATACACGCTTGGTGCCAAGGCGACCGGGCGGTGGACACTGCGCGTGCGCCTGCCTGACGGGGGCTCCAAAGAATTCCGCGACCTTCCGTGCTCGCCGGATTTCCACCGGCTCGAATGGCTTGGATTCATGGCCAACGCGCAAACGGATGTTGCCTTCTTCATCGACAATCTGCGCCTCGAAGTTCCCAAAAAATAAATTCCCGAGTTCTCATCATCGCACAAACTCCCATGACCCCGCCCCGCCCGATTCATCTCATCTGCAATGCCCACATCGACCCCGTCTGGCTTTGGGAATGGCAGGAGGGTGCCGCCTGCGCGCTTTCCACCTTCCGCACGGCGGCCGATCTTTGTGAGGAGTTTCCCGGATTCATCTTCAATCACAACGAGGCCCTGCTCTACGGCTGGATCAAGGAATACGAACCCTCACTGTTTGAGCGCATCCAGAAGCTCGTGCGTGCCGGACGCTGGCATGTCATGGGCGGATGGCATCTCCAGCCGGACTGCAACATGCCCTCGGGGGAATCCCTCATCCGACAAATCCTCGTTGGTCGCCGGTTCTTCACCGAGCATTTCGGAGTCGAGCCCCGCACGGCGATCAACTTCGACTCGTTCGGACACAGCCGCGGTCTTGTGCAGATCCTGGCGCGCTGTGGATTTGATTCCTACATTTTCACCCGTCCTTCCGGTGGTCCCGGCAACCCGGAAGAACCGGTGTTCACATGGATCGGCTTCGACGGTTCACGCATCACCGCGCTGCGCTGCCCGAGCTATGGCACTCCGATGGGTAAGGCGCGGGAAGCCATCGAAAACCAGGTCGTCGCCCGGGGCGGCACAGGTCCGCTCGCCGTGCTCTGGGGAGTGGGAAATCATGGCGGCGGTCCTTCGCGAAAGGACCTGCGCGATCTCTCCGATAAACTTGCCTCGCCGGACGGTGCCGGATTCCGCCACTCGACTCCGGAGCAATTCTTCGATGACCTCCGCGCGGGTAACCCGGATCTGCCGGAACATCATGCCGGGCTCAACCCCGTCATGGTTGGCTGTTATACGTCCCAGGTCCGGATCAAACAAAAGCACCGCCGTCTGGAAAACGGCCTGCTGACCTTGGAAAAAATGGCGGCGGCAGCGGACGGATTCGGCCTTGCCAGTTATCCGAAGCAGGAAATCTCGCGCGCATGGGAAGACCTGCTCACAGCACAATTTCATGACATCCTGCCGGGCACATCCACGGCCCCGGCCGAGGAGGCCTCGCTTGAGCTGTTGGATCACGGGCTGATGGATGTGGCGCGCCTGCAGACGCGCGCATTCTTCGCCTTGGCCACCGGTCAGCCTGCCGCCGCTCCGGATACCCTTCCCATCCTTGTTTACAATCCCCATCCATTTCCGGTGCGCACCGAGATCGAATGCGAACTACAGCTCGCGGATCAAAACTACGAGGGCTCGTTCACGTTCACACCCGTCTATCAAAACGGTTCGGTCGTCCCCTGCCAGAACGAGAAGGAGGAATCCAACATCGCGCTCGACTGGCGCAAGCGCGTCGCTTTCCTGGCGGAGCTCGCGCCCATGCAAATCATCCGCTTCGACTGCGTGCCGCAGCGCGTGGCCTCGCGTCCGAAGCCGCCGCTTGTGGAAAGCGGTGGCCATTTCACATTTGAAGCAGGAGCAGTTAGAATCGAAATCAACACCACCACCGGGCTGATCGATCATTACTCGGTGAATGGCATTGCCCAACTCGCCGCAGGCGCTCTCCAGCCGGTCGTGCTGCCGGACAATGCGGACCCATGGGCCATGACGGTCGCGTCCTTCGGTCCGTCCGATGGCGTGTTTGAATTGATGGACTGCGGAGAGGCGACGCGTTTTTCCGGGCTCGATGATCTGGCGGTGCCCGCCGTGCGCGTGATCGAGGACGGCGCGCTGCGCACGGTGGTTGAGGTCGTGCTCCGGTATCGCGACTCGCGCATATGCCAGCATTACCTGTTATCCAAAACCGGCGGCGGCATCGAGGTGCGGCTGCGTGTTTTCTGGCAGGAAAAGGACCGCATGCTCAAGCTCGCCATCCCGCTCGCCTCGGCCTGCACCGGGGCGACGCGCCAGGATGTCTTCGGCGTCTGCCCGTTCCCGACCGATGGAGCTGAGTCCGTCCACCAGCAATGGATCGCCCTCTCCCACGGTGACGGACAAGCGCTCACCGTGATCAACGACGGCTGCCACGGGGCTGATTTGTTAGGCGGTGCGCTGCGCCTCAGCCTGCTGCGCTCGCCGGCCTATTCCGCCCATCCGATTCCCGACCGACCGATCGTTCCGCCGGGCCGCTTCACTCCGCGCAGCGATCAGGGCGAACGCCTGTTCCGCTTCTGGCTGCAAGGCGGATCCGCCGCAAAGCTGCTGGCCGGAATCGAGCGCGAGTCTGCCATCCGCAACGAGAAACCCATCGCTCTTTCCTGCTTTCCTTCCGGTGAGGGCACGCCGCGCGGCGCGTTCTGCGAGGTGGATGCACCGGCCATCCGCATGAGCTGCCTCAAGCGCGGCGAAGAAAGCGGCATCATCGTCCGGCTCTATGAAACGACAGGTTCCGCCCGCGCGGCTACCATTCGTTTCCCATGGTGCCATGCGGAGCATCAACTCCATTTCTCACCCTTTGAAATCCAAACGATTCGTTTCGACCCTGTCACCGGGCGTTTTGAATCCATCGCCCCGCTGGAATCACCCGCGCATGCCTGATCGCTCATCAAGGAAAACACCACCCACCATGTCGGAAGTTGTCTTCAAGAATGTATATAAAATCTTCCCCGGCGACGGAGGAAAGGAGGTGACCGCCGTCCGCGACTTCAATCTTGAGGTGCGTGACCGCGAATTCATCGTGTTGGTCGGTCCCTCCGGATGCGGCAAATCCACCACCTTGCGGATGCTGGCCGGCTTGGAGGAGATCAGCCGCGGGGAAATTTCCATCAATGGCCGCCGCATGAACGACGTGCCGCCCAAAGACCGGGACATCGCGATGGTTTTCCAGAATTACGCGCTCTATCCGCACATGAGCGTCTATGACAACATGGCGTTCGGCCTGAAACTGCGCAAAATGCCGCGGGAGGAAATCCGCAGGCAGGTTCATGAAGCCGCGGCCATTCTCGGGTTGGACGAATTGCTGCGCCGCAAGCCGAAGGCGCTTTCCGGCGGCCAGCGCCAGCGCGTCGCTCTCGGGCGGGCCATCGTGCGCCACCCCGCCGTGTTTTTGTTCGACGAACCGCTCTCGAATCTGGACGCCAAAATGCGCGTCCAGATGCGCGCCGAAATCATCCGCCTGCACCAGCGCCTGCAAACGACGATGATCTACGTCACCCACGACCAGGTGGAGGCGATGACGATGGGGACGCGCATCGTGGTGATGGATGCGGTTCCCAATCCCCGCACCGGATTCAAGGATGGAGTGATCCAGCAAATCGACACGCCCCTCAATCTGTATGACCGGCCGGCGAATTTGTTTGTGGCCGGCTTTCTTGGCAGTCCGCCGATGAACTTTCTCGGCGGCCGGCTGCGAAGCGCAGGCGGGCGTTTGTATTTCGAGGAATCCGGCTCCGGCCGCATCAGACTGGATGTCTCCGGCCACCCCGGTGTTTCCATGCCGGAAGGCGGCGAAATCATTCTCGGCGTGCGGCCGGAAAACTGTGAAGTGGCTGCTGATTCCACAAACGCGGCGGATGATGTCTTCGAACTCGGAGTGGATTTCATCGAGACCCTTGGAGCGGAAACCCTGTTTCATCTGCAAACGGGCGCCCACACCCTGATCTGCCGCAGCCACCTGCGACTTGCTTCGTCCGATGGCAGCCGCAGCCTCCGCGTCCGGCTCGATCCGCGGTGCCTGCACTTTTTCGATCCGCATACCGGTGATCGCCTCGCCGGCAAATAGGCCGTTTTCAGCCCCCACAATGCAGGGATTTGCCCCCAATCCGGATTTGTCCGTGGCTGCTGGCGGGCCAAACCTGATCTCATCATGCCTGAGTCACTCCTTGACGCCGCCGCCACTCCCAAGTTTCCCAAGCCGGCCAGCCTGCGGGCTCCCGGCAGGAAAATCCGCTGCGCGTTGATTGGTGTCGGCTGGTGGGGAACGAGCGCCCACATGCCCGCCCTGCTCAATCACGCGGGTGCCGAGCTGGTGGCCGTGCATGCCCGCAAGCGCGACAAGGCGGAAAAGGTTGCCGCGGATTTCGGCGTGCCGATGGCCTGCACCACGATTGAGGAGGTTCTCGCCATTCCCGGACTGGAGGCGGTCATCATCGCCACCACGCCCAACGTCCATTTCGACCAGGCGCGCGCCGCGCTCGAAGCCGGCATGCACGTGCTGGTGGAAAAACCGATGACACTGACGCTAGCCGAGGCCCGGCAGCTCGAAGCCCTGGCCGCCGAAAAAGGCCTCGTGCTCGCCGTCGCATGCCCATGGCATTTCACCGCCCATGGCATGGCCGCGCGCGAGCTCGTCCGGTCAGGCCGCCTCGGGCAGATGAAGATGATCAGCGTGCTGATGACCAATTTCACCCTCGGGCTCTATCAGGGAAAGGCGTGGAACCAGGTCTTCGAACAGAATCCCGATCTGCAAAAGTCTGCCGAGGCCGAGGTGTATGTGCCGCCGGCCACGAACTCCTACAGCGATCCGGCCGTGGCGGGCGGCGGACAGATTTACTGCCAGGTTTCCCACGCGGCGGCGTATTTGAGCTATCTGACCGGGCGGCAGCCTGCCGAGGTTTTCGCCCGCTTCGACAATGCCGGCATGGCGGTGGACATCTATGATTCGCTCTCGATCAAGCTGGACGATGGCACGCTGGTCTCGATGGCCAGCCACGGCGCGACCATGCTCACCGAGCGGCATTACGAGGTGCGCGTCTATGGCACCGAGGGCATGATCCTGCTCGATCTCTGGAAGGGGAAAATGGAATTCCATTCGCGCGATTGCGAGATCACCCGCTATCCCGATCTTGCCGAAGAGGAAATCTATCCGCTCTTCTCGCCGACTGAAAACTTCATCGACGCCATCGCGGGCACCGCTCCCAACGTCTCGCCCGGAGAAATCGGCGTGTTCAGCATGCGGGTGATCGAGGCCGCCGTGGCCTCCGCCGCGACCGGGCGCAACGTGGTTCTATAGATTTTCCGCGCGACAATCGGAAATCCACGGAGAAACTTGCAGCATCCCATGCCGCCGTCCCATTCACACCCCGGCACCATCGGTCTCAGCCAGTTCGGGCCGCAGGTGCAGAATGCCGGCTACTTCCAGTTTCCGCGCGCCACCGAGTTCCACTACATGCTCGGTTCGCACCACCTCATTCTCGTCGAGAGCGGCCGGATCGATGCTGGAACACCCGGCGGCCCGGTGTCCGGCCGGGCCCGCGATTTGATCTGCTTCCGCCCGGCGCGGGAAATGACCTATCAGGTCACGGCCGGCACGGCGTTCTATCAGCTGGCGGTCCAGTTCGCCGCACCTCCGCGCCATCTGCTCACGCCGGAACTGCCCGAGCTGGGGCCGCTGCCGGTCGTGACCGCCACCGGCGAGGCGTTTGCCGAATTCCGGAAACTGTTCGAGGCGATCTGCCTCGATCTCCCGCAGGCGGGTTCCCGCCATCATTTCCGCGTCCAAACGACGGTTTTCCGCATACTCACGCTGCTGGCATCGGTCGGCGCGGCATCCGCCGAACCACCGTCGCCGCTGGACGCATGGGAGCGCATCCATCTGCGCCTCGCCTCGGTGGATGGCGGGGATTTTTCCCAAGCCGATCTGGCGCGCGAACTGGGCGTGTCCGAGGGGCATTTCGTGCGCATCTTCCGCCAGCGCTTCGGGATGACTCCCGGGCTGTGCCGCATGCACGCCAGGCTGGCCGATGCCGTGCGAAGGCTGCGCGAAACCGACGAATCCGTCAAATCGGTGGCCTACAGCCTGGGTTTCGATGGTGCCAAGGGACTCACCCGTTCGATGAAAAAATACCTCAACCTCACCGCGTCACAAATCCGCTGCGAGGAGGAGCCCGCGCTGTCCGGCACGGCAAGCACGGCCCCCGGCGGGTTGTTCCCCGGCAATCAACACCTCCTTCCACCCGGCGACCGCGTCGA
>CANLKN010000151.1 GCA_947491475.1 Akkermansiaceae bacterium | reverse complement strand
CCGGCACCGCTGCCCCTCTCGGCAACGACAAGGGCAACAACGGCATCTTCATTGAAGACCGTTTCCGCGGCAAGGTCTACAACTCGCTCTTCCATGACTTCAGGGAAGATCTCATCGAGTCCGCCTCCGACGGTCCGGGCACCGGCCTCAAGTTCGCGCACAACACCATCGGCGCCTTCGGCGGTGGAATCACGGTTGCCGTGCCCGCCGACAACCTCACCTACCTCAACGGTGCGGGTGCGGCCAACACGTTCTTCGACGTCTCCGGCAATCCGATCAACGGCAACTCCAACGGTGGCGTGGCTCCCCAGCTAACCGCCTACATTCGTGATGCCTCGAATTACCTGGAGTTCATCAATCCGCTTCCAAAAAGCGCTTCCCCCTTGCTTCAAGCCAACGGCGCGACTCTTCAGACCGGTGCTCCTGTGGCCGCAACCTTCCGTGGTGCCTTCGGCAGCACGAACTGGGCTGCCGGCTGGACGAGCATGAGTCAGCAAGGCCTGCTTCTGGGCGAGGCTTCGACTGGTTCCATAGCCGACGCCGATGGCGACGGCATCTCGGACGCCGTGGAGAACGCCAACACCGACCTCGGCTTCAACGCCGCTGTCAGTGACGCCAACACGGTGCTGGGCAGCCTCTACACCACAACGGAATACAACACCAACTTCACGGCTGGTCAGACCTCCGTGACTTCCAACCCGGGAGCCTTCAGTCTCTACGATGCGACCAGCATCCTCGACCTCCGCACGTCCGCGGGTGTCACGGTGCAAGCGCCAGCTGGGCCTCCCGGTCCAGGTGTCAATGTGCTCCTCAGCGTTCCAGTTGAGCAGTCGGACACCCTTGGTGGTTGGACCAATTCCGGAAACATGACCCTTTCCATCCCGAAGGTGGCCGGCAAGGAGTTCTACCGCCTTGAGGTTAAAGGTGCTCAATAAGCATCCAATCTGAAGAAATCACCACACGGGGCCGTCGGCAAATGCCGTCGGCCCCTCTTTCATTCCGCCGTCCTTCATTCTTTCAAAGATCATCCGGCGGCCGCACGGCCTGCCGCCTCGCCGGTGGCGAAGCAGGTGCCCATCACGCGGATCGAGGCCTGTGCCTCGTGGTCCGCGGAAATGCAGCGACCCGCCACGAACAGGCGGTCGATTCCGGCAGGCTTGAGACAGCGCAGCGGGATGCCCGCTGGGAGATCTTCTGTGGGAAATCTCAGCTTGGGACCCTTGGCCGTCTCGCGCATTTCCATCGGCCATGTGGCCAGTGCGATTTCATCATCGAAGTGCCGGCTTTCTAACAAATCCTCTCCTGTGAGCACATACTCACCAACCCAGCGCCGGCTTTCGCGGATGCCCGCCCTGGCCGGCCAATGGCTGATGTAGCTGTCACTCCAAGTGGCATCGTGCCCAGCCAAATAGCGGACCACGGCTGCTGCCACTTGACGTCCGGTGAATTCAAGCCCGCTGAGGCAGGAGGCATCCAGTGGATCGAAATCCCGCCCGTTCATATTTCCTGTGAGATCGAGTGTTCCGAAAACCTCGCCCAGCCTGCCGGACGCACGGAATGTGAGACCCAGCGCTTCCGGCGGCAGCAGGCCCTCGCGGATTCCCTCGCAGAGCCTGCCGGAAATCCGCAGGCGGGCGGCTTCGTCGATTGCCGCGGCACAACGCACGCCGAAGACATAAGCCGGACGTTGGAGTTTCTCCGCAGGTGCCACCGCGCATTCCCGGCCGAGCCATGCGGCCACCACTGCATCACCCGAGGCATCGACGATCGAGGATGAGGCAAGACGCGTGCAATCAGTGCGGTGCGTCAGGGAAATTCGCCACTCATCAGCATCGCGTTCGATGCCGCACACCTCGGCGTGAAACAAAGTTTCCAACATCGGTTCGGCGGCAAGCATTTCATCGGCGATCCTGACGAATTCCACCGGGTGCTGCGGCAACACGTCCAGACGGCCCATACGCTGCGGTCCGATGCCGGTGGCGGCGCTCATGCGTTGTTCGATCTCACCGCAGAATCCTGGATTTGCAATCACGGCGCCAGGCTCGCGGCGCAGGAGATATAGCCCGCAAAAACTGTGCACCAGCGAGGCCGTGCCCATGCCACCGGCGTAGCCATGTCTTTCGATGAGGATCGTCCGCGCTCCGCTTCGGGCGGCGGTGATGGCGGCTGCCATTCCGGCGCTGCCACCTCCGATGACCACCACATCAAAGCGCCCGTGGTCAGCAATCATGACATCTTGCTGGCAATCAGAGCCGCGAGTTTGCGCGGTGACTCAAGGTTTGTGCGGGTGAGGTTGTCGGGAGTGAGTTCCACGCCGAAAAAATCCTCCACCGCCACCACCAATTGCATGACCGCCATCGAGTCGAGCCCGGCGGCAATCAGGTCCCCTTCCTCGGGAAAATCCCAGTCCAGTTCCACCAGGCCCTCGTCATTCAGCCAATCAATCAACTCCGTGGGGTTGGGCGCTTTGTTTTTGGTTGCTCGCATGCGGCGCGACGCTGCGACGACGGCCGCGGATTCATCAAGTGGAATTTCAAAGACATGTCAGCAAACCTGCTTCCAAGCGTCTTTTTATTACCCATGCGGGGATTTTCCGCTAACCCGATGCCACGCATTCGCGAACTCAACTGTAATCCCTCCAAACCTTGGCCAAACCCTCGAAATCCATCGCCCGGTCCTCCCAATCCGCCAAAGCCCGCTACGCCGAATTGGGAGTCGATCTGATTGCCGTCGTCATCGTGCGTCGGGACGAAGGTGTTGACGGCCGTGTATTGGTTGAGGGCGTTGGCGGTGTAGCCGGTGGTGTTGGCCGTTGGCGGATTTTAAATTTGAGTATTTGGATTTCAGAAAAGAACCGGTTGCCTATGGAGTCAAATCAAACCCAATGCTTGGCGGCGGGGAGCTTATCCCTCCCTTGGTCCTGAGGACCGGCGCAGTATTGAAGGAAGAGGCGGGAATGAGCCTTGTATCGCCGCAAACGAAATGAGAATTATTTGCAGAGAACTGAGAATTTTCTCAATTCCGGCTCAGACTTCCAGCGCCTCGGCGGCGATGAAAAGCTGATCGACCTGGTCGGATGAAAGGCCGAGTGCGGCGGCCAGGCCGAGAACTGTCTTGCCGCGGCGGGCAAGCTTGGCGTCGCCGCCCCATGCGAGCCTGGCAATAGTGCGGTCGGGCTCTGGTAGAGCGGCGATGGCGGCCTCCACGGTGGATAGCAAGCCCATCTGGGCGAGGATCACCTTGGCTCGCCAATTTGGAATCTCCCTCGGCACGCGGGCTGGGGGAGTTGGTAAGTCCCGTTGCACAGTGCTTGCAGGACCGTTGCAGGATCGCTGCCGAGGCATTGCAAGACCCGAGCGGCGTGATCCTATGCTACGGCTGCGGGAGCAGATGTCGGCACATGCACAAACACCGCGCCATCGAAGACGATGTCAGCGCGGCCAGGCTCAACTGGTGCGCGGCATGACAGCTGCGACAAGTTGAGGGCGTTAAGACTGGCGTTGACCTGCATTCCCAGCGCGGTGTTTGCAGCGAAAGTGGCGAGGGTGGCGGGAACGTCCGCATTCAACACGGCCAGCAATCGCTCGGTGGGCAGGCTCCAGAACCGGGCGTTGGTGCTGGCAAGCACACTGGCGAGGTGGTGGGTGGCTTCCCCGGCTTGCAGGACGAGTTGTTCCTTGGCCTGTAGATCGGCCTCGGCTTCGGTGAGTTGTCGGATGATTGGCATATTATTTAGAGTTAATCGAGCAACAGCAGTCGGTTCATTATTTTTACATCTGTGGAGGTCGTCGCCACGTTGGTAGAGTGATTTGCAGCAGACCAAATAGGATAAGCGCCAGAGGCATACCTTAATCCAGCCACTGGCCCACCGCTCAGAGTCAACAGCGGAGTATGGGATGGCCTACCCAACGCCGTGCCAAGCCCCGCGAAACTGGCCCACAGCGTTACCGTGCCGTTGGATGCCAAACCAATAATGATGTTGGCCATATTGTCGGACACACCGGCGGTGAGGCCGGTGGGCACAGCTGATGCCCTGCCACCGCTTCCATCGGTAGTCACATAGCCGCCGCTGCCGAAGGCGAACAGCCCAATCACGATCTGCGACCCGTTCCAGTAAATTTCCCAACCAAAACCATTGGAGACCAGCGCGTTTGCGTCTCCGGCAGGAACCGACGCATTGCCGACGCCATATGTGAACCTGATTCTCGATCCGGGGTTGTTCGTTCCGTGATGCACGAAGTTTATCAGCGAGGAAATACGCACCGGCACCACATAGTGAGCCTGACTTGAGCTAGGGGTGGCGGCATTGATTAGGCGATAGCTATAAACTGCCGGCCGCGCATTGGCCGCGAGCAATGTGGTTAAGACGTCGCCATCGTTCTGGTTGGCCGTGGCTGTTCCTCCGTTTGCTACTGCGGTTGAATGGTTGTGCCTTCTAATCCGACTCAGCCCAAACAGCTCAACGGTTTCGGCATCCGCCCGTGTGACAAGACTACTGGATTCAGGCAAATCCGTGCCGGAACTGGTAGGCCGGGTCGAGGAAGAAAACGCATGATTCCCAGCCCATGTTTGCCCGGCGTCGATCTTTGATTTGATGTAATCCCACACCCGCGAGATCAGACTGGTTTTGTTGGCGGGCGTGCCGCTCACGTCGCGGAACATAATAAAATCCCCATCGGCAAGTGCTTCGGTGGTGGGCGTTGGCGTGGCGAGGTCGATGTCGGCGATGGTGCCGTCCCATGGTTCGGCTGCGGGACCGGTTGGCCCGGTGGCACCTATTCCGCCGGCTGGGCCGGGGGGGCCTTGGAGGGAGGCCAGCCACTGCTCGCGGGTGCCGGCGTAGCCCTCCGCCAGCGCGAGTTGGTAAGCATCGCGGGCGGCGGCCACCTCTACGGTAATGGGGGTGGGCGATGCGTTGACGGTGACGTTGACGGTGATGGCCATGGCGGGATTAGACGGTTTCGAGGATCGTGATTTCGTCGGCGAGATAGGTGCGCTTTTCCCCAGTGGCGTCTTGGAAGCGCATGCGCCACGTCCATTTGCCGGTGGTGAGCGCGGGGACGATCTGGGCCGGGACGGTGATGGCCCAGGTGGCGGCGTTGGTGATGGTGATCTGGCCCACGGTGGCGCTGGTGAGCTGGACGGTCTCGGACTCCAAACCGCCGCTCTTTTTGAAGCGCATGGTGACGAGCGAAAGCGCGCTGGCCGGAGGCGAGCCGTTGATGGTGACGGTGAGGCTCGGGATGCCGTCCCATGTGTCGCCTTCGGTGAAGGGTGTGAGAGAGAGTTTTTGCGGGGTCATGGTTTAGCCTGGTTGGTAGTTGTCTTCCGCCGGGATGCGGAGGCGGTCGATGAGCGACTGGAAATCCTGCCTGGGGCTCGGGCCAATGGCACAGGTTGCGGCGCGGGTGGCGAGGTCGATGGAGGTCTCGGCCACAGGCACTTTCATGGTGGCCCACTCGGCGGGGATGCCGCTGCCGCTGACATTGATGAAATCACCCGGCGCGGGGATCTCCGCCACACTGGGTGCGAATGCCACGCTGCCCTTGTAGGGCGTCCAATCCTGACGCTCGAAGTAGTTTTGCGCGAGGTCCGCCGGAGCTTCCACGAACTCCGCCCGCTCAATAAACCCGCTGGCCGAGGTGCCGGCCGCTGCGGCTTTGACCGCTGCCGCCACCGCGCTCGGGCTCATGTTGATGGCGTCCACTGGAATGTTGACGCGATACCAGAGTGCGGCGCGAGACCAGTTGGTGAAGTCAGCATACTGCGGGTTACTTGTCTGTTGAGTGTAGCCATTGATGAATGTGCATTGGCTCACGGCGTTATTCCAAAGTGACAACTGACCACCGGTCCGGCCCGTTACGCCTACATGCACGTTTCGAAACTCGCCGCGCATGTAGCGGATTTCCTTTGTTGCTCCTGCGGTGGCCAGTTGTCCGCTTGTGAATGCGCCATTTCGGATGGCATACCAGCCGGTAGCTACCGCTCCGGCAGCCGTCGCCAGATAGGGAACTGTGCCGCTGTAGGATGATTGGCTCGGCCCGTTGTCGGAGTCCGGGTTATTATAATACGACAAGTAACCACCTGGCGTCATGGTAAATCCGCTTTCTGCGGACGTTGCCGCCAACAAATTAGAGTCATTCGCGAGTGCTGTCGCCCAGTCCAACGAAAGCGCCGCCGTTGCCGCCACGGCATCCATGCTCGCGCTGGTCACGGTGATCAGCTCGTTGATTTTTATCAGCGCGAGCTGGGCGGAGGTGAGTGCATCGGAGACCAAGGCATCCGTCCTCTCCACCCCGGAGAGGAACACGCTGAGCTTGCGCCGCGACTCCGCCGTGGGATCGCCGGCCTGTTGCTCCAGCGATAAAACCAGATCATCGCCGCTGCGGCGGGCGTAGGAGAGTGAGATGCCCAGGGCGCGCGCCTCTGGCAGTGCGGTGAGCTGGATCTGCGTGGCCTTGTGATTGTCAGCCTCCAGAACCAGCGTGCGGGCGGAGGCTGCCGCGCGGGACTCAAACCGCAGCGTCGGCGGGTTGGTGCTGTAGTCCATGCGCGTCACCAGATCCGGTGCCCACTTGCAGCAATCCTCCAGCGCTGCAGCATAAGATGCAGCGCGGAAGGCCTGCTTGGGCGCAAGGTAGAGCGGCGGCATCTCCTCCGGGGCTTGGATGGGCAGTCCGGTATTCGCCGCGCGGATGAGCAGGTCTCGCAGGCGCAGGCCGAGATCGTCCGCGATGTAGAACAGGAACGGCCTGCCATCGTCGCCGAGGAGCGGCGTCTCCATCAGCCCCTTGTAAACATTGGAGACTTCGTAGGAATAGATTTTCGCGGGGTAGGCAAACGAGCGCTTGGCGATGCCGGTAAAGAGTGTCTGGCCGGTGGCATCGAACACGGTGAGCCACTGTCCATCGTCGGGGATGGCGGGGCGGCTGCCGTTGTCGCGCAGGGAGAAAGTGAGGGTGTCCACGTCCAGACTGCGGAGATCGAGCACGGCATCCGTCACGCCGAGCACGGACAATGGCACAACTCCCAGATCCAGAGACTTGCCAGCCTCGCCGCCGATGGAAAATGGAGGGGTGAGTGTCATCGGATGCGGGCAAAGAGCTGGTTGATCTGGGACTGTTGACGGGCGATGGCGTTGGTCACTTGGCCGATGCCGGCGGCCACCGCACCCAGAGCGGAAATGGTGGCGTTGCCCTGGTCCTGGATGGCCTTGCCCACCTGCTGCACGGCGTTGGTGATGGCCTGCGTATCCTGCGGCGTGGGGGCTAGTTTTTCGATGGCTTGCACGGTGCCTGCACGCTCCGTGCTGAGCCCTTGCTGCACCTCTGCGGC
>CANLKN010000150.1 GCA_947491475.1 Akkermansiaceae bacterium | reverse complement strand
CCGGCAGACTTCATGCGCAGCCGGGCCACACCTTCCGTCCCGCCGCCCAAGCTCGCTGACTTGGCAAACTCGCTCAGCACTTCCGCCTTGACCACCTCGCCGCCGATCACCCGGCCCAGCATCACGTATTCAAATCCGTCCGGGTAGGTATCCGGGTCGGGCGGGAACTGATAGCGCACCCAGACATCGCGTCCCTCCGCGCCGAATTCGGGTGCGGTGGGAATGATGCCCGTGGTGTCCTTGTGCCGCGCCAGCTCGATGTCGAACTCCCCGCCACCCGTCGGCTGATATTCAGTCGCGATCAGGTTCCGGTTCTTGGCCACAAACGCCCGCAGTTCCGGCGTCTCGCGGTTGGCGACGCGGGTGCTGACCTCGGCGTTCCAAATGTCGAGCCGGGCCTTGGCCTCGGGATTCCGGGGCGTGGCCTCGCGAAAACGGATCCAGCCCGCCGGCTTGGTGGTGGGCGTCGGATACATGGCATTGGTCAAGGCCGTGGCTTCCGGGGTATGAGCATTGGGCTTGGTGCGATAGTCGAGCAGGTCGTTCTTACCCACAAAGAGCACCAGGCACTCGGGAACCGCGTAAACCGCCACGCCGATGTCGCCATTGCCCAGCCGCAGCGAATCGGTGTGGTTCGCCGGCAGCTTGGGCAGCTCGATATTGTTCCCCGAGATCAGGCGCGGCCAGTCCACGCGCATCCGCGTGCCCGCGATGGTTTCGGGTTCCGGCGGGACTGCCTCGGCCGATGCATGAAAGGCGGTGAAACCCAGCAGGGGCACGATGAGGAGAAAGAGGCGCTTGGTTGTTTTGATGATGGTTTTCATAACGGTTTGATCGGGGATTGAGCCATTCAACGGTCAATAATTCACGATCAGCGGAACGAAGCGCATCCCATGTGAAGGGCTGAGCGGCGGGCAGGCATCCTCAGGGATCAGCTTGGTCTTTCCTTGCTTCACGTCTTCCAGAAGCTGTCTTTCGGGAGCGCTTGCCCCAAGTGTCATCATGGCGACGCAAAGGGCGGAATCCTTGGCGAAGAGCGGCGATGTGGTCTGGACGCCGGGTTGGGAAAACAAGCCGCACAAAGCTTCCAGGCGTGTGCCGTCCAACGCGCTGAAACTGCGGGCGTCCTCATGGCTTTCCGTCTTGAAACCCAGGATCCACGCGGTTGAGTTTCGGAACGCGAAGTTGCCCATAAAATGCTCGGTATTCACCTGGCGGCACCAGGCCGTGACGTTTTCCACCGCGAAGCGGTTGTCCGGGCCACCAGGCGCGAAGCCCAACGCGTTGTTGACGAAGAGTTTCTTGGGTTCGCCCGCGGGCGTCGCGTTGCGGTAGAGCCGCCAGCAGTTTGTGGCGTCATCATACTGTGCCGGCTTCACGGGCTTGAAAAAAAGATCCATCATCATCGCGCTGCGTCCGGCGTGGGGAAAAAACGTCTGCATATCCTCCAGAACGAGGGTTCTGGCCGCCGCGTGATCCAGGAACACGCCGCCCAGATTGTACGCGCTTTGCTGCAGCAGCAGCGGCTCGGCGGATGGCTCGGACACACAGAACATGGCCTCTTCCCGAAACTGCGTCCGGATCGTGCAGCCATAGAGAAATGAGACCTGCCGCACGGTTTTCGGAATCGTCACCGTGCCGTTGACGATATAAACATTCTTGGGAAACAGAATCGCGGGTTTGCCGGAATCCATGGCCTTCTGAATGGCCTGCGTGTCGTCTGCGACACCATCACCCACAGCACCAAAGTCATCGACATTCGCCCATTTCGCAGGATCGGGCTCTGACAGGATTTTCGGCGATTCCTCGATCGGCAGCCGCAGGCTGGCGGACGGCGCGCCCGGCTCGGTGGAAAGCGCCGGAAGCGAAACGTATTCCTCCACATTGGGAGATGACAGGACGATCTTGCCGTCCCGCGCCAACGCGCTGGCGTATCCGGTTGTTTGGATGTTGCGGGCAAGCAGTTGTCCGTCGGCCAGGTCCATGGCCGCCGCGCCGTCCTTGCCTTGGAACGAACTGTCCAGAACGACTGCATTCGCGGAGGATTCCACACGCAGGGCGGTGGGTGCGCCCGTGACGACCACATCGCGTGCCGCCATGCGCGAATAATTCGCCACGCGGATGGCGTTTCGTTTCTGATTGTTGAAGGTGGCGTGCTCCAGCGTCGGGATGGTTCCCCAAATGCCCGCGCGGATCGACATGCCCTCATCGAAGCCTTCGATGGAAATGTCTTCAAACAAACCCTGTGCACAAAAGACATCGCAGGTAAGCCCCGCGAAGCCCGAGCCATCGCCGGACCGGATGGTGACGTTGCGAATGGCCCCGGTGTTCGCCGAGTTCCAGCGCATGCCGATGGCTCCCGGATTGCCGCTGCCGGTGTCAATCGTGAGATTCTCGACCACGTTGTTCTGGTTCACGTCGGAGCCGGAGCTCAAACGAAAGAACGACAGCACGGGCTTGCCGGAATTCACGACGAAGCCGGGGCTGTTGTCCTTCAGGCGGAGAATGGTTTTTTCGCGACTCTGCCCCAGGATAATGATGCTGTCGTTCTGCTCCCTGACTCCGCTGGGGAAGAGTTCTCTGTTTTGTGTCTCCGCGTCCGACATCACCCAATGTTGTTGGTAATTGTCCCACACGCCATCGCCCGCCAGCACCGGAAGGTTGTGATTCACGGTGTCGCTCACCAGATAGGTTCCGTTGGGCAGATAGAGGATATAACTTCCCTTCAACAGATAGCGCATGCAATAGGCCGGTTCATGGCTTCTTGTCACGAAATCCCGCGCCGCGATGAGCGCTCCGGTGTCGTCGGTCTTCCCGTCGCCCTTGGCGTTGAACGGCGGCTTGGTCACATCCACCAGCCGCCCGCCCTTGCCCGCGTGCATGAACGCGGATTCGGGATAAACCAGGTTCACCGCGGGATGGCGGTCGCCTTTTGCCGTGAAGGTTGCGGGAGCCGGCCCGGCATCGGCGGCAAAGGCGTGAATGGTGGTGAGGCCCGACAGGAGCAGGGCGATGAGTCGTTTGGTGGTTGTCATGTGATGTGTCTTTGGTTTGTTCAGGGTGCGGGAACAGATCCTCTATTTCACGGCCGCTGCGCGGTTGTGGATGGCGAAGTCATCCAGATAAAAGGTCGATGGTCCGCTGGCATTGCTGATAAAGCCGAGCCATTCGAGCGACTTCCAGCCTGGCTGACTTGGCAGGTCGGTGAAGTGATGCGCGGGTTCGCCGGGCACCTGCACGGTCATGTCCCATGTGCCGGCGGACTGCTCCCCCAGCCCGGCCTTGATCTCAAAGTGGATCCATTGATCCTGCGGTAGCGGCAGGGTTTTGCCGGCGACTTGCAGGACGCCGCCGCTGATGACGAAGCCCGGCCCGGAAAGGTAAGGGGAGGCGTTGTCGCGCCATTCGTGCTGGAACTCGGCACCCGGGCCGAGCCTGAGATTGAACGAGCACCGGGTGATGCTGCGTGTGTGGTTGGGCCAATATATCAGGTGCGGGTCAAAGGGATATTTCAGTCCCGCTTGGTCAGCGAACTTGAGGCTGCGCTTGCCGGTCGCTGCCACTTCATCCGTCGGCGCGAGCGTCATGGCCTCGCCGCCGTTGGAAACGCTGTGGAGAAGCGACGACCACAAGAACGCCTCGAAGCCTTCCTCAAGCTCCAGCGGCGGCATCGGCGGCCTGTGCGGGGTGATGTTGAAATCCGGGATCGACTGCTCGCCAGCCCACGCCCGCCACGCCGGATCGCCCTGCACGCCAGCCTGGGAATAATCGAAAGGCACGAATCCGAGACCCAACGCCGGGGAGTCTGCGGCCAGATGGAAATCCCGCCCCGCTGCGTCCGCAAATCCCGGATCGGCCACAAGCGAGTTTTTGTCCTGTCCGAGCTGCTGCCAGGCGCTGAAGCTCATCCCGCCGAAGTCTGCGGTCTTGCCTTTGGCAGGCCAGTAAAGATTCCGGTCGAGCGACACCTTGCCCTCGATCAACGTGCCGCCAAAGAAAGAAACGCCCGGACCCACCATGATATTTCGTTCCGCGCGGAACGATTCATGCGGCTCGACAAGGCGACGATTCATCGAGGTTTGGAGAGGGAACGCAAAAATGTTGTTTTCGACGAGGTTGTCGCGGCCGAAATGCTGATAGAAGCACGCGGTGCCGATGTCATGGACCAGGTTGTCCCGCACCACGATTCCTGTGCTGGCCTGGTCGAGATAGATGCCGTAGACGCCGTCCGGGTTGCTGCGCAGGTGATGGATGTGGTTTCCGCGAATCACCGTGCCTTCGCTCAGACCGAGCGTGTAGATGCCCGCCATGTCCCCCAGCAAGCTGCTGCCAAGATGATGAATGTGATTGAACTCGATGAGGTTGCGCTTGGCCGAACTCTCCGTGTAGCTCCAGTTCCAGCCTGCCGAGATGCCGGTGTAAATGAAGTCCGATATGTCATTGTGCGCGATGATGTTGTCGGAGCTGTGACCGATCCAGACGCCGATCGCGCCGTAGTGGATCCGCCCGCCGCCGCGAATGATGTTGTTTTCTACCACGTTGTGGCTGGAAACCCTGCGCGACGGCGCTCCATCGGTGTTCCAACCATTGCCCAACCGGACTCCTCCCGCGCCCAGATCGTGCAGATAACAATGGCGCACGACGTTTTCGTCACAACCGCTGCGGAACCAGATGGCATACAATCCGACATGTGCGATCTCGCAATTCTCCAATGTGATCCGCTTCACGTCGTCGGCCAGAATCACCGCCGGAATGTCATTCGCCGCCTGGCCATCCGCGTGGCCGCCGGGCGGCAGGATGTATTGCCCGTGCAGAAAACGCAGCCCACGGAACGTGAGATTTTCAACCGGTTTCTCCGCCTCGCCCTTGATGCGGATGAACTGTCCGACGCGTGGGGCTACGACTTCCACATTCGACATGTCCTCGCCCGGCAGGGGCCAATAGAGCAAGGTGCCGTCGCGATCGAGAAACCATTCGCCGGGCGCATCCAGCGCCGCACGGAAGTTCTCCAGATGGTAGCGCTTGCCGGCGGCGAAGTCAATGAACGGAGGCACGTCGGAAGGTTTGTTAGTGGCAATCTCCGTGACATGGAGCGCATCATTCTTCGGATCGAAAAAGCGCCCGCGATGGCGTGAAATTTCCCACGAATGATAGACCACGGCCGTCACATCGCTCAGGCGCTCCTGAGGAACGCCGGCCAGCGGTGCAAGCGTGTCCGGATACCCCATGATCAGCGCGTGGCGCAGATCCGCGTCGCTGCCGGTGAGTGGATCGCGACCTTTGGCGGTGGCTCCCCGCATGTAGGTCCAGTCCTCGTTGGGCGTGCGTGCGCGGGTCGCGCGGCGGCCATTGACCCAGAGCTGCTCGAAATACCAATCACCCGCCGCGACTTCCGGTAATTTGGCCTGCCAGAGATGCTCCCCCTGTTTTTCCCAACCGGTGATGCGGGTTCCTCCGGAAAACAACGGCTTCGCACCCGGTGCCGCCTCGTAGGTCACCCCGGAATCCTCCGGCGTGAATTCCACCGTGCCACGCAAGGGATATGTCCCGTCCGCGATGACCACCTTGGCCGCAAGCCCGGGTTTCCGCCGTTGCCGGATGGCATCGCGCGCGGCCTCAAGGGTGGCCATGGGTTTCTCCGCCGTGCCGGAATTGGAGTCGCTGCCTGTGGGAGAGAGGAATATCTCCGCCGCGTCCGCGTGAGTGATGATCACTCCGCTGGCGATGCTGAGAGTGAGAACAATCGTCTTGATGGTGTTCATGGGTTGAAGGCAATGATAGGTCTTGTGTTCATTCAATGCTTTGGCCCTGCGCTTCGTGCAGAGCCCGACCATTGGTGCGTATCACTTCCGCATACCAGCGCGCCGAGTCCTTGAGGGTTCGTTCCTGGGTTTCGAAGTCCACATGGGTCAGGCCAAACCGGCGGGTGAATCCGTCTGCCCATTCGAAGTTGTCCATGAACGACCACTGGAAATACCCGCGCACATCGACGCCGTCTTGGACGGCCCGCTGCAACTCGAGCAGGTAGCGCTGGAGGAAATCGATGCGCTGCGGATCGTGAACTTGGCCATCCAGGGATTTCCAATCGACATTGGCCATGCCGTTTTCCGTGATCAGGACCGGCAGTTTGTATCGCTCCTGGAAAAACTTCGGTCCCCAATACAAGGACTGCGGCACCACGCTCCAACCGAAATTCGTACGCCAGTATCCCGGCGGACGTGGCCACTTTTCGGCCTTGCCGTCCGCGCCGGCCCGCACCTCGCGGCCGTTGTAAATGTTGATGCAGAAGTCATCCAGCGGCTGGCTGATCGTGCGCATGTCCTCGTCGGTGAACTGCGGGACATCCTTGCCGAAGACCGCCAGCCCGTCTTCCGGATATTTTCCCAGAAACACAGGATCCATCCACCATGTGTTGTTTTCACAATTTTTTTCCGTGATGGCAAACATCGTCGCGCGTGCCGCCTCGATGTCCGCAGGGCTATCTGTGACCGGCACCTTGACCACTCCTACCGGCGCATAGCCAATCCGCGCCGGGCACTTGGCATGGCTGCGGATTACCTGCACGGCCTTGCCGTGGGCGAGCAGGACGTTATGACTGACCTGCAACCATTCCTTATGACTTAACTTGAGCCCTGGCGCATGAAGCCCGCGCTGGTGGCCGAGCCCGATGAAACTCTGCGTCTCATTGATCGTCATCCAATCGCTCACCCGGTCGGACAAAGTCTCTACAACCACCCGTGCATATTCCGCAAACCAGTTCGAACTGTCCCCGTTGAGCCAGCCGCCTTTCTGATAGAGCGCGTAGGGGTAATCCCAATGGAAAAGCGTCACAAACGGCCGGATGTTCCGTCCCATCAATTCGTCCACCAGCCGATCATAAAATTCCAATCCTTTGGGATTGATCCGCCCAATGCCCTCGGGCAGGACGCGCGGCCAACTGATTGAAAATCGGTAGGCCTTCAATCCCACCTGACTCATCAGCGCGACGTCCTCTTTGTAGCGGTGGTAATGATCACAGGCGACCGCGCCGGAATTCCCATCCAGTATCGCGTCGGGCCGTTCGCACATGACATCCCAGACGCTCAGTCCCTTGCCATCTTCATACGCCCCGCCTTCGATCTGATACGAGGACGTGGCCGCCCCCCATAGGAAGTCATCTCCAAAACTCATCGGTTCATTTTGCATGGTCGTTTTCCTATATGGTTTTTCCCGCAGATTGGGCGTTGCTACACGCCTGACAGACGCCTTTCCTTGATACTGGCCTGGACTTCGTGAACTTTCTCTTCCGTCAGGGGAAAGATCCAGACCAGCACGATGGACACGCCCATCAACGAAGCC
>CANLKN010000149.1 GCA_947491475.1 Akkermansiaceae bacterium | reverse complement strand
CGTTCCCTTCGGCGGTGAGGAAACCGGATAGACCTGACCACTTCTTGAGATAGCGCGACGCCTCCACCTGTGCCGTTGGTGATTCGCCCAACCCCAGCAATTCGCGCACTTCACGGTTCGAAATGCTCGGGTGGTCGTGCAGGTATTCCCGCACCATTTCAGCGTAGCGAATTGGGTTGAGCCCGCGTGTCTTCGTGTAGGCCGCCTTGCCCAGTAGTTCCCGCGCGATGCCTTTCGTGAGGTGGAAAGTAGCCGAGCGGGTATGCGACTTCCGTTCCAACACCCCCAGTCCGGACGGCCCCAATTCGTCCAGCAAGCGCCGCGCTTCATCCACATCCACTCGCAACAACCGCGCCGCCGTATCGGCGTCCATGTAGGGGTGTTCTCGCAGCTGCGAGAGCACGAGCAGCGTGTCTAGCCCGATGTCCTGGCCTTCATGATTCAGTCGCGACACTAACCCGGCCATGGCCGTATCGCAGCCGGTGTTGAACAACCGTAGCGTCACCAGATGCCCGTCCGATTCGGGGCGCGGCGCGGGTTTGCCGAGACTGAGTGCCTGCACCCACATGCGGCGCCGACCCATGCCCGCCGCCTCGACCAGTCGCAACCGCACCAGCGCATCAGCCAGCGTGCGATTGCGCGCCACCGGCTCGTGGCGGAGAAAATTCTCCACGGTGATGCCGCCGACGAAGCCGCCCGGACTTGTTACCACCACCTCGCGCTTCGTGTGCCGGATCAACACCTCGCCGGGATCGGCATAGTTGCGGTGCGTCAGTGCGTTCAGCACGGCCTCGCGCACGGAATCCAGCGGGAAGGCCGGCACGCGCAGTTTGAAAAGCCCAACCGACAATTCCTCCTCGGGATTGGCCGGGCCGCTGAAGGTCTGCTCGATCCGCTCCAGCGCCAGCAGCAGGCCGACGCGCCACTGGTCATTTCGCGCCGCCGCCGTGTCACTCGGCTGATGCACGTAATGCACCTGCGCCTGCGGACAGTGCGCCGCGATCACCTCCGCCTGGCCGAAGAGCAGCAACCCCGTGTGCGTCACCTGCCCCGCGCGCATCGCGCCCAACCCCTTCAGAAAGTCCGTATCGTTCGCCCGCAGCAAATCTGACTCGGGATTTTTGCCGCGTAGGGTGGCTAGGGTGCGGGATTGTTCGGTGTTTGCGCGTATTTGCGCGAATAGGGGTTCGATGGTCTTAGCGAACGCTTGGCCGATCTCTGGCGGTGGAAGCATGAATGGAATGCGGTTCATGTTTCCTTGATTCAGCTTTGGCTGAACGGCTCCGTTCACGAAAGGCGCGATGTTGCAGCCTTTGAGGTGAAGCAGGAGGTGTTCGGTGCTGATGCCATTCTTGCCGCGCAGAACGTGTGCATGGTTGTTTACCCAGAACTTACCCCAGACGTATTGGAGGACTGGCGTGCCGTCTTCATTAATAACGGAACCGTCTTCGCCCATCAGTGCGTAGATACCGTCGAAAATGAAGTCGTCCACGTAATCCATGACCGAGGCCGCGCCATGGTAAGGATACTTGCCTTTCCGAGCTTCGCGTTCGCGACCCGACAACGGAGTGCGTTTCGAGTCGGAGATTTCAATTACCTCGCCGAGCGTCGTTCCTCGCCAGCCTGTCGGCACAACGCCTTCTGCCTTGAGGTCGAAATGAGCTGGGAAGAGCGCGGCGGTGGCGGGGTCCAGGCCGACAGGTTGGCGGCCGTCGAGAAAGCCGAAGGCACCCTCATCCCCGGCCCTTCTCCCAAGAGGAGAAGGGAGTTCTGCTTTCTCGCGGTCTTTGCTCCCTCTCCCCGTGGGAGAGGGTTGGGGTGAGGGTTGATTTCGATCCAGGTTCGCCTGAACCGGATCGAAATCAATAAACCAGCTCTGGAACAGCGCGCGCGCCATCGCCTCCAGCGTCGCGTTCATCCGCCGGTTCAACTCGATCTTGTCGTCCAGCGCCCCAAGCACCGCCGCGATGGCTTTTTGCTCGGTGAGGGGTGGCGCTTTCGTCCGCACAACTTTGAGTCCGCCCTGCGTCATCAACGGTTGAGCGCTGCCGATTGCTGTTCGCTGAAGTTCGAGCGAACCGAGAAGATAGAACAAATAGCGGATGTCATTGCCGTCCTTGGGCAACGCAACGATTGCATTATCCGTTACCCACGACGCTCTCGAAACATAGTGAACGCAGCCGCAATAAGCGCCGACCCGTCCAATCACGATTGCTGGATCTGGATACAACACTTCGTTGGAACGGGCTATCTGCCCATTTGAGCCGAAGACCGGATGTTTGCCACCAGCCGTGTATTTCTCCGGCGAGATAGCTTTGCCGTTTCGGAAGTCGGCGATGTCGCCCAGCGACACGTCTGCGAAGGAGCTATTGGCCATAAACCGCGCCTCCTTCCGCAGCGATACAACGGTTGTGCCGCCCCTTCAGGGCTTGATGAAATGATGACGCAGACCCAGGGCGTTGCCCTGGGCTGGTATGGGCCGCGCCGTTGGCGCTGAAACCCGCCGACCTCGCGCCGATGGGCGCGTTGGTGCTGAAATCACCCGCCATATCCCAGCCTCCTCAGGTTTGCTTTGATGGCCTGCTCCAGTTTCGCGGACTCGGCGGCTTTGAGAAAGGCTATGTATTCGTTTTGCACGTCGAGGGCCAGCGTCTGCCCGGCTTGCAACGCGGCGAGGTGCTCGGTGGAAAGCCGGAAGACATCGCCGCCCCAGCGATGGCCAAACGGTGTTTCCGCGCCGCTGGTGGCGTCGAAGGCCTCAGGGACGATTGCGACGACGGGGGCCGAGGGCGCGATGGAGGGCGTGGCCGCCTGCTCCGGCCAGTGATGGCGGATTCTGGCGAGCCACGGATGGAGGCCATCGCGGCGAATGGCGGTGAAACGATCCAAGGCCAAAGTCAGGTCGCGCAGTTCCGGGGACAGCCAGCCGATGACTTCGAGGATGGCGGCGTGCTGGGTATCGAGGTTGCCCCAGTGGATGATGCGTTCGTGGTGAAAGACGCGGTTTCTCAAGTCGCGGATTTGTTTCCATCGGGCGTCCAATTTCTTCATGTCGCGTTCCTCGCGGGGCGCGTGTGCGAAGGCTCGGCTGGCAACGGTGTGGCCAAGGCCGGTTCCGCCGTGGGCTTTGTTAAAGAAGCCGGTCCAGAATCCAAAATTGAGTTCGGCGACCATGCTGCCGGGAGTGACGGCCTTGCCGGTGGTCTGGAGCTTTTGACGGCTTTCTTCGACCCGTTGTTTTTGCCACGGAGTTAGCGAGGGAATGGTGTCGAACCACTGGGCGGTGCCGAAGCGTGCGATGAGGCAGCGATGCACGGAATTCCGCAACGCAATCTCGGCCATTTGCAAGGGCGCATACAGGCTCTCGGAGATGGCGATATTGCAAAGATAACGGGCAAGTGCGGTGGCTGGGGCGGCGCCGTCCTGCCGGTAGGCGTCGAGGCGTTCTGCCGCCAGACTGGTCTCCACTTGTTGGAAAAACTCGGGATTCATTCTTGCCGTGTGGGTGGTGACGGGTAATTCTCAGTGCGTAGACCTCGGAAGTCCTTCCTCTGCCGCTTGCGGCAGACAGGAGCCGAGGTTTCTTCTTTTCCAGGATGGAGGTTTTCAGAATGCATATCCCAGCCCCCTCAGGTTTGCTTTGATGGTCTGCTCCATTTTCGCGGATAGGCAAGCACCCTCACCCGACCTCTCCCATGGGGAGAGGAGTCGAGCGAACTGGGCGTGCAGTTCGGCGACGAGGCGCGGCATCTTTTTCTCGAAGGGATCGCCGTCGTCTTCGACTTCCTCGGCGCCAACGTAGCGGCCGGGCGTGAGGACGTGGCCGTGGGCGGCGATCTCGTCGGTGGTGGCGGATTTGCAGAAGCCGGGGATGTCGGAATACTCACGCGGAGACGCGGAGGCGCGGAGAGATTCAGAAGCAGAAGTTTTCTTTTCCTCCGCGTTCTCCGCGCCTCCGCGTGAGCCTGCATTTCCTCTCCACGCGTGGTAGGTTGAGGTGATTTTCTCCAGATCGGCGTCGGTCAGCTCGCGGTGGACGCGGTCGATGAGCGTTCCCATTTTCCGGGCGTCGATGAACAGCGTTTGCTTCCTTCGGTCGCGCAAACGCCCCTCATCCCCGTCCCTTCTCCCAGTGGGAGAAGGGTGCCCGGTAGGCCGGGTTGAGGGTTTCCCGCCTGATTTGTCTCGGGAAATAAACCAGAGGCAGACGGGAATCTGTGTGCTGTAGAAGAGCTGGCCGGGGAGGGCGACCATGCAGTCCACGAGGTCGGCCTCGATGAGGGCGCGGCGGATATCGCCTTCGCCGGACTGGTTGGAGGACATGCTGCCATTGGCGAGGACAAAGCCGGCCATGCCCTGCGGCGCGAGGTGGTGGATGAAGTGCTGCACCCAGGCGAAGTTGGCATTACCTTTAGGAGGGATGCCGAACTGCCAGCGCACGTCGTCGTCCTTGCGGAACCAGTCGGAGTCGTTGAAGGGCGGGTTGGCGATGACGTAGTCGGCGCGGAGGTCGGGATGCTGGACATGGCGGAAGGTGTCGGAGATGTATTTCAGGAAAATCAGCCCTAGGACGACGTGCTTGTACTCAGCCGCGTCCATGTTGTTCCGCAGTTTGTCGGCGGCGAGCCAGAGCTTGGCCTCGAACCCGATGGTGGCGGTGGAGGATTCTGAAGGATCTTTGCGTTTAGCGGGCATAAAAGGGGGGCAGCGATAGAGTCGGTTAGTCCCGGGTGACGGCCCGAAAATACGGAAGACTACGTTCCGGTTACAGGGCTCGAGTATTCTTTTATTTCTAGAGCAGGTATGACGTTTACTGAAACAAAGAGTGCGATGGATTAGCGATTGTTTCGAAGGTGTGGTCGAAAGAGATGAAAATCAGCGGATAGGATTTCGAAGAGGATGGTCTTTCGACGGAGAGCGTCGTCGTCGGTCACGAAACGCAGGTTGACCGCGGGGCACGTATCCGTCAAGCGGCCCCCTGCTCTGCGCTGAGAGCGTGAAGACCGTGAAGAGCGTGGTGGAGGATCGTGTGCGGCGGGTTTTGAGAGGGACTGGGTGGAACCCGAGTTCACGGTGTCGGAGGTTGCCAGTTAACTGGGAGGATGGTATGGCCTTGCCGAGTAGGTTGGCTGGCAAGGCCTGCTGGCGGATCTGGATGATCCGCTTTGGCAAGGCGTCGAGTTGAGCGGTCACGCCGCGTTCTTGGCGCAATGAGGCGGGGCCTGGGCGTCGAGCTGGCCATCACTGGCCTAGCTCTCCACTGCATAAAGTTTAGCGATCCACCAACACCAGGACGCACTGAGTCCACATCTGCCGGGATCCAGATCCCTCGACCTGTTTCATCCTTCGAATCTGCGCCGCTTTCACCACAGCACCGCCGCCACAGCGCCAGACTTCCCCTACTGGCCCCACGCTGACGGCAGAAATCTGCCGCGCTTCCATTCCAATGTTCATACTCCACGATCAGCCTTCCGTTCTGGCTCCGTCTATCGCTTCATCGGCGACAGTATCCGGGTCTTCTGCAATTAGCATGGTTCTGGACAATTCCCAGCGTCCGCTTACGAGGTAACTAATATGCGCCCAAACTATTAGGCGTTTTTATGGAGAAGGGTGTCGGCTATATCGATGAGAAGCAAAGCTGATTGCCGCGCGGCGACGAGGAAGGTGACTGCTAATACGCCAGCAAAGGCGATGGAAAGCGTGGCTACGCCATTGCCTTGACTGGTCTGAATAACGGTCAATTCTTTCGGGAATTTTGGGACGTTTTTTGTCGAAGCGTGGGCGATTGTTGCCGGACTTCTAAGAAATCGAAATTTTTGTGAGGGTCCGCATGATCGAATCATTGTGGGTACGTAAAAAGATGGTGTACCTATTATGGGCGAGGCGTCAACACCGAAGTTTGGCGGATTTATAAGCCGCCGAGTTTGCCGGTCGTTGACGCTGCCCGCCGCACGGCAGCGGCTGGCTCGGTTTTTCACCATGAGCGGGTGGAATCTGGTTGAGCGGCGGCTTATCGACTACTGCGCTTCCAATCCCATGACCTAACCTCGTTCTCGATCCCATGCCCTCGTCGGGAAGTTAATCAACATCCCTGTCGAGCCCTGATCCGACTCTGTCGGTTAGCGGCGCTGAAGGGGCATCGCATACCAGTGGTGGCGTGGCCGCCGTGTAGTTTTCACGATTGGCGGTGAGCTGGGGTTCAAGAGCGGCCGACGAGACGTCGGCGTTCCCGGGGGGGCGTATGCCCGTCAGCTGTCACCTCAGGGGGTATGTCGGAATACTCACGCGGAGACGCGGAGGCGCGGAGAGATTCACCACCGCACGGACGGCGTCGGCCTGATAGGCTTGGTGCTTAAACTTGAGTTTCAAGGGACTTGCGGATCGAGAACCATCAGGGCGTGTGCACCACCGGGAACCCAGGCTGGATTGATTCGGTGGTCAAAGGTGGCCAGCTTGCCGCCGCGTTTTACCGCCAGTGCCAGCAGATAGCAGTCGGTCAAATGCTTGGAATGGGGCAAATCCGGAAAAAGTGAGGGATCGCGCAAGCTGAGGTCATCCGGCCAGAATTGGTGGCCGGAGGATGAAGCAATCATTTGATCGAGAAGGATTCGTGCGGTCTTCGGGCTATCGACACGATTGGCATAGCCAGTGCCAGAAAGCACACGGAGAAATCCGTTTTCCACAATGGGACAAGTCGCCCAAGCCGCGGGGTGCCGATTGACGAAAAAATGTTTTGCCCGTTCATGATGGGCGTGCAGCGGATCCACCAAGGCCAACAGGACATTGACATCGAGCAAGGTCATTTCTTGTCTCCTGCAATTTCCAGAACCCTGGCATCCTCTTCATCATATTGATGGTCGATGAGATCCTGGACTTCCTCTGCACGCATCGGCTTCCGTCCCTTCTTCTTTAATACCAGCATCCCCAGCTCGTTCATTTCGAATGGACTGTCTTCATCCAGCTGAACGGGTGGCATGATCTCCCGCCGCAGTGCGTGCTCGACCATTGCCTTGAGCGTCGTCCGACGGCGCGCGGCCAAGGCCTTCGCTTCGGCAAGAAGATCATCCGGCAAATCCAAGGTGGTTTTCATGACAAGGTCATCTTACAGCAATATGGGTGTCTAGCAAGCTCAGCGCGCTTTCACCTCCGGGCCGGGACTGGGCCGCTTGAGGTGGCGGCGGTGGTGGCGGTGGTGCCGGTGGTGGCGGATGGGCAGAAGCCGGGTGAGGTCGGAATACTCACGCGGAGGCGCGGAGGGCGGAGAGATTTAGAAGCAGAAGATTTCTTTTTCTCCGCGCCTCCGCGCCTCCGCGTGAGCCTGCATTGAGGTGAGCGGTGATTGCGGCGGTGGCGGCGGTGGCGGCGGTGGTGGCGGATGGGTAGAAGCCGGGGATGTTGGAATACTCACGCGGAGACGCGGAGACGCGGAGGGATTCAG
>CANLKN010000148.1 GCA_947491475.1 Akkermansiaceae bacterium | reverse complement strand
GGGAGAGAATGAAGCGTCCGGAGTTCATGGACGAAAATTCTGGAAAATGCCGCCGCAGAGTTCAAATCCGTCACACGCTTTTCTGTGCCTAATCCACTCATTTGAAATGCTTTCTAGAAACTTGAATTGAATTCAACCGGACACCCGTGCCATCAGCCGGGTGAGGCTTTCACCGAGGTGGAGCTGATTGGCGGCATAGACCGGGTAATAAGCCGTCTGGATGTTGTAATCCCACCACCACATCGGCCACAGGGTTTTCCTGAGCCACGGGCCGCTGGTGTCGATCGGTGAGCCGTCGGCACGCGTGGCGGATGCGAGTTTATACATTTGCATCCAGTAATAACTCTCGATGCGCGCGTCCGGGATGCTGACGAAGCTGGCCGGATAATAATCATGCCACCACGCGCGGTGGGCGTCGAGCCAGTCATCGATGGGCTTCGCAGCGGCATCGCGCACGGTTTTTTCCGCCACTTCGGCGGGATGGGGATCGACCACTGAGTTGCAGACGCTGATGAGATATCGCTTCGCACCCGGCTGCAGTGAAATATCGTGGATCGCGGTGGCGTATTCGCCGCCGTAGTGGAGCTTCTGGTGGCTGACGGTGAGATTGGGTTCCACCTGTTTGGTTTCCACAGGTGGATTGGGTTGATAGTTTGCCGGGAGTTCGAGGCCATCCGGTCTGGCCTCCGCCGGATGCCATTCCAAGCGCGCGCCCTGCTCGCCATCAGCGGCTTCGAGATCGATGTTCATCACATTTTCCCGGGCATGGCAGAACGCACGGAAACGGATGAGGCCGCGATCGGTGCGCACCGAGCCGCGGGTCTCGGCATTCCAGATGTCGATGCGCGCTTCGCCATCGAGGATGGTTCCCGCCGGAGTGAGTGTGAAGTATCCGAGCGGCAGACGTCCGCGGCCGACCTGGTTGCTGTAATTGAACGGCCGGTGATCGGTCACATCGCCGCGGCCGATGTCGAAGCGCAGGCGGTTTTCCACGCCATCGCGGTAGAAGGTGATGCCCAGCATGCCGTTGCCGACAAAGGTGCCCGCATCAAACTTCGCGGGCAGGGTTTCCGAAACCGGATCCAGCCGTTCGAAAAACTTCGGCCAGTCGATGCGGTTTTCGATTTTGGTGTTTCCGGCAACCGCGTGGTGGAGCAGGCAGACGGTTGAAATGCCGGCAAAGACGATGGACCGGAGGCAGTTGGTGGTTTTCATTTCGGGATTGAATTCAAGATTCGTGATACGTCGGAGCACTGGCATTACTTGCAGATTTTTGTTTGCTGCACGGCACCACGGACGAGTGTGGGTAGGCTGGAGGGCAGCGCATCCGCTGTGATATGCAGGCGGCTCGTACAGGTGACGGTCCTGAGAAATGTTTCACAGGACCGTCGGCAGGTTCGAACTATGAAACGAGGTGAGGCAGTGCATTTTCCACCTTGGATTGGCCCGGAAAACAGGTCGGTTTCCACAAGACGCACCATGAGATCATGCGCGGCTCCGCATTTCCTGCCACAACCTTTGCGCGGTTTTGCGCAGGCGATGCGGAGCTTAACAGCCTTCATGGTGCGACTTTTCAAGCCCGCCAATGGCAAGCCCCAAACAACCGAACCTCGACTCCGTGACGACCATCAATCAGGATGGATCGAGATATTTCCTGCACCCCTCCGATGCGAAGGGCCTCTGGAATGTGGCGCGGCGCTTGGTGGGCGTGATCCTCATCGCCATCTACATCCTGCTGCCGTGGATCCCGATCAACGGCGCGCCGGCGGTATTCCTCGATGTGGAAAACCGGATGTTCCATTTGTTCGGGCTGACGCTGGTGCCGCAGGACTTGTGGGTGATGTTTTTCGCGATCAGCGGGCTGGGCTTCGGGCTGTTTTTCATCACCTCGCTGCTGGGCCGGATCTGGTGCGGCTGGGCCTGTCCTTACACGGTGTTTCTGGATCACGTGTATCGCCGTATCGAGCGCTGGATCGAGGGTGATGCACCGGCCCGCCGCGCGCTGGATGCCGCGCCGTGGACTGCCGGAAAACTTTTCAAACGCGTGCTCAAGCACCTGCTTTATCTGTGCATCGCCGCGCTCATCGCGCATGTCTTCCTTTCCTACTTCGTCTCGTTGAAACGGCTCTATGGTTTCATGTATGCAGGTCCGCTCGAACATGCCACCGCCTTTGGTATCGTCGCGTTCCTCACTCTCGTGTTGTGGTTTTGTTTCGGATATTTCCGCGAGCAATTCTGCATCATCATGTGCCCCTACGGCCGCCTGCAGAGTGCTCTCACCGATGATGACACCATCAACGTCGGCTACGACACGATACGCGGCGAACCGCGCGGGGCCAAGGGCAAGGCGGAGGGCGATTGCATCGACTGCCGCCGCTGCGTGCACGTCTGCCCCACCGGCATCGACATCCGCAACGGCCTGCAACTCGAATGCATCGGCTGCACCGCATGCATCGACGCCTGCGATGACGTGATGGTGAAAGTGGGACGGCCGAAGGGCTTGATCCGTTATGATTCGTTCAATGGCTTCGCCGGAAAAGCCAGCCGTTTGCTGCGTCCGCGCATTTACGCTTATTGCGCGCTTGCCCTGCTCGGTCTCGGCGCGCTGACCATCGTGGCCTCCAAGAAGGCTCGGCCGTTCAACGCCACCGTTTCGCGTGTCGGAGGCACCGGTTTCTTCAGCGACGCCTCATCGGTGCGAAACATCTACAAGGTGCGCGTGATGAACAAACGCAACCAGACGGCCACCGTCACAATCCGGCTTGGCAAGGAAACGCCGGCCGGATACCAACTCAGCGGTGCCGAGCAAACCTTCACCGTGAACGCCCTTGATGAAATGTCCCGCACCTGCGTGGTGGTCGCCCCCGCCGCCGACTACACCGGACCGACGGATGTGGTGCTTGTGATCCATGCCGATCCTGGCGATGTCACTTTGAATAAAACCGTTCGTTTCCTCGGCCCCAATCCTGAAACCCTCAAATCCGCCAACCCCTGATTCACATGAAATCGCTTGCTGAATTCCTGTCGCGCCATCCATGGCTCTACGTCGTCTTTGCCTTCGCCCTGCTCATCGGCGCATGGTCCACGCTGATCTCCATCGCCGCCAAACACAGCCCGCAGGTGATCGAGGTGAAGAGGTGACATTAGGTTATTTGTTATTGGTTAAAAGTTATTAGTGAAAAAATTGCAACGCGACCTACCCTAATAACTAATAACTAATAACCTCTAACTTTTTAAAAAAATGACCACCGCTGCCGCACTTGTCGCCGGACTTGCCACCAGCCTGCATTGTGCAGGGATGTGTGGGCCGATTGCGTGCGGTCTCGGCACGCTGGCCAAGACCGAGGGCGAGCTACTCACCGCCGCATCGCTCTATCATGGCACGCGACTGGTTTCCTACGGACTCATCGGAGCGGCCTGCGGTGCGCTCGGCCGCCAGCCGCTCAAGTGGTTTTTCGATTCACCTGCGGTGCTGCTGCCGTGGGTAATGGTGCTGGTGCTCTTGATCATGGCATTCGGTCTCGATAAAAAAGTGCCGCGGCCGGCGATTTTCATGCGGCTCACCGCCCGCGCGCGTTTCAAGGCCTGCAAGCTTTCCGCCTACGGCAGCACTTCTGCGATGGGGCTGCTCACCCCGCTGCTGCCCTGCGGCCCGCTCTACTTGGTTTTCGGCGCGGCTTTGCTGGCCGGCTCAGCGGCCAAGGGTGCGGAGTTCACGCTGGCCTTCGGCCTGGGGACCGTGCCCTTGTTGTGGCTCGCGCAGCACCAGTTTCACCGCATCCGTGCGATGCTCACGCCGCTGGCGATGGGCCGCCTGCGCCGCGGCCTCGCGCTGGTCACCGCGCTGATGCTTGCATGGCGCCTGCACGGGACCATTCCGCCCGAATTTTACGGTGGAAAACCGGATGCCCCCCCCGCAGCCGAGGAGCTTCCGTCTTGCTGCCATTGATCCCGGAAACCCATGCATTTCCCGGATTGCGCCCGCAAGGTTTCCCGGCAAAGTTGGCGGCGTTGGCAATGCAAGCCTTGGCACTCACATCCCGGCGCGGCGACGGTCACCTCTGGGTGATCGCATTCGCGCTGTCCCTGCTTGCCAATCTCTCACTGCTCGCGGTCATCGGCATGGCCGCCCTCGAATCCACCGAGTTCCGCAAGAAACAACTGGCCGCCGCGCCTCCACCGCCGCCGCCCGAGTCCGTCGCGAAAATTTTCCCGATCCCTGCGGCCGGTGAACCCGAGTCCATGCCCGCGTCTGCGCCGGAAAAACAATTCGCCCGCACCAGCCCGGACCAGGCCGCGCCGCCACCGGAGAACACCGCCTTCATCGGCGAGCGCGATACCCGCGCCACCAGCGACCGCGCCCCGACCGCCGCCGCGCCGCCGCTGCCTTCGCAAGCCGGTATCGAGTCGCGCGACGAACTCGACATCGAAACCACTGAAAGCGACTATCAGGACGGAGAGCTTGCCCCGCAAACCCCATCGCCGGCGGAACCCGAGGCCGCAGTTGCCGCTGCCCAAGTTCCACCGCCAACGCCCACTCAAAATCCCGCACCGCAGCCAGCCGCCAAGCTGCCGCCGCCACGCGAAGCCCTGCTTGAGGGTCCGAACCCGGTCGATGTCCAAGTCCCGCGAGAAACCGCCGCGAGAGAGGAAATCAAGCCCACTCCCGAGCCGCGCCCGGCTGCCGAAAGCCTGCCGCCCGAGCCACCGGCCGTGGCCGCAAGACCCAAGCCCGCACCATCCAAAGATCCCGCCTTCAGCGGCTTCCAGCGCAAGACCGCAGTGGTCGGCTCGATCTCTCGCACCGGCCGCAGCTCGCTCGATGTCGCGGATTCACCGCTCGGCCGTTATCAGGCTGCCATCAGCCGCGCCGTGGAGCAGGAATGGCAGCGCAACTGCGTGCGCCACCGGGATTTTATCACGCCGGGATTTCTAACCGTCCGCTTCTTCGTGGAAACCAGCGGCAAGGTCCGCTCCGTCCAGTTCGTGGGTGACATGGAAACCGGCGAGGTCCAGAAAGGATTCACCCTCAACTCGATCCGCGACGCCGCCATCCCCACAATGCCACGCGCCCTGCGCAGCGATTACGACGACGAACCGCTCGAACTCATCTTCAGATTCTATTTCTAACATCTTCCCATGACATACCTCACCGATCCCCTGCTCGCCAGCTACTCCGCCGCCGACGCGCTCACCACCTCATGGCAGTTCCTGCTCAAAGGCGGCATCTTCATGATTCCGCTGGGCCTCACCTCCATCGTCGGCATGATGGCCATCCTCTACAAATTCCTCTCGCTGTCCCGCCGCCGCGTGATCCCGGATGAACTCGCCAGAAAAGTCGCGAACTTCCAGGAACTCGCAGCCGCCGACCGCATCGTGCCGGTGCTCAAGGAGTTTGAAAAAGGCGAAAGCACCCTCGCCCGGCTCGCCGCCGTGGCCGTGCGCCACCGCGGCAAACCACAACGCGACATCATCCTCTCCGTGGAAGCCGCCGCCCGCGAGGAAAGCTCACGCCTGCACGCCGGCATCGGCGTGCTCGACATTGTCATCACTGTTGCCCCGCTGTTAGGACTGCTCGGCACCGCCTCCGGCCTCGTCACCATCTTCCAGGGCTTGAACGACGCCGCCGACCACCTCGCCATCGCCCGCGGCATCGCCATGGCGCTCAACACCACCATCTTCGGCCTCGCCATCGCCGTGCCCTGCGTGGTCGCCCATGGCTACTTTACCCGCCGCATCGAGGTGCTCACCGCACGGCTCGAATCCCTCCTCGCCGATCTCGCACACGTCTGCCAGCGCTCCGTAAAGAAAAGTTGAGCCATGCATTTCCACCGCATCACCCGCAAGCGCGCCGAGGTGCCGATCGTCCCGATGATCGACATCCTCTTCATCCTGCTCGTCTTTTTCATCGTCTCCACCACCTTCAAGAAACCCCGCGAAATCCTCCGCATCGAGCTGCCCACCGTGCGCGAAATCCCGTCCGACACCGTCAGCGACGCGCGCTCCGTCATCGCCGTGGACGCGCTCGGCAACGTCACCCTCGACTCGCTCGCCGTGCCGGAGGGTTTGCTCGAATCCTATCTCGCCGCCTATCAGAAACAAAACCCCGGCCGCAAACTCGAGCTTGAGGCCGATAAGAAACTCCCTCTCGAACGCCTGCTCCAGGTATGGGATTCCCTCACCAAGGCCGGCATCCCCATCGGCGACGTCCCAGCCCGCATCAAGGTCAGGGAAAAAGGAGCAACAGACTGAGAGGCTGTCTGAAAGACCGGGGGATAGGCTTCCAGCCTGTCTCGGACGGCGGGCATCTTGCCTGCCGGGTTGGAAACATCCAACCCTCCATCCATCACGCATTTCTTGCTTGGTAGTTCCTCCATGGCCGTCTAAAAATCCAGCCATGAACGGAATCCCCAGAGAAGTGTCCTTCCGGGTTGTCTTTGCAGGGGATACACAACATGTTGCATTTGCTGAGCAAATACAACATGTCGTTCAATAACACCTGTTAGGCAGAATATACAATCACTTCGATGAGCTACCAAATAGATCCTTCCAATCCGTCACAAGAATTTCACAGAGCTAGGAACGCAGCCGGTGTTCGCTTGCAAGAAATGTTCAAGAAATTCGGTGACCGTGTAGAGCCTCAGCATGATTATCGGTGGATCAAGTCCGATCTCACTTGGCCTTCATTTGACCACCTTACATTTGCATACAGAAATCAGGTGTTTTCCGTTTTAGTGGATTTTATCCAAAATGGGCGGACAAGCCTAACACAGTTAGACGTTAAGCGATGTGTTGACGCTTCAACCGAGCACAACCTAGTTCCATGTGTATTTCCAGTTGATGCCCGCACATTCCGCCCGCTCAAGGATGGCTGGAACCTTTCGAATCTTGAAAGCGGAGTTTCAGTGGTTCCTGATGATTTTGTGGATGACGTTAAGGTCGAGATGTCAGAGTGGGAGTTGCGCAATTTTTCCATCCAGATTGTTCGTGATCACATCGAAAAAAACTTAAAAGATACTATCCTATCATATTGTGATGTTATTGGAATCGATCCACAGGTTTGGTTTGAGGATCAACAGGGAAATCGTTGTTGGGTGATTGTCCGAAATTTTGGCCTAATTGATGGATCAGAAAGCAGTAAGTTCAGGGGGATGGAGACCCGAAATCCTCAGCTTGTCCCATATGATGGTTACTTCGCCGCTGTGTCAGTGGCTTCATCGGAGCCTGTTACCCTCGATTTAGATGCTAAGCTAGTTCCTCTATCAAAGAGATTTGATGGCTCATCACCGATTTACCGCGGGGATGGGTTTTATGTGAATTTTAAAGGTCTGGAGCGTATATATGTGGGATAGTATCTAATATAAAATTGTTACCAATAATTGGTAATGCGTTTAAAAAAAGAAAAATGAGCCTAACAATAAAGGGTGCCGCGAAGGCTGAGGAACGAAGCCTTCGTCTGCGCCCTTTGGTTGAACAAGCCCGGAGCGACGAATGACGCGCCCTTACTTGACGGCCATATCTTCAGCGACGGCTGATGCGTTTTGTGTTTGCAGTGCCGCTGTTAGAATCGGCCGCGACGCGGGCTGGAAGACGATTTGATAGCTTGGTCCGGTGTGAAAACGCGTGGATTTGCCTGCGGCGTATGGCTTGAAGCGGTTTTTTTGGCGACATATCGCGACAGATGGCATC
>CANLKN010000147.1 GCA_947491475.1 Akkermansiaceae bacterium | reverse complement strand
AAGAGCATGACGTGTTCCATGGCGCCGCTGTGGTTTTGGCCTCCGCTTTTGAGCGCGGCCTCGATCGCGCGGCCGTTGCTGGCATCCAGAGGCACTTCGCCTTCGCCCGTTTCGATGGCCTTGGCGATGCTGCCGGCCGTGTCCGCGAGGGGCACAATGGCGGCAAGACCCGCTCCCGTATCCGCGAGCGAAGCCACGCCTTCGAACGACTTGTCGGCAGCCGCGAAAAACACCGCGGGTCCGGCCAGGAGCAATTGACCTTGGACTGCCTGTCCGCTGCGTCCCAGCGCCTTCCCTTCGAATTTCCGGCTTCCGGCGATCGCGGACAAACGTTGGAGACCGGTTTCGACGATCGCCATGCGCTCGCTGACCTGGGTTTTTGGGTCGCTCGCCGAGGCCACGGCTTTTTGATCACGGGCTTCGATCTGGCTGCGATAGAGTTGGTGCTCGGCCGGGTGGAGGCGCGAAATTACCGCCTTCGCATATTGTCCGAGCACGCCTGAGGCATAGTTGAAATCAGTTTTGCGGGTTTCCAACTCGCGTTCCAGGCTGCGGATGTTGGAGGTGCGGAGCTCCTCATCCCGCTCAAGGCCACGCAACTCTTTGGTGAGGGTGAGGGCCTCCTCGTCGAGCTTGTTGATCTCGCGATACATGGAGAGGCGCAGATCAGCGTATTCCCTCTTGGTCGTGACAAGCTCCTCGGCGGCCTTTTTTAGCGATTGGGTGGCGGTTTCCGCCGCGGTGTTCGCGCGGGATGGGAGCGAGGACGCCGTTAGAAGTGCGGCAGCGATGACGGTGCGATAGATCATGGTATGACAAGTGGAAGTTTATTGAAGGATGCGTTTTTTTCGTCGGTGGCGGCTTTCACGAGTTCCTGGATTCCCGCCGCGAGTTCCTTGCGTTCCTGGAATTTCCAGCCGTCCGCCTCGGGCCGGCCGGTTAGCGCAAAGCTGGCGTCTTCGTTCACACCATAGGCCATTGCCAGACCGAAATAGACCATCTGCATCTTGAACTCTCGACCCTCCGAATCCTTGCGCAATTCCGTGTGGACGTGAACCTGTTGTTGGAATTTCTCCACTTCGGCGAGCAGTTCGGTGGCGTTATAAAGCCTTTGGGAAACGTCCTGCGATTGTTTTTCAGGTGGCAGTTGCAAGCCGTTTTGGAGAGTTTCGATGGCGAGTGATACCTTTGCCTGTTCGCGCAGCGGGGCGGGGAAAAGCGGCAGCTTGGCTGCAAGACCGTCCTCGAGGACACGGAGTTGGCGGACAAGCTCTTCCTGAGCTTCCGCATACAGATTGCGCTCGGTGAGTTTGTCGAGGGATTGTTTATCTCCTCCGTCTCTGCGCGTCCTGGCGCGCTCGATCTCCTCCTTGAGATCCTCTATTTCCTTCTCCAATCCCTCTTTGTAGGCCTTCAGCACATCGTTGTCCTTGGTCCAGTTGTTCTCCTCCTCTTGGATTTTCCGCATGGTTTCCACCCATTCACGGACGGAGATGCGGAGTTCCTCGGTGGAGGTGACGACGGGTTCCTGGGCAGCGGCCGGAATGGCTACCAACAAGGCTAAAATCGGGGTAAAGAAGCGCATGGCGTGAAGGACGGCGGAATGAAAGGGGGGGCGCCAGCATTTGCCGACGGCCCCCGTGTGACGATTTTGTCAGATTCGGAAATCCATTTTTCCTCACCCCTCACTTCACTGGCCACCCACCGCGGTCGATCAGTGGCTTCCGGAAATGTTTTCGATCACGCATTTGTTTTCGACGCCCGCGCCATCCCGATTCAAGCTCCGCCCCATGGCGAAGGTGTTGGTGGGACTCTCGGGCGGCGTGGACAGCGCGGTGGCCGCGGCCTTGCTTGTCGAGCAAGGCCACGAGGTGACGGCCGGCTACATGAAGAACTGGATCAACGACGAGGGCATCCCCGGCGATTGCCCGTGGCAACAGGACATCGAGGACGCCCACGCCGTCTGCCGCACGCTGGGAATCGAACTGCGCGTCATCGACCTCATCGACTCCTACCGCGGACGCATCGTCGATTATCTCATCGAGGGCTACCGCTCGGGCATCACGCCCAATCCCGACGTCTGGTGCAACCGCGAGATGAAATTCGGCGTCTTTCTCGATTACGCGCTGGCCCAGGGATTCGGGTTCGTCGGCACTGGCCACTACGCCCGGCGGCGCGATCTAACAAACGGCTCCGCCGCCATCCTGCGCGGCGCGGATCCCAACAAGGACCAGAGTTATTTTCTCGCGCTGATGACGCAGCAACAGGCGGCGCACGCGCTCTTTCCCACCGGAGAAATGCTCAAGCCGCAGGTGCGAGAGGTCGCGCGGCGTTTCAATCTTCCGGTCGCCGAAAAAAAGGACAGCCAAGGCATTTGTTTTCTCGGCCAGGTGAAAATGAGCGATTTCCTCCGCCACTACCTGTCGGATTCACCCGGTGAAATCGTCGATGTTTCCGGCAAGGTGCTCGGCGAGCACCGCGGGCTTCACCTCTACACGCTCGGTCAGCGCAAGGGTCACGGCGTCGCCTCGCCGCGCGAGGGCATGGCCTACGTCGTCGTCGGTAAGGACCCCGAGAAAAACCGCCTCATCGTCGGCTGGGACACGCCCGCGGCGGAGGGCCTCTACACCCGCGCTTGCACTGTCGGCACGCTCTCGTCCATCAACGAGCCGATCGAGGAAAAACGCTTCGTCGATGCCCAGCCGCGCTACCGCGCCAAAGCGGAACCCGCGCGTGTCGAGCCACTCGGCGGCGGCCGGCTGCGTCTTGAATTCCAACACCCGCAGCGCGCCATCGCCCCAGGCCAGATATGTGCCTTCTACGACGGCGGACGCCTTCTTGGCGGCGGCGTGTTCGAAACCGCAGGATCACAAAATTCCATTGCTGAAAATCCCGAGTGCGGCCTCACGCATAATCCGTAGAGTATTACAAAAGACACTGTCATATTTCAAATAACGATGGATACCGATCTTCATGTATTTCATACCAGCCGTCGTCGTTTCCTGCTTTCCACATGTGGTGCCTTTGGCGCGGGCTTGGTCGGCGCGCACAGCCAGCAGGCCAATGATGATTCCGGGGCGCAGGTTTTCCTCGCCTTTGTCGAGCCTTGGACCGATCCGTCACGCGACATGGTGGTTTCCTGGGTGTCGGACGGCGCTGAGGCGGTGGTCATGGAATACCGAGCTCCGGGGGCTGTCACCTGGAACCGCGTCACATCCAGGCGCTCGCGTCACTTTCCGATGCTGCCTGGCCACCACATTCACAGCTGCCTGATCGAGGGGCTTGCCGGGGATTCCATTTATGAAATCCGCTGGCCCGGCGTGGAGCAGATCAGGAAATTCAAAACTGCGGCACGCGGGAAGGTGAAGGTGTCTTTCCTGTCCGACTATCAGAATTTAGAGTTCGGCCCCGGCAGCCTGCTGGAGAAGTTTGGCAAGGTTGTGGCTGCCGAAGCGCCCGACCTGATGGTGCTGGTGGGCGACTATGTCAATGACGACGGCCGCATGAATGAAGAGTCGTCGCGGCATTGGTTCGCGTTCCTGCGTGGCATGGCGGAGTATTATCATACCCGCGATGGCGCATTGGTGCCGATGGTCGCGCTGACCGGCAATCACGAGGGCATCAATGCGCAGCGCAACTCCAACGCGCTTGGCAATGGCGACGGCACCATCGGCCAAATCGCGGAAATCTTCTCGTGGAGCTATGATCCGCAGCATCCGCTCCGCCATTGCAACTCTGCGGCCACGCTTTCGATCGGCACGGATTTTTTCCTCATCTCACTGGAGACCGACCACACCGAGAAGCTTGAAGAACAACTCGATTGGTTCAGCGGGCAGCTCGCGCAAAACGCCGCCAAACACCGCCACGTGGTGGTGGCCGGCCACGCGCCGGCGTTCTATGGCATGGGGAAATTCGATTTCAATCCGATCAGCCCGGGCCGCCGGATGCGCGACCTCATCTGGCCGGCAATGGCCGCGCATGCCTCGAAAATCGGTTTTTACATCACCGGGCACGAACACATCCTCGCCATCACCGACAAGCTGCGCATGGACTACAATCCATCATTGTCACCCGCGGAAAACGACAGCCGCTGGGCGGTCGATCCGCAGCGCGGCGTGCGCCAACTCGGCAGCGGCCCGTGGGGCGCGCATGTGCTCGATGTCGATCCCCAGCGCGCGGGCGCGGTCAGCTCGATCGATGGCAGCACCAAAATGCTCGCCGCCATGGGACTGGATTTTGAAAAAAGAACCCTTCAGATCCATGGCAGCGGCATCACCAACGACGTGGAATAAGCCCACAGCATCTGGCTCACCCGATTCGATGCCGAAGGCTTTGCTGCCCGCGCCGTGGGCGATGACGGCCGGACATTTTATCAACTCGGTGAAAAACTGTGACGGTCCGATCCGTAGTGGGTGTCCTCAATGATGCGCTTCAAATATCTGACAGCCCTTATTGCGTTTCTCGCGCCCTGCCTCGAGGCCCAGGATCATCCGCAATTTCCCGCAAGGCTGAAACGCGCGGACAGTTTCCTGGGCATTCATTTCGATTTTCATGCCGGCCCGGACTGCAAACAGATCGGGGCCAACACCACGCGCGAAATGATCGAGTCCATCATCGATCAGGTGAAGCCGGATTACATCCAAATCGATTGCAAGGGCCACCCCGGCATATCCAGCTACCCGACCCAGGTCGGCACGCCCGCGCCTGAAATCGTCGGCGATCCGTTGAAACTTTGGCGGCAGGTGACGGCGGAGCGTGGTGTCGGTCTTTACATGCATTACTCCGGCGTTTTTGACATGGAAGCCGTCAAGCGCCGCCCGGACTGGGCGCGGCTTGGAGCGGACGGCAAGCCGGATGGCAGATACACCAGTGTCTTCAGCAGTTATGTGGATGAGCTGCTCATTCCGCAGTTAAAGGAATTGCGCGGCGTCTATGGCGTGGATGGCGCGTGGCTCGATGGCGAGTGCTGGGCGATGACGCCGGACTACGGCGCACCCGCACTGCAGGCATTCAAGGAGGCCACGGGCATCGCGGAAGTGCCGAAAAAACCGGGCGATCCTCATTGGCGTGAGTTCCAGGATTTCAACCGCGAGGGATTCCGGCGCTATGTGCGGCACTATGTGGACGAGTTGCACAAGTTTGATCCGGCATTCCAACTCACGAGCAACTGGATCTTCAGCGACCTGATGCCCGAGCCCGTCACGGCCAACGTGGATTTTCTATCAGGAGATTACCCACAGCTCGACAGCGTGCGCGCGGCGCGTCTCTCGGCCCGCTGGCTTTCGGCGCAGGGCAAGCCGTGGGACCTGATGGCATGGGCCTTTTCCGGCAAGGAAAACAACGACCCGGCACGCAGCTACAAAACCATTCCGCAACTCCAGCGCGAGTCGGCCGTGGTGCTTTCCCAAGGTGGCGGCTTTCAGGCCTATTTCTCGCAGAAACGGGACGGCTCGATCCGCGATTGGACGATGCAACTCATGGCCGGTGCCGCACGCTTCTGCCGCGAGCGCCAAGAGCTATGCCATCGCAGCGAAAGCGTGCCGCAGATTGCCTTGTTGTATTCCACCGACGGACATTACCGCCAGAGTCCTTCGCTGTTTTTCTCAGACTCGAGCGGCGTGGTTTCGCTCAAGGGGTTGCTGAATCAACTGCTCGATTCACAATATTCCGTGGATGTGCGCGGCGAACATCATCTCCGCGGAAAAATGAACGACTACCCGCTCATCGTGCTGCCGCAGTGGGATTATCTCGAACCTTCATTCCGCGAGGAACTGCTCGCCTATGTGAAAGGTGGCGGCAACCTACTGCTAGTGGGTCCCACCATAGCCGGCTTGTTCAAGAACGAGCTCGGGGTGGAGTATGTGGAGGAAACACCCTCAACCCAACCCGCATACATTGCGCATGATGGCTGGCTGGGCGGCATCACCGGCGCATGGCTGCGTGTCAAAACCACAGCCGCTAGCAGTGAATTCGGCCGGGTTCATGAAACCGATGATTTCAAAAGCGCCTCATGGCCTGCCGCCACCATCGCTCCGCTCGGCAAGGGCCGCATCGCCGCTGTTTGGATCGGACTGGGCGAAAACCAACTGCAACGGCAAACCGCCGCCGCACGTGATTTTCTTGCGGCTCTCACCCATGAGTTGTTTCCCAAACCGATGGTTGAGCTACGCGGTTCGCGCAGCGTGGATGTCTCGCTGCAACGCAAGGACGGGCGTTTGTTGGTAAATCTGCTCAACACGTCCGGCCCGCATGCCGATGCCAACGTCATGACGGTTGGCGAGATCGATCCGGTCGGGCCGCTGGAGGTCACCCTGCGCCTGCACGCAAAACCGCAACGCGTGACACTGGAACCCGGCGGCGAACCTATTGAATGGCGCGAAGAGAACGGAGAAATCCGGCTGACCATTCCGCGCCTCGAAATCCACCGGGTGTTGGCAGTGGAGTGAGAGGGCACCGGTGCGGATTACCTTGTCGGAGCCGCGGTTATGCCATGTTTCTTGTAATCACCTAACACCTTGCCCAGCAGGGAGATCATCGACTGCGCCGACTGCTTGCCGGTTTCGAGCACTTCCCGGTGGTCGAGCGGGGTGGGAGAAATGCCGGCGGCCCAGTTGGTGAGGCAGGAAAACGCGGCGACGGGCAGGCCTAGTGATCGGGCCTGGATGGTTTCGAGCACGGTGCTCATGCCTACCGCATCCGCGCCGATAAAGCGCAACATGCGCACTTCGGCGGGTGTCTCATAATGGGGTCCGCGCAAGCCCGCATAGATGCCTTCGTGCAAAGGCATTGCCAGCGCGAGTGCGGCCTTGCAAAACGCTTTGCGCCAGGTGGGATCGTAGGCGGCAGAGAGATCGACGAAGTCCGCGCCTTCAAGCGGCGAGGTGGCTGTTAGATTGAGATGATCGGAAAACATCATCCAGCTGCCGGGATGAAAATCCGGGTTCAGCGTGCCGGCGGCATTGGTGAGAATGAGGTTTTGAACTCCCTGCGCCGCCAGCCAGCGCACGCCTGCGGTCACGGCGCGCGGCGGGTGGCCTTCGTAAAGATGCACGCGGCCTTTCATCAATATCACCGGCGCTTTCTCCAGTGTGCCGAAGATGAATTTCCCGCTGTGCCCCGGCACGGTGGAGGCCGGCAGGCCAGCATCGGCGAATGATACCTCGCGTTGCATCACCACGGCATCCGCCAGTGGTCCAAGTCCGGATCCCAATACGATTCCTGTCATGCGCGGCAAACTACCGCTTCACCGCATGGATGACCACATGAATCCATCAGGAATTTTTCCGGCTTGTTGGCTCCTCGCTATCCCTTCGCATGTTTGTTATGCCTCAATGATTTCGATCTCATCACTGGTGACGGCCATTTCTTTGCCACCACCAAATACACCACCGCCCAGCGCGACAGGCATTGCGCGATTTGTCAGTCTGCCGTGGGTGGTTTTCATTCGAAGCCAATGGCTTTGAGTTGTTGTTCGAAATCAGCGGAAAGATCCGCTAGTGGTCGGTCGAGATCGCTCGCGGCATAGTTGAGCAAATTGCGAAGTATCAACTCCGCGACCGGATCGGTGCCCAGGTTTTCGCGGATCTTCAGGGTGTTGAAGACGAAACGACCTGCACCAAATTTGTAAGCTGCAGTGTGGATGACGGAAGCATAGCCCATCTGGGCGCGGATGCCGGCGGCGATCAGATCGTCGGGAGCGGGTGCGCCCGCGATGCCCAAGCCGCCTTGGGGGATGATGTTTCGAAACAGGGTGTAATCCAAAACGCCGCCCGCCGACAGGCC
>CANLKN010000146.1 GCA_947491475.1 Akkermansiaceae bacterium | reverse complement strand
CGTGGGGTAGCTGGATATCCCCGGATGCCCTTTGCTGTCGCACTGAACAAAATCGGGCCTGACCTCATCGAGCATGCGCCCGATTTCCGCGCCATCCAGCGAGGCCCCGATGGCCTTGTCGCTTTCGGTGGCGTGAAAATCAAAATGGATGCCGAAGAATCGTTGCGGCGGGGGTGAGAGGAGAGTTGTTTTTTTCATATGAGTCAACGGGAGGAATACTTAACTCTGGGATCAACTTTGACCGGCGTGCCATCGAGCGGAAGATTTTCCAGAGGCCCGACCGCAAAGCGTCCGGGAGCGCGCTTTTTACCCAGCAGATCGTCCGTCAGCAATGTGGCAAGCGGGGCAAAGCCCTGCACCGGTTCGGGGGCCACATTGAAGACTGGAAGATCAGGGGTGGCCGCTTTCACCGAGAGCTCCATTGTTTCGGGGTTGAACTTCACCTTCATCGGCAGCTCCACCGAATGGGTGTCATAATTCAGCTTGCGCCAATCCGGAAGTGTCCGCTTGCCGTCGGCTCCCACCCAGTCGGTGGAATATAGGAATGGGGTTTCGTTGCCAGGTGTCAGGCCGCCGAGAAGATTGTAGTCCGAGTAGCTGGTTTCATTGGTGAAGCGGATATAGGATTTGCTGTCCGCGAGAATGTTGCCGAATACGCGGTGTTCGTTTTCCCAATCCGATGTTCCCGGGATGTGCGGATTCAGGCGGATGGCAAAATCGGCGGCACCCGCAAACAGGTTTTGGGCGAGCAGGATGCGCTGGCTGTTGTGCGTGTAGAAGCCGTTGAACGCGGAGCCGATCACGGCGTTGTTATCGACCATGTTGATTCCGGGGCTGATCTCGATATAGATACCGCCGGTCCCGCCGGCATCGTTTCCGGAAGGGGAGTTGACCACGAGGTTCTGCGTGATCCGGACATTCTGGTTCAGGCCATCCACCCAGATGCCGGCGCTGCAAGGCGTGTCCAAAATGACATTCCGGCGGATGATCGAGTTCGTGAGCTGGTGCAGTTTGACCGCGCCCGACTCCCAGTGGGCGGTGACCGGCAGAAACGCGCTGTTGATGAATATATTGTCTTCGATGAGAAACTGCTCGTTGTCCATCGCGTGCCATGCACCCAGTCCGGAGATGCCGCAATCATGGACATGGTTTCCGCGCACGATGTGATATCCCTGCATCTCGCCGGGCTTGTAGCTGTTTGGGCCCCACCAGCCGCTGCCAAGGTCGATGCCGATGGAGTTCGCGTATCCCACCTCGCAATCCTCAATGATCCAGTGATGTCCGCCAAAGGAGCTCAGGAGGCCTTTTTGCGGAGGCGGAATGGGAATGCCGTTGGCAGCCTGGAGCAAATGCAGGCCCTTGACCCGGATGAAGTTCAGAAAGCGCTCCCTGGGCGCGAACACCTGCTCGCGCGTCACGATCTCGAAGTTGCGGCCGTTGGGATTCGAGTCATCCGGCATGCGCATGTGAATGGTCATGCCATTATCCTCAACCCAAAACCTGCCTGGGGTTTCGGCCAAATCCGTATATAAGCCAACCTGTGTGAGTTGTTTGCCATCCAGCCAAAGCTGGCCGCGCCTCAGCTCGAATGCCGGCATATAGGCCGAAAAGGCATTCAGTATGGGTTTTTGCTGGGGAAAATACTGGAGGCAGAAGACATTCGCATCCGTGAACATGCGCGCATCCAGCCGGGCTTCCCAAGTCGCGACACCGCTGGCGAATGGCGTCAGGTAGCGGGTCTTGACCCACTCGGGATCCCAAATATCGGAACCTTTGATCACCACCTTCTCGCCGGGTGCCGCTTCGTAGGAGATCATCTTTTCCGCCGAAGTTCCTCCGCGCGCGGGAGCGACCCATTCCCGGTAAACTCCCGCGTGAATGATCACGCGTTCGCCGGGCTGGAGCATCTCGGCGGCTTTGCCAATTGTTTTCCATGGCCTTATCTCATCGCCCGCACCCTGATCCGAGGCTCCGCCATGGCCCTGCCAGACATGATAGGTTTTTGTAAATTCGAGCGGTTTCTCCCACGTTTTGAATTCCGTCCCATCCGGAAGTTTGACCGGAGCAAACTCGGTGGCGGCCTGGATTGGCAGAACACTCATGCCCAGCGCGGCCATGGCGCATGGAATGATACTCAGCAGTCGATATTTCATAGGGAGGCGCGGTTTGTTCGGTTTTCTATCAGCGGTTGTGTTCATTGTCAGAGTGGGTTCAAGAATCCAGAGAGACTCCGCTGAAGGTGCGGGCGAGGACGGCGATGTTGCGGTCGTTGCCCTGGAAGAACGCAACAGGGCGGGCACGGTATTCCGCCACCGGCAGGGGCAGCGAGTCCGGCAGCGGCTTGGCGAAACCGTAGATGCCAACATTTCTCACGGCATCATCTGATAGAATCCGCCGGGCATTATGGGCATCACCCCAACCCACGACACACTGCAAGAGGCGCGTGTGCGGGCCTTTCATGGCATCCACCTGCTCAAGCGATTTCGGGTCCGTGGCCTCGTTCATGAGCCAGTCCACTTCACGGAACAGCCTGGACTCCACCACTGCGGGTGCGGCGACATTTGCACAGCTCAACCAAATCACGGCATCCGGATTGGCTCCCTTGGCGGCGGCGCGGATGCGTTCCCAGCAGCGTTCGATGGCACGGCGGCGGAAGGCCAGTTCACATTCCGGACTGATCCTATCCTTGCCGGGAAACTCTTCATCAAAAAGTTCATGATACATCCGCTGTTCGCACGGCAGCCAGCGCAGCGGCGTGCCGTCCATATCGCCGGGATTCCAAACCCAGTCGATCATGAAGCCGTCCATGCCCGTGCGCCGCAGCGCATCCGCCACCGAGGTGCACAGATCGTCGAGATACTCCGTGGTGAGCGGGATGTGTGGCGCATTGGGAATGCCATAGCTGAGGTCCGGGTTCGTCCGGCCCCAGAGCGTGTTGGCACCGACGCAAAAGTATCCCATCACTTGCATCCCGCGATCATGGCCGAGCCGGACCATCTCGCTGAGGAAATCATGCCGCAAGCCCGGCTGTTCGGGCACGCTGCCGCCGCGATACCAGGCATAACCATTGCATGAAACCGCGAATGTCTGGATCACGTTGCAGCCGAGCGCGGCATACCATGCGACGTGCTCGGATGGCGAGGCATCCGCCCACAGACCCGGCCTCGCGAATTCATTCGGCCCGCCTTCTCCCCAGTTGAAGTCGATGCAGAATGCTTTGATCGGTTCCGGTTGTTGGAGATCGTTCATGTTGCGGGCAAGTTCGAAGGTTTGTTCATGCTTTTTTACGCAGGTCGAGCAGGCGCTTGTTTTCGCGCACGCGCTCCGGGCTGAGCGGGTAGATAACCATGGCACCGATGGCGGGCAGCAGGGCGACGACTGCAAACGCAGGATAGGCGAACCGGAGGCGCAATATCGTCGTGGCGTCCGGATTCAGCACCCCTTCGCCGATGCCGCACCACAGCAGGACATAGCCGCCGGCAAAGGTCGCCAGCGCGGCACCCATCTTATAAACCAACCCATACATCGCACAAAACATGCCCTCCCGGCGCAGGCCGGAAACCAGTTCATCCGCATCGCAGACATCGCCAAGGAAGGTTCCGTTGAGCACCCAGGCGCAGGAAAGCCCGGCGCTGGTCAACACGACCGGCACCATTTGCCACCACGGGGAGCCGGGAATGTAGCACCACCAGGTCGAAACAAATCCGGCGCTGGCGACCGCAAGTCCGCCGATCAAAACCAGCCGCTTGCTGAAGCGCGTCGCGAGAAAGGAGATCGCGGGCGTTGCGACGATGCCGACCACCGCGAAGATCGTCCCCGCGATTCCGATCATCCGTGTGGCCGCCGTCTTGTCGCCACCGAAGACATGATAGATGTTGATGTAGGTGGGCAGCACCGAGACGCCCACCAGCCCCGCCATCAGGCACAAGACATAAAGAGCCAGAATCCGGAACGCCCGCGATTGCAGGGAAAGCACCGTGGCGCGCACAATCCTGATCTTTTCCTGCTCGGAAGCTCTTACGTTTTCCCGCCCGAATAACACCGCCGGCAGACTGAAGGCCATCAGGACGAAGCCGATCAGAACGCCGACCCATTTGGCTCCGGCAATCTCGGTTCCGCCAAACTGCGGGAGCAGCAGGAGTTGATAGATCCAGGGTGGAAGCAGCTGCGATGCAATGGCGAAGAACGCCCGGAACGCCAGCATGCGGGTGCGCTCCGCATCATCGCCACTCATCTCATAGGCCAGCGTCGAATAGGGAATGTTGAACAGCGTATAGGCCAGCATGAAGAGGCAGGTCGTGAGGGTGAGCCAGGCAACCTGAGCCCCGCCGGCCAGTCCCGACGGCACCATCCAGATGGAGGCATAGGTGAACATCATTCCCACGCTGCCAGCCAGGATGTAGGGGCGGCGGCGGCCGAAGCGGGTCCGGGTGTTGTCACTCAAATTCCCGATCAGGGGATCGGTGATGGCATCGAAGACCCGGGAAACCGCTATTGCAAAACCGACCGCGACCGGACTCATGCCATAGCCGATATTGAACACCGGGAACACCATCATCATGAGGGCTCCCATCGCCAGCGAGTCGCTCACGCCGCCAAGCCCCCACGCCACCTTGCGCCCCAAGGGCACATGCTGGTCCGACAGGGTGGAGTTTCCTTGCATCAGATTAGTTTTCTTTGAGCTGGCGCGGATCGATGGCCAGCGGTGAGCCGTCGAGCGGCAGGTTTTCGAGGGGGCCCGCTTTCAATCCGGTGCGCGACCGCGCGATGCCTAACAAATCCTTGGTGAGCAGGTCGGCGAGGGGAGCAAGCACCGGAGCAGGCTGATCCTGGTCAAGGACAACGGAACCGTCCTTCGGCCGGATGACCCGCCATTTTTCCGGCTTGGTGAAGGTGGGCTGGCGCAGCGTTTCGTAAGCCCGCTCCGGAAGTTTGGAGAGGCCGCTACCAAAGAACCGCAACTCCATGGCCTTGGGTTCGAAGTTCATGGTGAGCGGACTTATCACACTGTGCACATCCTGACCTCCCGCCTGCCATGTTGCAAAATCCACATATTCCGGAGCGCCTCCCGCTTTTTCGACCCACGAGGCCGCGATGTCAGTGAAAAGCGCGGCATCCGCCTTCCCTCCGAACACGTTGTCGTCGGACCATGAGGATTTGTTGCGAAACACGACGAGCCGGGTTGAGTCCATCAGGATGTTCCCCAGCATGCGGTGCTCGTTTTCGAGAGGCGGATTGGGCCGGTCCCATGGCATGACGCGCCTCCCGGGATCGGTCATGTGGGTGTGGACCGCGCTGCCGGCGCACTTGGCGATGAGGTTCTGCACGACCACGCAGCGCTCCGAGTCGTGCTCGTAAAAGCCATTGCGCTCGCTGCCGATCATGACGTTGTTGTCGATCAGGCAGGGGCCGAGGGAAACCTCGATAAAGACATGCCCGCCGAGAACGCTCGCGCCACCGCCCAGATTTCCCAACACATTTTGTGTGACGCGTGTATTGAAGATCTCCCCGTCCAGCCAGAGCGACGCGGTGAAGCCGGAATCCCGGATGACATTGCGCCGGATCAGCGAGTTTTGCAGGCCGTGCAGCTTGACCCCGGCGGACTCGTAGCGCCGCTCGACGGGCAGGAAGGCATTTTGTTCGAACAGGCAGTCCTCCACGAGCAGGAACTCATTCGGGCGGTTGTGCCACGCTTGAAGGGCGGAGAGGCCGCAGTGCCGAAAAACGCAGCGCCGCACGATGTGCCCTCCCTGAAAGTCCCCGACCGGATAGTTCCAATACCCGCCGCCGAGATCGGCCCCGATGGTATTGGCATGCTGGATCGTGCAGTCGCTGATGATCCAGTGGTGCCCCGCGTTGCTGCTGAGCAGGCCTTTCTGCGGCGTGGGAATGGGAATGCCATTGCCGGCGTGCTCCAGGGAGAGACCGCTGACCCGGATGTAGTTCAGGTGCCGCTTGGACGGTGCGAACACCTGCTCGTGAACGGTCAACTCGATGGCGAGATCCTCCGGCTTCCGTTCCGCGGGTGCCGTGAAATGGATCGTCATCCCATTGTCCTCCACCCAAAACGCTCCCTCTGGCAGCATCAGATCGTTGAGCGCCTGTCCGCCATCCCCGCTGACTTGCCGCACGGCTGTCCCGTCGAAAAACACCTGCCCTCGGCGCATCTCCATGCCCGGCAGCGCCTGACTGGTGCCGTTTCCCGCCTGCACCGCCACAGCCTCCGCGCGGTCCCGCGGGTAGTTCTGCAAGGCAAACGGATTGGCTCCGGAAAACACGCCGGCCGGCAGTTGGATTTTGTAAACCGGGCGGTGCGATGGAAGCCGCGCGAAGTGGAAATAGTCGCTTTCCGTAATCGGGCCTTTCCATTCGACCGAGCCCTTGACCACGACCTGTTCGCCCTTGGCCGCCTCGTAGGCAATCATGCGCGCTGGCGTTTCGCCGCCACAGGCCGGATCGACGCGCTCCCGATAGACTCCGCCATGGATGATGACCTTCTGCCCCGCCTGCAAAATCTGGGCGGCGTGGTTGATCGTCCGCCAAGGAAGCTCCTCCGTTCCGGGATTTTCGTCCGAGGCCTTCGCGTGGCGGTTGTTCACATGATAAACGATGGTGTAGGACGTCTCGTCCTGCCAGAAGGGAAACGGCGTTCCATCCGGCAACAGGGAATTGGCGCGAACCAGGCCTGCGGCGTTGATCGCAAAAACAAAAAGCAGGGAGATGATAGGTCGTTTCATGGAATGGATTGCTGTTGTTATTAGTTGATCACTTCGCCCACCTGGTTCCAATACGGTTTCAAATCCACGACCTGTCCGGTGCGGTTCGCTTCATCGATGGCAAAGCAAACGGCGGACGCGCGCAAGGCCTCGCTGATTCCCGCCAGCGGCGGCGCGTCTTCGAGCATCGTCGCCAGCAGGCGCTCGACCAGCGGCCCGTCCCCTCCGCCGTGTCCGCCCTTGGCGGCGCTCTGTTCGCGGTGGATGACCGGTTCGTGGGCGATCCGGCTCCATTCGATCTCGCCGGTCAGGACGTTCGCCCGGATAGCGCCTTCCGTGCCGAGGATGTAAAACCTCCGCTCCGGCAGCGCGGCGTTGAGGTTGGTGTGAAACGTGGCCTTCGCTCCGCTGGCGTATTCCAGCAGGACGACCTGGTTGTCGCAGATCGACTTGTCACTGGTGAAGGGATTGACGGGCTTCCGTTGTTCCCATCCTTGATAGGCCGGATGCCCGAGCGCATCGGGGCCGATGCGCTCCATGTGCCGGGCATTTTCCGGCACGTAGAACCGGCAGTCGCCCATCGAGGCGACCCGCCGCGGCAGGCTGCCGGTGAGCCAGTTGGCGAGGTCGATGTCGTGGCAGCATTTTTCGAGAACCAGACTCCCGGCCTCTTCCTGCCGCCGCCGCCAATCACCCATGATGAAGCCACCGTGCTGGAATGGCAGGGTCTCGTTGAACTCGAACGAGAGGATTTCCCCGATCTCTCCCGCATCCAACAGCTCCTTGATCCTGATGTAAAACGGCGACGACCGAAGCACGAGCCCGAAGAAAAACTTGCGGCCGGATCTGGCGATGGCGTCCCGGACCGCCAGGCAGTCGGCGAAGTTGGGTGCCAGCGGCTTTTCGCTGAAGACATGCTTTCCCGCTTCGAGGGAGGCGATGATCTGGCAGGCGTGCAGCGCGTTCGGGGAACTCACCGCCACCCAGTCGATCAACTGGTCTCCCAGCATCTCTTCGAGCGATGCCGCGAACTTGGGTTCGTCGGTGGCATGCGGCCAGTCGTGCGAGCCTTCTGCCATGGCGGGATCAAAGAT
>CANLKN010000145.1 GCA_947491475.1 Akkermansiaceae bacterium | reverse complement strand
CGCGGCAGCTTGCTCGGGCTGCCGCCTGGAGAACTCACCCGCCGCATGAACCAGGCCACCCCTATCGGCCGCATCGGCCGGCCGGATGAAATCGCCAGCGTGATTGCGTTTCTGCTATCCGAACAATCCTCGTTTGTCACCGGCCAGATCCTTGAAGCGGATGGCGGCTTCACGCTCGCCAATCCCTAGATTCAAATCCGTTTATTGAGCGGATGGGGCGGGAAGCCCTCGGACGGTGGGTCATCTTTTGATTTCATGGGATTCTTTGGGTCAGTGGATTTTCCGGGTTGCCCAGAATGACAGGCATCGACACAGCACTTTGTCAGAACTTCAGAACCGTGCCGGTGGCGTCATCGAAGATCAAATCGTGCTCACGACCTCCCTCAACCACCGGTTCGAGATGATCGAATAGAAAACCTAGCCGACGCGCCGTGGCTTCGATAATCTGGAATTGCTCGGAGCGATCCAGGTAGTCTTCTTGCCCATCGACTTCTCCATCTGGGTGTAAAACTCGGCGGAAGTCATCGACGGCATCGACGAGAGAGCGGTCCTGACCCGTTTGCGGTAGGCTTGGGTTCTCTGGAGGTTGGATTCGTTCGGGGTCATCGGGCAACACGGGAATCTTGCCGGATCTCCGGGTTTTCTCAAGAAAGAACTTATCCCAGGATTCCGGCCGTGAGGTGCCGTTCACGCGACGAGCCCCAGCGACTTGAGGGTGGCGAGGATGCCGGTGATTTGATCGGTGCGCTTTTTGTTTTTGCGGCCGAAGCAGGCGGCGAGGGATTCGGGGTCTTGGCCGACGGTGGGCAGGAGTTTGCGGACGGCGGCGACTTGGGCGGGGAGAGCGGCGGGCCAGTCGAGGATGACGGGAGCGGCGGTTTCCGGGGTGGTGTCGTCGTCGCCGGACAGGCCGATTTCGGATTGTAGCGTCGGTCTGTGACCGTCGCTGGATCCGGGGGCTTGGAAATCCGGGCGGAGCCAACGGACGTGGCCGCGCTTTTCTTCGGCGGCTCGCTCGTGGTTGAGGGCGACGAGGCGGGTGAGGATGGCTTGTTCGAGCGCCTCGGCATCGGGACCGCCACGGGCGAGGATGTCGGCAATTGAGGTGCTTTGTAGCGTCGCTCTATGAGCGTCGATGCCATTGGCAGAGAGCGTAGGCGCTTCTTCATTCGCTAGCGACGGTCGCAGACCGCCGCTACAGTGCGGGCCTTTCGCTAACAGATCCGCCCACCCATACGCTTCCAACACCGCTTCATCGAGGTCGTCGTGAATCTGCTTGAGGACGGAGACGAGGCCTTGGTCGTGGATGGTCTTGTCCTTGGCGTTCAGGGCTTCGCCGGAACGGATTTTTTGAAGGACGTTGTAAGTGCCGGTGAGCGTAAGGTCGGGATGCTGCGCTTGTTGGCGTTTGCGGTGCGCGTCGAGACGCTCGCCAAGGTCGCGGATGCGCTGCTTGAGGGGGCCTTCTTCGAGGATGGGGAATGGGAAGGTATCGAAACAGCGGGAGTTGTTGTAGCGTGGGTCGTTGCCCATGCCCATGCGACCGCCCAATTCGAGAGCCCAGATTGTGTGGAGAGTTGAGGCTAAAACTCCGAGGACGTAGGCATCGTCGCACGCGATACAAACCACTTCACTTTCAGCAACAACAGGAAGTTCGAGAAAAAGAAAAATCCGATGTTTTGCAGTGCGCGGAGTGCAAAGCATTCTTCTCAAGCCAACAAGTGCTGGCCTAAATGTTGCTCTGGGCTCACCGTAAATCCACCAATTGAGCCGATAAGTATCTCTTCTATTCTGATCTCGCTCAGGTTTAACATGACCCAAAAGGTGTTGGTATATTTCGGGTGATTGATTTCTGAGTTGCGATTCGCTTAGACTAAATGCGTCGATTGCGAACAATTTTTTGTCGTCCTGCACCAAGCCACGCGAACCCACATAGCGGTAAATCAGCATTTGAGAATCAGATGCTTCATGCCGCAACTCTTCCGCCATATTCTGATCGAGAAGAAAGCCTTTACCATGCAGTTTAACGCCCATGCTACTAAGCCTTCGGTTTGATTCGAGTGTGCTGGCTGTGGTGGTATCCGCGCCGATTTGAAGATTGGCGGCGAGGACGCCACCACTCCTTGAGAGAGACACTTCATTTTCACCGTCTTCGTGGGCGATTTCGGTGATGACTTTTTCGAGAACTCCTTCGGCTTTTCCTTGCGCCGCCACGGTCATAGCGATGCGGACGGCAGCACCGTCGGCGGAATCAATCCATGGATGATCGGGAATGGCGTAGGCGAGATGAAGGGGCTTCTTGGCGTCGGCAAGGAACGGTTCGATGACGCGGCGGTTGAAGGTCTGATGAATGGAGTTGGTGGTGATGAAGCCGAAGCGTTTGGCTTTGCCATCGCGCACGATTTCGGCGGCTTTGCGCCACCAGAACATGACGAAGTCCGAGGACTCGGGAACGTCGCCTTTCCAGGCTTTTCGCAAGGCTTCCACATAACCGTCGCCCAAGGCTTCGCGCATCCGGGAGGCGCCGATGAACGGCGGATTTCCCACGATGTAATCCGCCTTCGGCCATTCGGCGCGGCGGGGATTGAGGTAATCGAAAAGCACGGTGCGGGCGGATTCGTCGGGGACTTCCTTACCGGTGATGGGATGCGGTTTGGTGCTGTGACCGTCCCAGACGGTTAGGATTTCTTGGGTTTCGGGATCACGGCGGGGGATGCGCTCGTCATAGGCGAGCACGGCGTCTTGCTCGAAGATGCTGCGGTCTTTCGGGAGCAACGGGCGGTCGCCGGTGTCGGCTTTGCCGGTGGTTTTGTGCTGCCATTGGAAGTAGCCGATCCAGAGGACGAGTTGGGCGATGGCGACGGCCTGCTTGTTGATTTCGAGACCGATGAAATGTTCGGGGCGGACGCGGAAACCCTGCATTTCCATGCCCGCATCTCCACCGAGGGCGTCGATGAGTTCGAGCACCTCGGCTTCGAGCCGCTTCATGTGCTCCATGGTGACATAGAGGAAGTTCGCGGTGCCGCAGGCGGGGTCGAGCACGGTGAGGCCGCAGAGGTAGCGGTGGAAGGCGATGACTTGGGCGAGGGCTTCGGCATCGTTTTTCTTGGCATCCTTGCGGAGGCGGGCGGCATCGGCACCGAGTTGTTTCGCCTCGTCGGAGGCACCGGCGGCGAGTTTTGCCTTGGCGTCCGCTTCGAGTTGGTCGGCTTGGATTTCCGCTTGGTCGGCTTCCTCGTGGAGGGTGGCGGCGGCGACGCGCACGGCATCCCATTCGTCGCGGAGTGGGCCGATGATGGCGGGGCGGATGAGGCGCTCGACGTAGGAACGCGGGGTGTATTCCGCGCCGAGCTTGTGGCGCTCGCGGGGATCGAGGGCGCGGACGAGCAGGGTGCCGAAGATGGAGGGCTCGACGCCGGACCAATCGGTGGCGGCGGCATCGGCGAGCATGTCGATTTGCGTGGCGGATAGCGGAAGGGCGCTGGTGTTTTCAAACAGGCCGCCGTTGAAGTGGGCGATTTCCTTGAAGAGCAGCGCGGAGTAATGGGTGCCGGTCGCCATTTCCTGCCACAGGGCGGAGATGAGAACCGGGAAGCCACGCGGGTTTTCCTTCGCCCGTTCGAGCAGGGTTTTGAAGCCGTCGGTGGGTAGCAGGGCCACGTCCTCGGCGAACATGGTGAAGAGGCTGCGCTGGAGGAAACCGGCGATGACCTGCGGGTCGTGGCCATCGGCTTCGAGCGACTTTGCCAGGAGGGCGAGGCGTCTGGCGATGTCTCGGGTGACTTTGGCGGCGGCTTTCGAGGGATCGAGCGAATGGGGATCGAGCCAGACCTTGCGGAGGCGCTCGCGGATTTCCGGGCGGTGGAGGTCCGGCAGGGTGATGCGATACGAGACGGGATCGGGGAAGCGTTCGTATTGGCCGCCGGTGCAGGTGAACTCGGCGTAGAGGTCGATGGTGTGGCCGACGTCGCAAACGATGAGGAACGGCGGGCGGCCTTCATCGGCAAGCAGGGCGGTGATGTAGCCGCGCCCTTGGTGGAAGGCGCGTTCGAGGGCTTTGTCGAAGGCGAGCGTGCCGCGTTTGCCGTGGCCGGTCTTGGTGGTGGTGGGTTTGGCGGGTTCGTCGGTGGCAGCGTCGGCGGAGAGGCCTTGCTTGGTTTCGTTGACGAAGCACCCGGCTTTGTAGAGGTCGATGTAATTGGTGGAGGAGGAACCGTCGGGATTGATGCGGGTGATGGCGCGGTCGAAGACGTAGCGGTTTTTCGCGGTATCGGGAGAAGTGGGGTCTGGACGCGGGACGCCGATGATGTCGCAGAGTTCGGAGAGGAACATCTGGTAGTTCGCCCGCTCGGCGGCCCCGGAGGTTTCCCAGCGGGTGATGAAGGCGGTGATTTGCTCGGGGGTGGCTTCGGGCATGGTGGCGGGAGATTGTCGCGGCAGGGGGTCAAGCGCCTGCCGGGGATGTGGGTGGATTCCAACAGTTTTCTGATAGGGCGGCAAGGGCGGGAAAGGGTATCACGCGAAATCCAAGCCTATGAACTCTGATGGCGAGATGACGCCGATTTGAAGATCAATCGGAACAACTCCGACGGCGGTCAGGATGAAGTTGTCGGTCTTCGCATCCATCACGATCACGCCGTCGTGCCGCGCCCAACCATAGAAGGAGTCGCGGATTTTCCTGAATCCCATGCCGCGCATGAAATCGGCGATCTCCTCCTCGTCGGGCGATGGCTGGCTCAGACTCGCCGCCCGAATCCATTCTTGGGAAATGACGGCGCTGGGTTCACCGGCAGGGCGGCCGATAATCATGCTCGGTTTGTCAGAAACCGTGATTCCCTCGAACCGGATGTCACTTCCGAATAGGGCGACATGCAGCGCCATCCGCCGCAAGTATTCCGGCAGGGTGGCGTTCTTCATTCGAATCCCGCCCTTCCAGAGAATCGGAATCTGGCCGTAAACGCCGGGCCAAGATCGTTTCAGCGCCCGTCCCTCGCTGCCGAATCTCCAAACCTCGTGTTCCGTGGTTTCGTTTGAAATCGGATCACCGAGAAGTTCAAAATCATCGTAGGCAATCAGCCTGCCTTTTTCTGCGGCCCACTCAATGTATCCTGATACTGACGTCTCACCGCCTTCACTTGCTCGCGCCCTTCTTTGTTCAATTTCTCGGGCGCTCTCTCGAAACGAAGCGAATCTTGAGGCAAGGTTTTCGGAGAGGCTTGCGGAAGTTTCATCAAGCACACGCTCCGCTTCCCGGGCAGCATTGTCAAGCTGCGGGACGGATCCGCCATCCGGTTGAGGGGTGGCATCTGGCAAAGGTTCCATCGGCGATCACCATGAATCGGGCATCGACGACTTCAAGAAATCATCTGCGGCCGTAGCGGAATGCAGGTTTTCCGCCGTGGCCAGAGCCGGTAAATGGGGTCAGGTGTCGCATTTCAACAATTTGCCCAGCTTTTCCAATTCCCGCACGGTTGGTGGATGTTTGGCCGCTGCCACCACCAGTCGGCTCACCGATCCGGAGTGGCCCATCGCCAGCCGTTTTGCGATCCACGGATTGCCTGCCGCCGTGCGCTGCCTGAGCAAGCAAGCCACCAGGACCTTGCGCCCGTCGCCTTTCCGCAGTTTCGCCAGCTCCTGTGTATCTGCGGGAAGCCTCAATATTGCCAGCGCCACGACCGCAAGCCGCTCCGCCTCCGCCTCGCCGTGCGCCTTGGGAGCCTCGCTGGCCCGGCTCTTCTTCGCAGACGGCTTCTTCAGCATGTCCAACAACCGGTCTCCGAAAGTCGCCTCCCCGAGATACCATCCACGCCGGAGCGCCTTCATCGCCTTTTCATCGATCTTCCCGCCTTCGCGTGCCGCACGCGCTTCCAACCACGCGACGTATGCCCGCCTTCCACGGCCATCTCGCGCAAGCTCGAAGGCCCGCAGAAGACGCCCTGTATCCAGCCAGTCAGGGCCATTGCCTCTTGCATGACTCGGAAGGCTGCTCCAGCGGTATCCGAGCAGTTTCCCCTTTTTGCCTCCGACCAGCCCGGCGCGCGCCGGATTGAGGTGGATGTAATCCGCCACGATTTTGAAATAGTAGGGATCGCTGTCCGACGTGTTGACCGGAATCGACTTGTAACGCCCCTGGAAAACATGTCCGCGCCTCATCCGCCGCCGGTTCCAACCCTGGCTGAAGGTTCCCAGCAAGAGTTTCATCCCTGTGACCAGATTCGCTTCCGGAGTCTCCACCAAGAGGTGGAAATGATTGCTCATCAGGACCCAGGCGTGCACCCGCCAGCCGTGGCTTTCGCAGATTTTTCCGAGTCGGAACAGAAAACCCTTACGGTCTTCGTCCGTTTCAAAAACCGTCTTGCCACCATCCCCGCGTGCCATCAAGTGGTAAACCGCACCGGGATACTCGTAGCGCAACGCTCTTGGCATGGCTCATCGAACGGCAAAATCGGGGGAGGCGTCAATGAGATTTTGTTGAAATGCGACACCTGACCCCATTTACTGAACTTCGCCGGATGGGTGGCGGTGAAGCCATGAGTCGACTTCACCACTCGCATGTGAGCGAGCATGAAGCAAAAACAGAAAGATCACAGAGCCTCAGCTGCGTCTTCCACTTTGAAATCAAATCCCACAGACGGAATCTCAACCGAGGCAGCCGAGAAGATCCTTCAGGCTGATCTGCAGAATCTAATCCGCAAGGTGGCGGCGGGCAAACCGCTCACCGTGGCCGAACGGGCGCGCATTGAATCACGGGCGGCTGGCAGCGAGGAAACGCTCGCCTATGCAAAGACGCTCGTCGAGCTTGCTGCTGTGTTAGGCGTGACCCGCCGCACGCTCACCACCTGGCAGAAACTCGATGGCGCGCCCAAGCCCTTGTCCAATGGCTTGTGGCCGGTGGCCGACTGGCGCGAGTTCGTTCGGCTGCGGGGACTCAAGGCAGGCAAGGTGCCGGTCGGCAACGAGGAGGCTCTCAAGGCGCGCAAGTTGCTCGCGGAGGTCGAGGAGCGGGAGCTTCGCATCGCCGTAAAAAGGGGCGAATACGTTCCGATCCATCAGGTGAAGAGCGAGTGGATCGGCCATGTCGCCCGAGCGACTTCCATCCTGCGGGCCAAGTTTGAGTCAGAGTTGCCTCCAATTCTATCCGGTCTCGACGCCACCGGGATTCAGCGGGAATGCCGACAGGCGATTGATGAGGTTCTTCTTTGCCTCCACGAATCATGAAAGTGCTGCACGACATCTGGCGCGAAGCATGGCAACCGCCCGACCGTCGTCATTAGAAGCTCTTCGACGAGTGCCTGCGGGTGAAGGCGCTCTACCCGGCCAATACAGCAGGTGACCGTTGTCCAACAGCCGTGAAGCTTTTAAGTAATTGCCAGCCCTCTCCCCAAGACCCGCAGTGGACCGACATCCACACGGAATGACGTCTTTAAATCGCCTTCGAAATCACGTGCGCCTCTCCATACTCGCTCAGGTCGCCGAAAGTCTCTAATTTGTGCTGGACATGGAAGGAGGTGAGTATTAAATCAAGTGTATGACACCTCTGCACTCCCGAATATGACGCATATTGCGTTATTTTTGGGGGCGTAGCTCAGCGGTTAGAGCGGGTTTTTTATAAAGGCCGGGTCGTGGGTTCGATACCCACCGTCCCCACTAAGTTCATGCGGCATTTCGGCTTCTTCGCTGACATGCGCCGGTCGATCTCGGTGCAGCTGTCCTGCAGCACCTTGACCTCCGATTGTGAACGAGAGCATGGGCTGAAGCTCAAAATTGGCGCCATCTGTAGCAGTTACCCGCAGGCCGTCGATCTGGCAGAGGCGACGGGCAGTGCGGTGTTTGCGCCCGAGTATGGGTGGCGGCGACACAAGGAATGG
>CANLKN010000144.1 GCA_947491475.1 Akkermansiaceae bacterium | reverse complement strand
CGGCACCACGATCGACAGATTGTCTCTCGGCCGCCCTCGTTTGTGGCGGCCCGCGAAGCTATGGCCCCGACACCTCTCCCGTCAACACACTTTTTGTGTTTTTTGGAAAATTTTTCCCAAACCATTGCCGGAGTCTTAAATTCAAGGGGAAAAGCTTCAAAAAATACCGTCATTGAGGCTTTGATGACCGTAAATCACTCAAAAATACCCCGCGATAAAAAGCCATTTGTGAGCGCAGGTGGCGTGAAGCATCGCGATTCTCGCCCTTGTCCTCGCTATCGCCAGGCGCTGCCGGCCTCTTCCGCGAGTTCTTCTTCCAGCTCGTTGAGTAGGCGGATGAGGCTCTGCCGGAGGCTGAGGAATTCCGAGATGTCGCCACGCGAGCGGTTCATACGGTCGAGATTTCGCGAGGTGGAAACGACCGCGCGGGCGCGTTCGAGCAAGTCGAGATCGGTTTTGGCTGCGTGGCGTTCCATGCGTTCGATGTTGGCTTGGCTGAGTTGGCGGGATTGGCCGAGTTTCTTGAGTTCCTCTGTGGTGGGATCGCGTTCGGCGGTAGCGGCGATCCACGCCAGCGGTTCGAGGGCAAGGAGGAGCTCGGCTGCGAGCACGCCGCGTGTGAGTTGTTTAGCTTGGCGGCCATGGGCTTGGTCCCGCAGCAGCGCTGCGGAAGCATGGAAAGGAGCGTTGCTGGCGAGTTCGTCCAAGCGCTCTCGCACAAAGCGGTTGGCCAAGTAAGCACCTATTTCCTGTTCGGCGGCGCGATCACGGAGTTCGCGGAACTTTGCGCAAGCGGCGGCAATGGGGTCATCCGGATGCATGGTGGTGAGATCGAGCAAATCGCGGAAGTCATCGGCCAGCATTACTTCGTAATCGAAGAAAAACTGTGGCTTTTCCAGTGTAAGCAGCGAGGGCAACCAGGCGGCGGCAGCGGCGGGCAGCACCAAGCGGCGGCCCTTGCCCGGGCCGAGTGCCATGATTTGATACCAGAAATCCGCTGGCAGGCTGAGAGTGCCGGATTCATCGATATCGCCGATGACGATGGCCTGCGGTGCGCGGCCGGTGATGGCGGCGCTGGCGAGCACTGCGGCGGCGGCACTGATGGGTTGGATTTTTCCGGAGCCCGGCGTGAGATCGATGGTGCGGCAGTAGATGCGGATGTGCAGACCCTGCGGCAGTGGGCTGTGCTGGGCATGCATCATTTTTTCGAGCGAGCGGGCCAACGGGGCGAGCGGATCGTCCGCATCGCCGGTATCGATGGTGATGGAAAACGCCGGTTTTTCGATATTCTGGATGCTTTTTGCCTCCATGCGCAGAGATCCCGGCCCGAGCACCCACGCACTGGAGGTTTTGGAATCGCTTGGTTTCGCAGGTTTCCAAAGCACGGTGAAGACGCGGGCATCTGTGAGCAGGATTTCGCCGCTGCCCGCAAAAGCCCCGGCGGTGAGGAGAATGCCATCGGTGGGTCTGGAGGTATATTCCAGTCCGCCGTATTCTTGGATGCCCGGCACCCAGCCGTCCCACTTGCCCTTTTCGCCCGCTTTGCTCAAAACCACTGCCTGAGGGTGTTTGGGATTGGAAACCGCCATCACATCCTTGAGGCAAGCCGCCAGGACGTTGCCGTCCGCGCCGGCTTTCGCAGACTCCAGCCAGGCAATGGTCTGCCATAGACGCGCATGGCAGGGATCGATCCGTGCCGGGTCGGACTGGCGTTTGTGGCGGCCGTTTTGATAAGCGGCGAGCAATTCTCTTGCCTGGGCATTGGCGGGGTCGAGAACCATGGCGAGCGCGAGCATTCGCGCGGCGGCTTGCCTTTCCTCTGCCGTCTGCCCGGATAGCCCGCGGGCCAGGATTTCCAGATCGCGTGCAAGCCCCGCCATCGCCAGGGCACTCAATGTGACCCGGTCCCTGCGGAATGGGATAGGCCCCGTCTCCGGCACCGCGAAGTCAGCCGCACACACACAAAGGACCATGGCCGCAAGTAGGCCAGCGATCATCCGCAATGGTTGTCTGGGTGAAATCATCTCCGCTTTTTGAAATCTACGCACCGACGCAGGCCGACATTGCAGAGCGAGTGATCTTGCGCAAGATTGCCAGCATGCCAGTGCCGCCACCGAGCTTGGAAACCCGCGAGGAAGTCATGTTTTTCGATACAGATTGCGGTGGTGTCGTCCACAACCTCGCTTATCTGCGGATGATCGAAACCTGCCGCACGCGCCTTGCCGCGCTGATGGGCATGGACCTGCGCACGATGTCGCAAACCCAGATATTTCCGGTGGTGACCCGCACCGAGATCGACTACAGGCGCCCGGCTAAACTTGGCGATTGGATCACCATTCGCGGTCGTCTTGATGAAGTTTCCCGAGCCCGATTCTGGTGTGCTTTTGAGATGGTTCGCGAGTCGGACGGAGCCACTTTGGTGACGGCTCGTCAGGCGCTGGCGCTTGTGGCGATGCCAGAAGGCAAACCCAAGCGGCTTCCGGCAGAGTGGGCGGCATGGTTCGCGGATTGAGGTTTACGGCACAGCGCAGTATTTTTCAGACAGCCTCTCAGACAATTAATTCCACTTTTGCTCAGTCGCTGACATTCAGATCGATGAAGTTTGCCATCATTCTGCTCCCGGTCGGCAAACGCGCCGCCGCACGAGCAAACCACGCGGAGAAAATCGCAAGCCGCGCGCTATCCAGGCTCTGGTGGAACCAAGCGCATGTGTTATTCAGGTTGGTGTTATTCAACCCTAGGCGACCTAACCGCCACTACAGCCATGTCCAACCAACCTACCCCATTCTTCGATCCGTCCCAACGGCGTTTGCAGGAGGCTCCCGCCAAAAGCAAATTCCTGGCAGCAGTCGCCGCGCTAGCGCTATCCGTTCCTGCGCTTGCCGCGGATGTGGATTTAATCGGCGTGGTCAAGAGCCAGACCTTCATTCAGAATGGTCCCGACATCGTCGTGCTCAAGGATCCGATGCTGCTCGATGAGCCCATGTGGCTGGGCTTTGAAACCTTTGTCCACGGGTCCGCAGCGGATGCGGTGGTCTCCGCCACGGTGACACTGCCAGGCGGCACCGACACGGTTCCTCTGGTGCGGGACGCGGACGAGCCCGCCAATCTTGCACACGAATACGGTGAGTCCGAATACCTTGCGCTAAACACCGCGCGACCGAACGGGACCTACTCCGTGCAGGTGGTGACCAAGAACCAAGGCACCCTGAGCGTGGGCCTCAATTTAACCGGCGACACCTATCCGCCCATACCGCGGGTGACCAACCATTCCGCGCTGCAAAGCATCGATCCCGCGATTGACGCCACCATCCAGTGGCCGGTCTGGGCGGGTGGAGCCAGCACCGATTTCATGATGATGTCCGTGTATGACGACATGGGTGCGGAGGTTTTCCGCACGCCCGGGCCCGGCATGCCCGGTGGACTCAATGGCACCTCGGTGTCCGCGATCATTCCCGCTTCCACGCTGCAGGCCAGCCACACTTACCGGGTGGAGTTGCTGTTTGTGAAGGTGGTGGACTACTTGCCCGGCCCCCCGGCGGCCATCGCGGGCTATTCCAAGAGCACGGAGTTTAGCATCAGCACGGTGATCCAGGCGGGCAGCGCGCTGGGCGCGCAGCTTGAAAGGGCAGTGCCGGACAATGGCATTGGGAATGTCTCCCGCAACTCAGGAGTAACGTTCCGTTTCACCCGGCCGATGACTCCGGGTTTCCTGTCGGTGTCTTGGACCGGCAACGGCTTGGACCCCAGCAAATTTACCTATAGTTGGATAGATGACCGCACGCTGCGCTGCCGCTACAACGCCACCCTGCCCGCCAGCGCGGCCATCGGATGGCAGCTCAATCTCTCTGGTTTCAAGGACGCGGCGGGGGTCTCCCTGGCCGGGCAGGCCTCCGGCATGTTCTACACCGCCACCGATCTTCCCGGCAACACGGCGGTGACCGGATATTTTTTCATCAAAGGGCGCGGATACCGGCAGACCGGTGAGAACCCGGTCGGCACCAATATGTTCGGTTGCGATCCCCTGCTGGAACTGGGCGGCTACAACCGGATTCGACAAGCAGCAATCGCCACACCGGCCGGCGGATCCGCCCGGCTTGTGCCTGACGAATGGGATCCCAGTCTTGGTCTGGAGGCCACTTACGCGAGCAAGACGGATCTGGATTTGTATTTTCCCAATGGCACCCAGACCTTCAATGTCACGACTCTGCCCGGAGCCAACCAAGCCTATATCCTGACGACCGGCCCCACTGACGACTACCCTGAGCCTCCCACCATCACCAATCTGGCCGCGCTCCAGGCGATTAACCCCGCGGCTCCGGTGACCATCAGTTGGACCGCGCTGGCCGGATGGTCAAATATGCGGGCCGAAGGGATTAGCGTGAGCGAAATTGAAATTGAAAATGATTCAGGCAACGAAACCTATGGGGTGGATCCTTGGAGCATGACCAGCGCTTCCGGCCACACGATTCCCGCCGACACACTGTGGCCGGGGCGGACCTATCGGGTGACAGTAACTTTCAGTAAGGTGACGGATCTGGATATGACCACCCATCCGGGGGCGTTTGGAGCGGCCGGTTTTTCCAGCATTAACGAGTTCACCATCAAGACCACCGGCACGGCGATCATGCCCGCAGTGGCGCTTTCGCGCACGGGTAGCGGCGTGAACCTGAATGTGTCTGGTGGCGAACCAGAGCGCGAGTATGTGCTGGAAACCAGCACGGATTTCCTCCGCTGGCTGCCTCAGCAGGCACTCTGGATCAGTGAAAGTGGGGGGAATCAATATTACGACAGTGACGCCAATTACCTGCCCAAGCGTTTCTACCGCCTGCGCGACAAAAACGCGGAGGAGTTGGTCTTGAGTCATGTGGACATCCAGGGCGTAGTGTGGTCAGACGGGACGCGGACCACACCGGTGGCGGGCGCGACCGTGGGCACCACATTGGACGGCCGCAGCGTAACCACCGATGCCGCAGGCCGCTTCTTCCTGGAGACGGATACGCCGGGATCCTTTGTGCCAGATTCGCAAACCTACAGCGTAAGGATCACGGTGGGTGAGCAGACCAAGACTTACGGACACTTCAATGGCACTCATCCGCGGAGTCAGTTTTACGAATGGTCCACCGGCGGCTACGGCGTGTCCGGTCCCTGATGGAAGGGGGCTGGAAGCACGGGGATTGCGGCCATGGACATTTTGAGAATCTCCACCTGCTCTGTCACCCACGGCACCGGCGGCGGAATCAATGCCAACGACATCAACCTGGTCCTACTTTCGCTGTTGGCTGCACGGTGGCTGACTTGAGAATTCATCGGGCTCGACTTCGGATTTCAAGTTTAAGTGATTGTGATCTCGGCGCTCCAACGGCACATTGCCGCCCGAACCGCCATGGGCCGCGAAACCTTCTCTTCCGACGCAGTGTCCGCCCCTTCTGAGCACTCCAACACCGACAGGCTACCGGCGGTCTTGTTTACGGTTCCGGATCTGGTCGCAGGAGTCTATGGCGAGAGGAATCTGGCGGGGCTGCGCGAGCATCTTTCCCTGCCGGAAACCTGCGTGACACGGGAAAACTGGCGCGATCACCTTGACCTGCTGCACAACGCGCGGGTGGTGGTTTCGAGCTGGGGCGGCCCGGAGCTGAAGGGCGATCTGCTCGATGCCATGCCGTCCCTCGAGTTGTATCTTTATGGTGCGGGCAGCATCAAGGGACTGATGGGCGAGGCCGCGTGGGATCGCGGGATCCGCATCACCAGCGCCGCCGCTGCGAATGCCGTGCCGGTGGCGGAGTTCGCCCTTGCGCAGATCCTTTTCAGCCTCAAGCACGGCTGGAGCATGATGCGCCGCAGCATGGCCGGCGAGCCGTCCCTCTGGCTGATGAACAAGGAGGTGCCGGGAAATTATCACAGCCGCGCGGGAGTCATCGGCCTGAGCATGATCGGCAAGCACTTGTGCCGCTTGCTGCGGCCGTTTGACCTGCACGTTTCCGCATTCGATCCGGTGGCCGATGCCGCGGCGTTCGCGGAGCACGGCGCGGAGCGCGTGGACCTCGAATCGATTTTCCGCAACAGCGATGTGGTCTCCCTGCACGCGCCATGGCTGCCGGAAACCGAAGGCATGATTCACGGAGAACACTTCGCGATGATGAAACGCGGTGCCACCTTCATCAACACCGCGCGGGGAGCCTTGGTGCGGGAGGAGGAAATGATCGGGGTGCTGCGCGCCCGGCCGGATTTGACCGCCGTGCTGGATGTCACGCATCCCGAGCCGCCGGCACCGGACTCGCCGCTGTTCACCCTGCCCAACGTGTTTCTAACACCCCACCTCGCCGGCTCGATGGGGCCGGAATGCCGCAGGATGGGCGCGTTCATGGCGGCGGATCTGAAACGCTATCTCGCAGGCGGGCCGATGCTGGGAGAGGTCCGGCGCGAAGCGGCCGCCATGCTGGCGTGATTCAGGGGTGCGCGCCATGGGTGTTGCTTTCGAGGCTGGGTGTGGTGACGAAGCCTCGCAGCAGTGAGTCTGCGGCGAACCAGTGGGTAAGGGCGCGGTCGCGGATTTCATAGGCGGCAGGGTTAAAATTCGCACCTGGCTTGTAGCATGCGATGGGCAATTGCCGGAATGCTTCTAAATCCGGGATGGAGAGAGTGAATTCAAGTGGGGATGGGTGCGTGGACTGCGGCGGGATGGCCGGGACCAGGTGCTCGCCAATTTTAATTCTATAGCTTTCATCGACGGCATCGGCACGGATGTTGAGCTTGCCGGGCTGGGAAGCGGTGCCGCCATAGTTGCGAACCGTGGCGCGGAACGAGACCTGACGGGTGACCATATCAAAATGGGTGACCTCGAGCGAATCGATGACGAGATCCGCCAAGAGAGTGGTGCCGGGCTTGATTCCTTCCTCAATAGCACCGTTTTGGCGATAGGCGGGTGAAACCGCGTTTTCGAGAGCGGCGATGATCGCCGGCGCATAGACTTGCGAGTGGCCCTTGCGATTCGGGTGGACGGCGTTGTTTTCCGGATTGGGACCAGGCATGGAGTAGGCTTCCCAACGCTGGACGAACTGGCGGCCTGAGTGACAGACGCCGCCGTTGGCTGCCATCAGGTGGCCGGTCTTCACAAATTGCCAGTCTGCGGCGCTATTCGTCGCGGTTGTCTGAACAATATCACGCAGGGTGTGGTTGAGTCCGCCGGAGGCAGGGGCCGGGGTGTTGTGAGTCTGGACGGCGAGCTTGGTGTTGATATCAGTGGCTTCGTCCCCCGCGATGTGGAGCGGGAGGGGAAAGAAACCGAACAACTCCTCTAAATCCCAATGGTTTTTGCAGGACTTGAGCGGGTTGGGATACTCAGTGACCAGAACCCGGTGAACCTTTGCCGAGGTTTCGCGCAGCGGATCGGTTCCGGGACGGATATCGCGCACCAAGCGTCTTTCCAGCTTTTGATATTGAACCTTGAGCCTGTCGAGATAGAACGAGAAATACCGACGTTTGCCTTCCGACACGAAAGGAGCCTCAAATGCCTGTGTTTCAAACTCGAAATCCGCTTCGAGCACGACAGCAATGCAGGCGATGAATAGGGGTATGCCGAATTTAGGGATAAGCAACAAAGGCACACACCCCAAAGGCGTCGTAAGCAGGGTAGGGATTCCGAAATAGTGCTTAACCATGGTGGAAAAGCCGATATCGTTCCCACCGCAGGAAAGGATGATGGCATCGACATGCTCGTAGGAGTTGTAATTGAAATCTTTCACAGCCGTCCCACAGGACGGCTTAGCTAGGGAAGGAAAAGCGGGCTGGTGTTGAGTTTAAATCCCTGCCACTCGGTAGGGTGTTATGAAAAACACACCACCAACCCGCAGCAATGTGGTCGTCCTCAAGCAGATTCTCAACCTCAT
>CANLKN010000143.1 GCA_947491475.1 Akkermansiaceae bacterium | reverse complement strand
ACCATCGCCGCCGCCGGCCAATACATCGTCGAGTATTTCAAAACGGCGGTCACCTTCTTCCAAGTCCTAACGACTCCCGAGTTCTGGAGTGGGATGGGCAATGCCATCATCGGGATTTTCCTGTCAGCCATCAGCTTGCTGCAAAAGGGCTTCTCTGAAATCATCGAGGTGGCGCGCCCGCTGGCTGAAATGTTCGGTAAGGGTGATGCATTCAACGGCATCCAGAAAACGATTCAAGAGAGTGCTTCGATTCTTGACGAAGATGCTGCAGCGCGGTTCTCGAAGGCGGGCGACCTGTTGGAACCTGCCGCACAGAAGATCGCCCAGCGTCTGGCTGAGGCCGGGGAGAACGTGAAGACCCGGTTCAGCGAGACGTTCGCCAACACGGCGGAAGCTATCGATACGTCCGGCATGAAGCGCGAGTTCGGTGACACCGTGGAGCGCATCAAAGCGGCCATTCCTCCGGCGAAGGCGGGCAAGCAAATCGGAATGGCGGCAGCGGCCGAAAAGCCGACGGCTCCGGCAGTCATCGCGGGTGGATCAGGACAGTTAGGTTCCTTCGCGCAATCCATGAACATGCTCTTCGGCCGCAGCGCGAATGCAGGGCTGCTTGAGGAAAACAAGCGGCAGACCGACTGGCTCAAGAAGATCCACGACAACACCAAGAACAAGGGCACGACCCAAGCACCGGGGGAGGCGGTTTTCGCGTAAGCCATGGCTGAGAACACCATCCTCGAAGGCGCGAGTGGCGGCAGGGACGAAAACATGATTTCGTCATTCTCGGTTTCGTATCATGCCAAGAGCATCGGCGAGGTCACCACCGTCGGGCATGCGCGGTTTCAGGGACTCGTCGAACAGGGAAGGACCTGGCAGGCGCTCAACGACGGCACCGACGGCTGGATCGTCACTGTGACTTACAAGGGCTACGCCGGTGACGAGGAGCCCGCTCCGGAGGAAACTGAACAGTGGAACCTCGGCTTTGATTTTTCCGAGGAGCCGCTTGAGTCGCATCCGAACCTCAAGGAGATCAAGGCGGCCTACGGCGGCTATTACGAGGAACCGGGTGGCCCGCTCAAGTTCCCTGAGTTCATGCCCAAGGAGGCCAAGGGCAAAGGCGGACTCGGCGGTAAAGGCAAAGCCAAACCAGGCGAGAAAAACCCGATGTTCGGCACCTCGACCTATGCTGTGATGACCGCCCGAGTCACCCGCACCTGGTCGGCGAAGCAGATCCCCAAGAACGCCGTCAACGACATCGGCAAGGTGTATTCCAGCATCCCGGGCGCTCCCAACGGCATCTCCGCCGTGGATTTCGGCGACCGGACATGGATGGCGATGCCGCCCAAAATCTCCCAGAACGGCGACGTCTGGCGCATCGAAAACGAATGGATGCTCTCGCCGCCCAACGGCTGGGTCGAGGAGGTCTATCAGAAAGCGAGCAGGCAATGACGACGCGGGATCTCAAGGTGCGCAAGGGGGGGCGCTGCTGGATGTGCGGAAAATAGCCTCTTTCAGCGACGAACCCGGACTCCCAGCCTTCCTTGTGTTCGAAGTTGCTGCCGAAACGAGGCGGTATGATCAGCGGATTCATTCCATGCTGCTAGCGTGAATCCCTGAGTGTCAGTATTGCGCCCAGTGACGGAATTGGGTGAGAACCGCATTGCTGAATAATTAGGATTTGCAACGCATATTTGGCGTTGATGTCGCATTATCAGCATGATAGTGAATTACCAGTAATGAGCATCCAGGACTCCTTCAACGATAACGATGGTGTGCTGAACACGATGGGCCACATGGCGGCCATCAACCAGCGCAACAACCTGATTGCCCAGCAGAAGGAACAGGCCGCTGCCATCCGCCAGCAAACGAAGGCACTTGAGGAAAAAAACCGCATCGAGGCCGACCGCGCGAAACTGGAAAGACAGCGGCTGGAAATCGAGCGCCAGCGCCTCCGGGCCGAGGAGATGGAGCGCGATATGCGCAAGTATCAGGCGGAACATCTCAAACAACTCCGCAATCTGATGGCCGACAGCTTCTCCGCGCTGGATCGTCTCGAAAAAATCCGCCCGGCAAATTGATTCACCCGCTTGCTCCCCCATGGACGATACCTTCATCCGCGCCGTAGCCGCTCTGCAGGCGCATCTCGTTACGCTGGAGGAGGAGGCGGATGCCTTCACGGAACTCTCCGACATGCAGGCAGTCCGCCAGCTCAAGACGCGGCTGAACGATTATATCGAGGCACACGCCGCCAAGGGGGCATTGCCAGCGGATCCCTACGGCGTGATCGCGGAGCGACTGAAGGAGGTCGAGCGGTTCTTTGATGAAGCTGAGAAAGAGAGCGATTTCCTGCTGGAGTGGAAACGGGATTGGCTGGAAAAGGTTCCCAATGTCGGGCTGGCGGACTTGCAGGAGGCCCGGGCCGGCTTGGAAGAACTGGTCCACAAGCTGCCGGAAATCCAGGCGCGCTTGGCGGCGATGATCCATCCGCTGGATTGGGGTGAGACCAAAGCGGACCTGCATCCCGAATTGCAGATTTGCGCCTCGTCTATAGGCGATCTCTCCCTGCCGGACTCCGCAGCCAAGCGCGGGGAGTTTTTTCAATTCTCCCATGGCAATGGCAAGCTGTCGAAGCGTGTCTCCAAGCACTTCTCGGAACTGAGCAAACGGATTGGCGAGCTGGAACAACTCCACGCCCGGCATGCTGAACAAGTGCAAGGCGCGGAGCAGCACCTCGCCAATCACAACTTCCGCAGCGCGGCGGAAATTCTGGCAGGACTCGAACAAAACTTTTCCGACATCCCCTACGCAGCTGCCAATGAGGCATTGGAAAATCTCATGGCAAAGCACCGGGAGTTTGAAAATCTCCACCAATCGCTGGATGAACAGCTCAAGGGTGGCGGCTGGAAAAATCTTCCCAACGAATTGGACCGTCTCCGCCGCGGCATTGCCAAGCCGGAATCCGAACTGGGCAGCGAGTGCCAAGCGCTGCTGGACCAGATGGAGAGCCGCCTGTCTTCATTCCTCGCAGCACGCAAATCCAAGCGCATCAAGGGGATCGCAGTGGCTGCGGTGCTGGCGCTGCTTGGAACGGCGCTCTTCCTTTACGTGAGCGATTCCATCGCCAAGGCGGAACAGGCAAGAGTGGAAGCTGCCGCTAAAGCCGAGCGCGAACGGGCAGAAGCGTTGACCAAACTCCTATTGGCAATTCAGTCCGGGGAGATTGGCAAGACACTGGATGTTCCGCTTCCGGGAGAATCCCTGCTGCGCATGGCCTATTGCCCGGCCGGAAGTTTCACGATGGGCAGCCCGGCTTCCGAAAAAGATCGAAGCAGTGACGAAGATCAGGTTCAAGTCCGCATAAGCAAACCATTCTGGTTGGGCAAAACCGAGATCACCCAGGCGCAGTGGCGGGCGGTGATGGGTGAAAATCCGAGTTTTTTCAAAGGGGATGACCTGCCGGCGGAGAGTGTGAGTTGGGAGGATGCGCAGGAGTTCATCGCCAAGGTGAATGCTTCAGGGATTCTGCCGGCTGGCTGGAAGCTCGCGCTGCCCACCGAGGCGCAGTGGGAATATGCGTGCCGGGCGGGTAAAAAAGGGCCGTATTCTGGAGGCGCTTGGGATGCGGTGGTTTGGTATGAGGGCAACAGCGGCAGCAAGACGCATCCAGTGGCCACGAAAGCGCCGAATGCCTGGGGCCTGCGCGACATGCACGGCAACGTGTGGGAGTGGTGCGCGGATTGGTATGACTCTGCCATCGCAGGCGGCATGGATCCCAAGGGCCCGTCTTCGGGCGTCTACCGCGTGTTCCGCGGCGGCTCGTGGGGCGACTCCGCCGCCAGCTGCCGCGCGGCCTCCCGGGGCTGGTACCCCCCGGGCATCCGGTACGGCAGCCTGGGCTTCCGCCCCGCCCTAGTTCCATCCGAGTAACAAGTCAGGAAGCGGAGGCATGAAGACTGGAGTCGGAGCTGCGGGACGAAGCGGAGACGGAAGGCTTCGGTGCCGGAGCTGTAAGGAAACCCGCGAAGCGGGCGGATATTTTTGACCCAAAAAAACGACAGGTGATGCCACTCAAGTTTTTCCATGTGAACAGCCGCAACCCGGAAGCGATGGAGGCCGAACTGAACGGTTTTCTGGCGCGGCACCGGGTTGTCACGATAGACCGGCGGTTTGTGGAATGCGGCAGCGATTCGTTTTGGTCGCTTTGCGTGGATTATCTCCATGGAGAGCCGGGAACGGGGGCCACCCATGGAGCGCCGGGCAGGCAGGAGAGGAAAGTGGACTACAAGGAGCTGCTGACGCCCGTGCAATTCGAAGCGTTTGCGAAATTGCGCGATTTGCGCAAGCAACTCGCGGAGCAGGAGGCGGTTCCGGTTTATGCCATTTTCACCAATGAACAACTTGCGGAAATGGTGAGGCAAGACGCCCGGGAAGTGGCGGCCTTGCGGAAAATCAGCGGCATTGGAGATGCGAAGGTGGAAAAATACGCGGCGGCATTTCTCTCGCTTATCAAGACATTTCCGGTGCCGGTGGAAGGATGAAACGGCAGGGCGATCTTTACGACTCCATCTGGCAATGGGACAACCTGCGCCGCGCATTCTGGCGGGCAGCCAAAGCCGCGCGGTGCGGCGGAGCGGCCCGCAAATTTGAATCCGATCTGGATGCGAACCTGCGCGCTTTGCAGGAAGACTTGAAAATGGAACGTGTGGCGGGCAGTGGATTCACCCGTTTCGTGATTCATGATCCCAAGATGCGTGTGATCACCGCCCCGGCTTTCCATGATCGGGTGCTGCACCACGCCATCATGAATGTCTGCGAACCCCACTTTGAGCGCTGGCTCGTTCATGACAGTTACGCCTGCCGCAAGGGCAAGGGGCGGCTGGCCGCGCTCAAACGGGCGACTTGTCATGCGGCACGCCATGGATGGTTTCTCAAACTGGATATCCGCAAATACTTCGAGAGCATTCAGCTTGATCGATTGCTCGCCATATTGGAGCGCAAAATCAAGGATCGCAGGCTTCTGGACCTGCTCACACGGCTGTTAAGGGCTGGCGCGGCCACCGACGAACGCGGCCTGCCGATCGGCAGCCTGCTCAGCCAGCACATGGCCAACTTTTACCTTGGTCCGTTGGACAGGCTGTGTCTGGAACATCTGCGAGTGGAGGGATATGTCCGCTACATGGATGATTTCGTGCTCTGGGCGGATGATCAACGGCACCTGAGGGAATGCTGGAGGCAGGTTGAGGTTCATGTTCGCGACACGCTTGGATTGGAATTGAAAACAGGCGGCCATTTGAACCAAACGAAGCACGGCATGGACTTCTGTGGGTTCCGGATTTTCCCCGGATGGCGGACCTTGAACCGGCGGTCGAGGCGACGCATGGCATCCAAGATACGTTTCATTGAATCATTGATTGACGAACGGGAGCAGCAATTGCGTGCGCAGGCCGTTCTTGCGTTTGCCAAAGAAGGCTCGTCATGGCATGCCAGACGGCGGGCGCTGGCCAGGGCGTCAACCGCGTGAACCGCGGCGGCTCGTGGAACAACAACGCCGCCAACTGCCGCGCGGCCAACCGGAACAGGAACAACCCGGACAACCGGAACAACAACCTGGGCTTCCGCCCCGCCCCAGCTCCGCCCGCCCCGGATCGGATGATCCAAAAATCGGATGGAACCGGCCAGTGACCCAGTCCCGTGAGAGCGGGCAAATACAAACCCGCACCGCCGGACGTTGGTAGGATCCCGGAGGGTTCCGAAGATTTCCGGCGGTGCATCCAAGTCTTCAGGTTGACTCCACCCCCGGCGCATGAGCGCCATGACTTTCACCCTTGGATCCGACATCACCGCATTGAAGCGGGCCATGGATGGAGCACCGGAACCCGTGTCGGCATCCGCCGAGCGGATGGGTGGAGGAGATCTATGAAAAGGCCAGCAAGCAATGACGACGCGTGAACTCAAAGTGCGCAAGGGCGAGAAGGTGCGCGATGCGTGGGAGCGCCTCGTGCGCTGGGTCGATTCGCTTAAAATCGTTCCGGACGACGGCATCGACGTGCGTGTCACGCCTCACGGAACCATCGTGCGCGTCCGCGACAACCAGATGTTCCGACATCCGTTCCGCGTCATGGTAAGCGGATCATCGGTGCGAGTCTCACCCGGGACCGTCAATGATCTCATTCCCGTCATCACCGAGAGCGGGCAGAAACGCCGCATCGACAACCGCGACAAGGACGGCAACCGGGAGATCGGCAAAGACTATCCGGCGCTGAAGTTGGATCCGAAGAAGGCATCCAAGGACGGGCGGATTTACATTTCGCTCAAAGTGAAGCAATCGGTGAGCGGCGGGATTTCCGGCGTGCAGGAAAACAAGGCGGGCGAGCAAGTGAGTGAGAACGTCGAAATCGTTCAGACTGACTCGGCCAAGGGACCGCTCGATGGTTTCGGCTACTATCCGTTCGCGTTCCTCCGGGCATCCAGCGACGGCGGTTCCATCGAGGAGGTGTTCCAGATCGTTCACCACAACATCCGCTACGAGTTCCAAGAGCGCCGACCGAGCACTGAGGATCTCAAGAAAGACCCGAACGCAAAAGCCGCAGGTCGCCACCTGTTCATCCCGACATGAAGCGCAAGGTCCCCATCATCAACCACCAGACATGGAACGCCATGATCGACGAGGTGTCGCGGCGGTTGCCATTGCGGTTCGTGAGAACGTCGCGGCGCTGGGTGCATCCGTGGACGATTGCGCCGGAATGGAGCGAGGCAGCGGCAAGCTGGGTGTTCCGCATCCGGCCCGGCTTCGTCAACGGGGTGGAACCTGAGATTTCCACCATGGCGATGCTCGCCTCCGACCGCACGCTGGACCGGATCGAGGAGGAAAGCGGCAAGCGCCCTGAAAAGAAGCAAAGCGTGAACGCGCTCATCACCGAGGCCCCGCAAATCGTTGTGCCCTCCACCCGCATCATCGGCAAGGGAGCGGAGGCGGAGGCGATGACCTCCAACGGCAGCGGTGATTTCGCGTTCCAGTTCGAGTCAGTGCCCGAGTTCTTCATTCAGTTCGGCGTGACGGATGAAAAGGTCGTGTTCCAAGGCAACCTCAATTCCGGCATCCAAGAGGTCCAATACGAATCGGCCGGCGAGTCACCACTGCTGAGTGCCTGCGACGTGGTGCTCTACGTGGACCGTGCGGCGGCCAAGCTGGATCTCATCCAAGGAAATCCCTTCCTCGACAGTTACAGTGCGTTGCTCGTCATCAACTATGGCAGATCCACACCTGCGCGGAAACGCCCGTGGTTGGACGTGACATCCAAATACAAGCCGATTGTAGAGGTCGAGATGGGCAACCTGCTGGAAGGAACCGCTGATCCCGAGTTTGACGCGATCAAGATCGCTACCATCTATTTCCTTTCGCCGCCAGGGTTCTCGCCAGAGCTGCCGATGGATGACACCTGGACCGCGTTCGTGAAGCACGAGCAGTTCTGGAATCTCTGCCACGCGCCACAAAAAATCCCCGACCCGACACCCATCGAGCCGATCCGGTTGATTACCGGACTGGCCGGCGGCATTGCCGATTCAATTTTCAGCAGTCTTCTCGCCCCTGGCAACGACGCCTTCAATTCCGCGCTCCAGGTGCTGCGCAACCGCAATCTGGCGGGGAGGTTCTGGTCGCTATGAGTGAGGAAACCAAAGACGGCTTCGGCCTCGACAAGGAACAGCGGCTTCTCGCAAAGCGCCTGGGCAAGGAAGAGGAGGAGGCTGAGCAGGCCGCCGGGCTGGAACCGCCTTTTCCTTACGTCATGGCGAGGTTTGACGCGGAGTTTTTCGAGCTGTGAGTTGGGGCGGCGGGCGTGACATCTAAAGAATCTGACAGTAAAAATCTGTGCTTTTCACCGGAAAAGCTTTACCCTCCCCCGGCCACTTGCTAAAGAATTCCCAATAGATCCCATCAAAAGCCTTTTATTGGATGAAAACACTACTTTCCCCCTTACCCCTGTGGCTCGCGATTGCGTCGCTCGTCTCTCCTCTCACTGCCCAGAGTGTAAGCGAATTGGAATTGGAAAAATCCTCAACCCTCAATGTTTGGGAAAGCGTCACGATCACACCCGAGATGATCAGCGGCTCAGGCAAGCTCCTGGTGCCGACTTCGGGCTCGCAGCAGTTTTATCGGATGAAAGTGCGCCTGCTGGAGTCTCCGTTGATATCCAATCCACCTCCAGCCACCACAGGCATTGAGGAGGGTGAGTCGGTGACCTTCACGGTGGATTCGCAAGGCGAGGGACTGACCTACCAGTGGTATCTGGGGCAGAGTGGAGACACCTCACAGCCAATCCAAG
>CANLKN010000142.1 GCA_947491475.1 Akkermansiaceae bacterium | reverse complement strand
GCAGCGGGAGAATCAGGCGGACGCCCCGCCGTGGAACGTGCTTTTCCGGACGGCGGAGGAGTTCGACCGGGCGGATCGTGCCAGCCGCTTGGTGAAGGCGGAGAGCCTGACGGAGTTCTGCCGTGAAGCGATCCTGGAGCGGGCGGAGGGGATTCTGGCGGAGAAATCGCGCGGCGGGCGGTGATTTCCGCCGTGCAAAGGGTTTGCATGCCTCTTGCACGATGACGGCGAAAGGATCGCGATGTCCGACGCGGGCTTCGTCCGGCAGGAACAGGAAAACACGATGAACGGGTGGAAATAATTCGATCCCGCAGTGTCGGCCCCGTGTTTCGAGTGCCGTTACGCGATGTCAGGGTGCTTGTGCGCGATGTCAGGGCGCCTGTGCGCGATGCCAGAGAGCCCGTGCGCGATGTCTGGGCAACTGTGCGTGACGAACGGGAGTCCCTGCGCGACGAGCGGGAGTCCGTTAATGACGAACAAGAACCGCTGCGCGGGAAGAGTGCGACGGTCACAGACGCGTCGCTACAGTTTGGCTACCTCCTCTTTTTCCCGCCGCCGGTTTTCTTGCGGCGCACCGGCTTGCCCGGCGAGTCGTCGAGTAGGGCGGTGTAGATGTAATCGAAGTCCTCCAGCTTGCGGCGCGGGATTTTCTGATCGATGAAAATTTCCACGGACTTCGCGTAGTCGAGTTCGTCGGCGGTGAGGATGGTGAAGGCGTCGCCCTCGGCCTCGGCGCGGCCGGTGCGGCCGATGCGATGGACGTAGTCCTCGGCGTTTTCCGGGACGCGGTAGTTGATGACGTGTGAAACGCCGGAGATGTCGATGCCGCGCGCGGCGACGTCGGTGGCGACGAGGATTTCATAGTCGCCTGCCTTAAACCCGGCGAGCGCCTTCATGCGGTCCACCTGGTTGATGTCGGAGTGCATGGCGGCGACTTTCTGTTGGCCGGTGGACTTGATGAGCTGGGTGAGCTGATCCGCCTCCTTGCGGGTGCGGGTGAAAACCATCACCGAATGGTAATCGGTTTGCTTGAGCAGTTCGAGCAGCAGGTCATCGCGCTGGTCCATGGCCACCGGATAGAAGGCGTGGGTGACGGTGGTGGGAATGGATGCGCGGGCGATCTCGATGCTCTGCGGATCGGTGAGGCACCACTGGGCGAAGGTTTGGATGGCCGGCGGCATGGTGGCCGAGAAAAACAATGTCTGGCGGCCTTCCCACGGGCAGAGGTTGACGATTTTCCGGACCTGCGGGAGGAAACCCATGTCGAGCATGCGGTCCACCTCGTCGAGGATGAGCACCTTGATTTCGCCGAAGCGCATGGTGGTGCGGTAGAAGTGGTCCACAAGCCGGCCCGGAGTGGCGACGACAATGTCCGCGCCGGCGGCGAGTTGCTCGGACTGAGTGCCGAGACCGACGCCGCCGTAAAGCAGGGCGACCTTCATGCCGGTGTGTTTGCCATATTTCTCGAACTGCTCCGCCACCTGATGAGCAAGTTCCCGGGTGGGTTCGAGCACGAGGATCTGGGGTTTGCCCATTTTCTCGATCTTCGAGAGTGTAGGCAGGGCGAAGGCGGCGGTTTTGCCGGTGCCGGTCTGAGACGCGCCGATGACGTCCCTACCTTCGAGAATGATCGGAATGGCCTGCGCCTGGATCGGCGTCGGCGTGGTGTATCCGCTTTCCTCAACGGCTTCCAGAACGGCTGCGGAGAGCCCAAGTGTGTCAAATCCCATGCGGCGGACTAAGTAGTGGCCCGCCGCGCCGGGGTCAAGGGGGGATTCACACGAGGGATTCATCAGAGCGACAAGGCACCGATGAAAGTCCCAGTTGCACGGCTACCCAAAGATTGGATTGAAGAAGGAGTCAGATTGAACGCCATCGTGCCCGATTTTTTCCCATCCGGAAATGGCATCCCAATCGCCATTGAATCTAACACAATTCATCCAGGACTTGTCGCAATTCTTTCTGCAATATCGAGAACGGCAATTTTTCCTGTTCCAATCGAGGCGCGGCCACTCCGGAATTAGCTTTGAGCTCATCCAATGTGGATTTTTCTACGGCTGTAAGCCTGGGCAACTCGTGCCTGACAGGATTCGGCTCCGTGGTCCAAAAATCGCGGTGGTGTAGTAGGACCTCGCGGGTCATCAGCATCGAGCGCACATGAGGCAAACATGAGCGGAGCTGATCCAGAATGGCGAAGCCGTGGGTGTCGATGTCGCCCCAGTAGTGGATGGCGCGTTGGTGGAGCCATGAAGCCGCGGCCAGCGCACTCCAACCGTAGCCCGAGCCGAAAATCACCAGGCTGCGCGGGCAATTGGGAAAGGCGAGGAAGTTGACCTCATTCTCGGTAATAAAGACGCGTTCGACGGGAGGATCGAGAACGGCGAATGCTGCGGAATCCAGTGTGAGATCGAGGCCGAGGCGTTCCGGAGCAAGGGCGCAGGCGGGATCGAGGAAACGAATGCGGATGCGTTCGGGCTTGTCGCGGAAGCCATAGCGGCGGGCGAAACCGAATGTGCCACGTGCCGAGGCGTCGATGGCATCTGCGGGCAGCACCCGTTCTAACAATTCAGAAATCACTCCGCGGTATTTCTCGACGAGTTTGGTATGGACGCCAGGGGCATCCATCTGGCGCAGGAACAGACCGCTGCGAGGATGATCGCGCACCCAAGCAAGCACCGCGAGGATGGCCTGCCAGTCTGGAGCGAGTTCAAGCGCGGTGATCGTGCGCTTGGCGAGCCAGTCTAATAACTCGGGAAACGAGTCGCGGCATTGGGCGATCATTTCCTGATGGGTTTCCCACTCGCGGCGGGTGCCGAGGATTTTCACGGCGGATTCCGCGTCGGAAATGATGGCGGCGGACGGCATTTGGTTATCGCCAAAAAGTCGGTGGGAAAAGGCGCGCCACTCGATTGGAATGACCTTCTGATTGCCCCATTCGGCAATCCAATCCCTCGCCGCACCGAAATCGGCGGAGATTTGGGCAGAGCTTGGACCTTTGATGGAAAAGCGCAGCGGAAACAAAGGGTCTTGAGTGAGCGAGGAAGCAAGAATCTCACCGCGCTGCCAACGCCGACGCAGCAGAGCCTTGATGTCGGCGGGGGTAGTCCAGTGGGTGGCTCTGGATTTCACTGGCGGAAACTTGGCGGACAAATCACCGGTATCACCTGGCGGCGGTTGCGGCGATAGTTGAGGAAATCTCCAAAGCCTCGTTCAGGTGTTTTGGGTTCGAGGAAGCATCCTTCGGGCCATCGAAAATCCCGACAAGATCCGCCACCAAGTCGAGGCAGGACGGGCTTCTATCATCGCCGCCCTGATCCGCGAGTTGCTGTTGCAGGCTTGCCCGTATCACTTCCGATTTGGGCGCCCCGCGCGCTTTTGCCTCGCGTGCAAGCGCGAGAGAGAGCAGATCGGGCAGTTTGACGGTGACGGTAGTCATCGCATGATGGTAATACCAAATCACGCATTGGCAATACCAGATTCTATGGGCGGGTGCCGAAGGTCAGAAATGGCCCGCGCCTTTTCCTCGCGGGATTGCCCGATAGTGAGGTTGCGGAGTTGGGACGTCAGAAATTTGTCACCATGATTTACTGGAATTGAGGCGTATCGTGGTTTCCGCCTTTTTGTAAAAAAATGCGACATTACCACCATCACTCACACTTCTTCCTCCAATATCTGCCCGTGCTCTTTGAGCCATGTCTTGGCCTTTTCCGTGGACGGGGCCTTGGCGCGGACGATGTTCCAGAATCGTGGGGTATGGTTTGTTTCCAACAGGTGCGCGAGTTCATGCACGATCACGTAGTCGATCACGAACATCGGCGCTTTAATCAGACGCCAGTTGAAGTTCACGTTGTCTTTCACCGTGCAGGAACCCCAGCGGTAGCGGTTGTCCACGATCTTGACCTCGCCGAACTCGACACCCAATTCACTGGCGTGTCGTTTCACCCGGGGGAGAATGGTTTCTGTGGCGCGGCTGACATACCACTCCTTCAACACCTTACGCCGCTTCGCCTGCTGGGCTGCGGGGATGATAAACCGGCGGGAAAACTCAACGCCGCCGGTTTTCGTTTCGGCAATCTCGATAGGATAATCCCGACCAAGATAAGGAACGGATTCGCCATTGATCACCTCCTTGCCGGGGGCATGAGGCCGGTCTTGATACTTTTGAGAGTGATTTACTTTTTCGAACAACCACTGCCGTTTGGAATCCACGACCTGGCGTATCGCCTCATCGGTTGCCGCCGCAGGCGCGTGGATGACAATGGACCGATCGCGCTCGACAGAGATCGTGAGCTTTTTGCGCCTTGGCGAGCGGACGATCTGGTAGTTCAAGTCCATCAGTTGGCGTAGAGAATCGTGTCGTGGTTTTTCTCGGCGATTTCTATCAAGCGGCTGATGATGTGCTTCCGGTTATTGATGAGGCCGGGCATCTTCGCGAACTCGGGTTGCAGAATGGTCTTCTGTAGGTCTGCGATTAGCTTGTTGCGGGCCGGTATGCTTTCCCAGAATCCAACGAGCTTCAATTCACGCTCGATCTCTTCATAGAGATGCTGTGTGAGAGCGACGAGCTTGCTGATCCGCTCCTCTTCCTTCATTCCATAAAGAACCGGATCTTCTGTCATCCAGACGGCGTCGTTTTCATTGGTGTCTCCTTCAGCGGCTCTTGAAGTTTCATTTGCGGCATCACTACCAAAAATCTCGCGTTTCAGCATCCGGTAAATCGGCATCTGCTTTTTCCGGTGCAGCCCGTAGGTGGGTTCCTTGCCGGCATTCACGATGCGCTGGCGGAGTTTCTCCAACTCCTCGTAGATCTTCTTCCAGTTGTTGGCGAACTCCTCGAGGATCTTTGCCAAAGCCGCAGAAAAAGAGGATTGCAGTTCAGGATCATCGTTTAGATCTACACTGAGGTGATGCCGTATCGCGTGTTCGATTTCCGCCGCCTTGGTCTTGGTGCGGGAATGTTTTTTGACCTCCTTTTGGAAATCTTCATCCAGGATGGAGATCGGCTCCACCTTCACGTCGATACCGCGGGATTCCAAGAACGCATCGGTGATCGTCCGCAGCTTGGGCGGGATACCTTTCATGCTCAGCCTGCCGTCCCGGAAATGCTTCGCCGCCATTTCGTTGATCGCCACCAGGGACTGATAGTCGCCCATGTGGTTCAGTGCCTCCTTGGCGGGAAAGACGAGGTTCAGATTCTTGGTGAACTTCTTGAAAAGACTCATGAACTCGAAGCGCAAGTCCTCGTCATAGAACACATCGAAAAATGCATCCGCATCACTCAAGTCAGTTAGGCCGTGCTTCTTCAGCAAGGCCAGGACCGCATCGTGGCTGGCCTTCAGTTCCCGCAGTTCTTCTTCCGGGAAACTCAGCACGTCCTCCACTTCCTTCTGCTCCCGCTCGTCGTAGTTATCGAGCGCCTTCTTCAAGTGATGGCCGATGCCGACATAATCCACCACGAAGCCCTTTTCCTTGGAATCTCCGCCCACCCGGTTCACCCGGGCGATGGCTTGCAGCAGTCCGTGCGCGACGATGATCTTATCCAGATACATCACCTGCTCCACCGGCGCGTCAAATCCCGTCAGAAGCATGTTATTCACGATCACGATACCCACGTCACCACACACGCCTTCGTCCTCCTTGCCGAAGGGCAGCTTGAAACTCTTGATCGTGGACTCATGCTTCGAGGCGTTCGTGAAGGGCGTGAGATGCAATGCATCGTTGTGGTTGCCGGAAATCACCACGTCGCTCTGAAGTTTTTTGAGCATGGCCGCATCCAGCTTCATCGGATTCGATGTTTCCAAAGCCGTGATTGCCTCTGTGATCGCCGCATCCACATGCTTCTTGTAGCGCACGGCAGCCTCGCGGGAAGTGGCCACGATCTGCGCCTTGTAGCCGTTCGGGAAAACGTGGGTCAGGTAATGTGTCACCATGTCCTTGGCCTTCGCCGCGATGGTGGTATCTGCTTCCAGATAAGCGCCGCGTGATCCGTAGCCGAGAATCTCCATCCGCTCCTGCAAATTGTAGTCGCTGAAAACGTCGGCGAACTTGGCATCCATCCCGGCCTTGTCCGGCACTTCTGCGTTGTGGGTGCGGCCTTCGTAAATGATTTCCAGCGTCACCCCATCGGCGATGGCCTGGCGCATCGTGTATTTGTCGATGTAGTCGCCGAAAACCCGCTCCGTTTTATCGATGGGCGTGCCTGTATAGCCGATGCGGGTCGCCAATGGGATACCCTTGTCCAGATTGGCCGCCAGACGTGAATACTGCGAGCGATGGGCCTCATCCGTCATCACGAGGATGTAGGGGCTGGTATTCAGCTCCGGGAAAGTCTCCGTCAAATCCGTCTCCCGGAATTTGTGGATCATCGCCATCACCAGATCCGAGGCATCGCTTCTCAATAAATCCTTGAGCGCCTTGATGCTATCCGCAGGCTTCACAGTGAAACCAATGCTCTGACTCGTTTCCGCCAGCTGCTGCTCCAACTGCGTGCGGTCTGTGATGAAAACGACCTTCCACTTCGAGAGCGAGGGATGCCGATACATTTCCCGCACCATGAACATCATCGTCAGGGATTTTCCCGAACCTTGCGTGTGCCAGATAATGCCGCTGCGTTCGCGTGGGTTCTTGCCACTGAGCAAACGCTTCACCGCCAGCTTCACCGCGCGGAGTTGCTGGTAGCGGGCCACCACCTTGATCATCTCGCCCTTGGAGTTGGTGCTGTAGATCGTGAACGTGCGGATGAGATCCAGAAGATTGTCCCGATCCAACATTCCGGCCACGAGGCGCTGCTGATCATTCGGGCTGCTGCTTCCATGATCCAGATCGTTCAACGTGCGCGGATACGGATCCGACCACCGGTAAAAGTGCTTTTCGTTGTGCGTGGTGATCGTTCCGAACTTCGCCTCTTGGCGGCAAGTGGTGACCACAAACTGATTGTAGAAAAACAACGGCGCGCTGCCCTCGCCCTTGGACCCGCGTTGCTCACTGTAGCGCAGCAGTTGGTCGATGGCTTCGGGAGTGGGTTCCTTCACCTTCGGCGACTTCGCTTCGATCACCACCACGGGCAGCCCGTTGAGGAAAAGCACGATGTCCGGGATGATGTGGCGCTCGCTGCCGAGGATGCGGATCTTGAACTGGCAGACGGCGACAAAGCGGTTGTTGTCCCGGTTCTTGAAATCAATGAACTTCACCGACGGGCTTTTTTCACCCGTCTTGCGGTTTTCGCTAACGCTGGTGTTTTCCAGCAACTGGTTGAACACATGCCGGTTGTTTTGTAGCAGGTTGGTGCTGGGAAAATTCGCCGTGAGCTGTTTCACCACCTCATCCACCTGGTCCTCCTCCAGCCACGGGTTGATCACCTTCAACTGCTCCCGCAGCACTGGTAGCATCACCACCTCGGTGAAGTTGGCGCGGTGGCTGTCTGCCGGGTGCTGCTTGGCATCCAGGTCGATGATCTCCCAGCCAAGGCCGGCGAGCTGGTCCAGAAGCGGCTTCTCGACGTGCTGTCGCTCATCGAGGCGGATCTGGGCAGGTGTGTCCTTGGTGCTCATCACGGGTTTTCAGTTCTGGTAGATAAATGGGAGAACCGTCGCAGTTCGTCCAGCACTTCGGCAAAGGACATGCGGGAAATCCCCAGGGAGTTGAGATCCGGCGGCTCCTTCTCCATAAGCAAAAATGCAGCAGCAAGATCCTCTTGCAGGCTGGCGGGCAAAGTGATCCCAGTTTCCCGATCCAGCACGGCGAACAGCCGGATCATGTCATTCTTGTGCTTGCGGATGTTCTTAGAGGCCACCGCTTCCCCAGCGGCCTTGCGGTTAGATAAATCTACATAGGCACGTGCCTTCAGCGGAATGAGACCATCCGCCTTGACCAAGGATAGCCCATCGATCGTTGTCCGGCGTTCCATTACAAAGCCATAATAATCATCGTTCATCAAAATGGCGGAGAGGCTGGAGATTTCCTCATCCACTGGAATGGGGGTGATGCCCGTATCCCCCTTGAGATCGAGCGCGTCCGGCACCCGGGCGAACAACTCCAGCATCTCAGGAAAGCCCTCCTGCTTGGGGCCATGGAACCGGTAGAACAGCCGCTTGCCGGTGCTCTTCTGACGGTTCTCGTATGCGCCCAGGCGAATGAACTCCCAGAAAACCTTCGCAAAGTCCTGGTCGAGGGATTCCACACAAAGCACCAGGTCCAGATCCTTGGTGGCCCTGAACTCGCTCCCAAGCTCCTCCATGCTGAGGCTGGAGGCCGTGCCGCCGATCAGGACGTAGCGGTCCGAGTAGGCAGCAAAGTGTTCTTTGAAGCGGTCGAGCCCTTTTACCATGGCACACCTCCCAGTAGTTCATCGATGGCGATCTGCACGCGGTCATCGTGGATGGATTCAAGGCTGAGGGCCAGCGAAAGCCGATCCACCAGCGGCTT
>CANLKN010000141.1 GCA_947491475.1 Akkermansiaceae bacterium | reverse complement strand
TGGGAATTTTTCTTACCGAAACACCGCCCACCGCCCCACCGAAGCACCTCTTCCGCCCCCTTTTCCCCCGCAACCCCCATTTCCCCGCCCTCCGGTCCGGTCCAATGGCTCTTTCAGGGGCCTCCCGCAGAAAGCAAATTACTAGCAGCCAGCCAAGGAGTTGTATTGCCTCGCCGAAGGAAAATCCTGATCCATGAAAACCACACACCTAACTCCATCATGAAAATTATCGAAGTTCCCGGTGACAAAGCCTTGCAGGAATTGACCCGGCTACTGGCCAAGAAAGCCGTTACCGGTCTGCACCCAGTATGGTTCGGTGGAAACAGCGACATCACCTTCATCGCAGAGGGACGCTCGCGGGTGAAAAATCCCAAGACGTCGATCACCAAAAGCATGAAAATGAATATCGACGAAATGATCGCCGACTTCTACTCTCCCGACTCAAACGATGGCGAACCACGTGAAGAGGAGCCGGCCGAGGAGGCATGGGTCCTTGAGGAGGAACAGGAAACGGGGGATGAACTGGAGGAAGGATCGGAGGAGGAAGCTGGCGAGGAAAGCGGCGAGGAAAGCGAGGTGACCGATGGAGACGACGAACTCGACCTGTATTGCAGCAGAAAACCACCACACACAGTCCACATCGGCTTGCTGGACATCGACGAGCCATGGCAGATGTTCGCCCATCTTGGCTGGGGCGGGAGCGATAGCGACTTCCAATGCGCGCTCCACCGCCGCTGGCAGGAGGAATGGGGCGCGGAGGTGATCGTCTTGCAGGAGAGCATTATCGAATGCCGGGTGTTGAGACCGCCGCAAACCCGCAAGGACGCAATGCGCCTGGCCCGTGAGCAGTATTTCTACTGCGGCGACATCGTCAGCCAGGGCACGGGTTCGGTCCTCGAACTTGCTGATGCGCTGCTAGACTGCACCAGTTGGTTTTTCTGGTGGGATTGAGTCTCTGACTGAATGACGTCAAGTTCCTCAAAAATTTTTTCAAACCATCAAAAACACAAAAACATGAGCCATCGTGACAAACACATCGAAATCCAAGGAGATCCTAAGCCTGGAGCCCAAGCCCACCGCTACGCTGGCACCCGCTCCCCAACCCCGCGCCGGTGAAATCCGCTCCGCCGCCGACATTCCTTGCTTACATACGCCGCAATGATGAAGCCGAAAATCAACCAATGAACCAAATTATATGAAAAAAGACTTGTACTCAAGCAGATGGGAGAACTATCCCTCGATTGGAACGCTGCTCGGAACACTGCCGACACCGGGCGAGCCGGGGTGCGACATATACGTCGATACGGAATTCTTTGTGCGGTTCGAACGTCTGGCAATTGCTGCCCTCCTTGTCATAGAACACGCTGATATGATTCGTGCCGTTCCCGATCCGGAACATATCAGACAATTGCGCAACGATCTCCATAGGCTGGCGGACTCTCTGTCAGAGGCTGCTCATTTTTTCATTCAACATGCAAAGCTAGTAGAGTCTCTGCCGCATCAAGTCGGGATAGCGGCTAGCAGTGCCAATCAAGTAGGCTTTGATGAAGATGGAAAACGATGTGGTGAACATTCGAAAATGGTGCGATAGGTCTTCATGTCGAAGGATTCGGAAGTGAGGCGATTCGGAATCCGCAAATCAACCGCTACTGGAACTGGCTGCGAGACATTCCGCAACAACCCCCATTTCCCCGCCCTCCGGTCCGGTCCAATGGCTCTTTCAGGGGCCTCCCGCAGAAAGCAAATTACTAGCAGCAACACCTTGCTCAACAAATACCTCCGCGACTACCTCAAGAAGTTGGAATCCCGTATCAACCACCTCGTCCACGTCGAGGCCACGGCGACCGCCACCAAAGAAAAGAACGCCGCCCGCAAAGAAGCCGAGAAGCTGCGGAAAGACCTCAAGGACTGCCAGGATTGGGAACGCAACGTCATCCTCCCCCTCGCCCAAGCCCGCCTCGAAATCGACCTCGATGACGGAGTGAAGACCAACTACCTCAAATTCACCGGAGCCGTCCAACCCATCCCGGGTCTGGCGGCGAAGGAAGACTGAGCTCTATGACACCACATCAGAACATTTTCGCAAAGCCAGTTGGGAGCTATCGCCTTCTCCACACTGCGGACTGGCACTTAGGGAAACTACTCAATGACCAGTCCCGCGACGAGGAGCACACGCAATTCCTTGCCTGGCTGCTTGACGTGGTGAAAGAGCGTGAAGTCGATGCTATCATACTTGCCGGAGATGTGTTCGACAGCGCTAATCCACCGCAGTCCGCTCTCGGTCGATACTACGATTTTGTATCTGCGCTTTTCCGGCAGGGAAACTGTGCTCTGGCGGTCATTTCCGGCAACCACGACTCAGCTGCACAACTCGAAGCACCCAGACGGGCGCTCCACGCGCTGAATGTCCATGTCACCGGTTTTCTCGCTGAGAATCCGCAGCAACGAATCTTGATCCTTCCGGATGAAAGCAACCCCCGCGTGGCTATCGCGATGCTTCCGTTCCTGCGCGACCGAGATCTGCGAGTCGGCAAAGCCGGCGAGGGGGCTGATGAAATCCGCGATCAGATTGTGGCTGGGATCAAGAACCGCTACGAGGAAGCGGCAAAGGCCGCGCAAGACCTGACCTGCCCTGTCATAGCAACAGGTCACCTGACCGTGGTCGGAGCCTCGACCTCCGACAGCGAACGAGACATCCATATCGGCGGCTTGGGCGCAGTGACGTCCGATAGTTTTCCCGCAGCATTCTCCTATGTGGCGCTTGGTCACTTGCACCGCCCTCAAGCCACGGATGGCGCTGGACGCGTTCGCTATGCGGGTTCACCCATCGCGCTGAGTTTCAGTGAAGCCGAGGATGCCAAAGAGATCCGCATTCTCGATGTCACAGATGCTGGACTTGACCATTATAGCATACCCATTCCTATCTTCCGGAAGCTGTCGCAAGTCCGCACCACCCAGGCCGGTCTCGAAAAAGCGCTCGCGCCATTCGACACGGTTATCGGCGATTTGCGGCCATGGTTAGAGGTGGTAGTGGAAGATGCCGCGCTGGAAGAGGACCTCGTCGAGCGTGTTCGCTCGTTGTCTGAGGGGAAGGCATTTGATGTCTTAAAAGTGTTACGAGGAAAGTCCGCACCCATCATCGGAATGACCGTGGGTGAGGCGACTGATGACGAAGCAATCGAATCCCTGCTCGATCAGCCCGTCCGGGTTTTCGAGCACTTGCTGGGTGAGCATGAGCAGCTCAGCGAAGAAGAGATCGGATCACTGAAGACCGCCTTTGCAGTATTGGTCGATCTCGACAAGCAATCCGAACCGTCAGTGTCGCCATGAAAATTCTCCGCATCCGCTTAAACAACCTGAACTCACTGAAGGGCGAACACCTCGTTGACCTCACCAAGGAACCGCTTGCCAGCGCGGGGCTTTTTGCGATTACCGGCCCGACGGGCGCTGGAAAAACGACCCTCCTCGATGCCGTCACGCTTGCGCTCTATGGCAAGGCCGCGCGCTACGGTAACGAATCGAACCCCGAGCATGTGATGTCTCGCCATTGCGGGCAGTGCAGTGCGGAGGTTGAGTTTGAAGTGCCGTCCGGAGTATTTCGCGCCGTATGGGAAAGACGCCGTGCCCGCAACAAATCTGACGGCGCGCTCCAACCGCCGAAACGCTACATTTACGACGCGGTCGGGCAGCCGCTTGCACAGATGGTCACGGAGGCCGAGAAGAAAATCGAGGAGTTGCTGGGACTCAACTATGATCGTTTCCTTCGCAGTGCTCTGCTCGCACAGGGCGATTTTGCCAGATTTTTAAAGGCCAAAGCGGACGAACGTGCCGCCCTGCTGGAAAGCCTCACGGGCACGGAGATTTACACGCGGCTCGGGCTGATCGCCCATAGAGAAGCCAACCGGATGGAGAATGATCTGCAGGCGAAGGAGGCTGGTTTGCAACAAATTCAGATTCTGGAAGATGAGGCCCGCGGAGAACTCGATCAACTCATCAGGTCCGGCGAAGAGCGGCGGGAACAACTCGATAAGGAATTCGAAGAAGCCGGGCGCATGCTTGAGAAAATCAACGCGCTTCAGACTGCGCGAACCAACGAGCGGAAAGCTGATGAAGAGTTGGGTAAAATTGATACGGCATGCAAGGCAGCCGAAGTGGACCTTGAACGTCTGCGGCTGCACCGTTTGACCACCCCATTTGCTGGAGATCTCGGGCGTCTCGAAGCCGCAGAGAAGTCCCTGAAAACCGCATCTCAAAACCACCGCGAGGCGGCAGAAAAGCACGAGAATGCAAAGAAAGCCTTAGCCCGGGCAAACCGCGTTCTTAGGGCAGCCACTGAAAAAGCACTGGAGGACTGCCAGGTTGCGGAAAACAAAGCACGCGATGCCATCAAAGAAGGCACAACAGCGGTTTCCTCAGCACAGACATGGATCAACGAGCATCAACAGGATGCCGAGTTGGCGAATCAGGTGGGAGAACTTGCCGCTGCAATTGGGGATTTGAAGAATGTGCGTGAGACATTCGATGATGCTTGGACGGATTGGAAGGATGCGGCAACAGAGATATTGCCCGAGGCGGCCACCGAGCTGCTCGATGATGCGAGGACCGGTCAGGAGTCTGAACTTGCCGGTATGCTTGATGGGTTCCTCAGTAAGGCAAAAGACCGGCGGCAAGCACTTGCGGAAGATGGTAGTGAGGCGAAAAAACAATTCGACTTGCGCAAGGATCATCTGGAGAAGGCCAAACTGATCGCCAAACTTGAAGACCATCGGCACAACCTCCGGGAGGGGGAAGCTTGTCCGCTCTGCGGAGCACTTGATCACCCCTACGCCGAAGGAGCGGTTCCCAGCGATGAGATTGCCAAACTCGAAAACGAAGTGAACCTTGCCGATGAAAAACTCGGGAAGGTGCGTGATGCATATCAAACCCTGGATCGCACGCTGAAGAGATTGGAAGCAGATCGCGAAAAGCCGCTAGGCTCCCTGCGGAAACGGGAGAAAATCACCGAGGAACTGGCAGACAAGCTGCGGCCTCTAGCTGTCACTATTCCATTACCCGGCGCGGAGGATGAACTGCGCAAAGACCTTCAGAAAAGAGAGCAAGACTATCGCGCCCAGCTCGGTAATCTGAAAAAGGCAGAGGATGCCGTCAAGGAAGCGGAAGGCAAAGCTACGGCAGCGGCGAAGGAGGCTGGGGTGTTGGAAAACAAAACCAGCAAACTACCACCCATGCCCGAAGATGCGGAGGCTGTTACCATCGCGCTTGGTGACATCCCGTCTGTGAGTGATGCGGAAGACGCTTACTCCGAGTCCGTGATCGAGGAAAACGCCACTCGCAACCAAGCCGGAGATCGCAAGAAAGACGAATCCGATGTGTCCACCGATCTATCAAAGATCAAACAGCCGCTCGAAAATTCGGCGGCCACTTCCGAGTTCAATACGCTCGAAAAACTCAAACTTGCCAGACTGCCAGCCATTGAGGCCGAACGCCTGGATGCCATCGACAAGCAACTGGGCGAACGCACTACAGCGGCGAAGGCGCTGATCAAGCAAGCTCGTGAGGAGATTGCAAAACTTCTCGCCGAAAAAGTGCTCACCGGAGAGGAGGCGGAAACTTTCAAGTCCAGCCAAGCCACGCGGAAAAAGGAACGGGACAAACTTCTGGAGGACCAGACAACACGCCGCAACCAACTCAAAACCGACACCGACAACCGCAAACTCCGGGAGGAGACGGACAAACAGTTGGAGCAGGAACGGAAGGCCCTGGGCGTGTGGCGAAAACTTCGGGAACTCATCGGTTCGCACGATGGCGGCAAGTTCCGCAAATACGCTCAGTCCATTTCCCTCGACATCCTAATCCGCCACGCAAACCGCCACCTCGTCCGACTCAGCGACCGCTACCGCATTTGTCGTGACCATGAGGAAGCGTTGAATCTCCAGATCGAAGATCTCGATCAAGCGGGGGTCAGGCGGCCAATGGCCAGCCTATCAGGAGGCGAAAGCTTCCTCGTCAGCTTGGCCTTGGCGCTCGGCCTTTCGGATCTGGCTGGCCGGACCGTGCGCATCGACTCCCTGTTTATCGACGAAGGATTTGGCAGTCTCGATCCCGATACCCTCGAAGTCGCTATTGCCGCCTTGGAAAGCCTCCGTCAAAACCACAAAACCGTCGGCGTCATCTCGCATGTCGGCTTGCTCAAGGAGCGGATCAGCACCCAAATCATCGTTGAAAAACAGGCGGGCGGCGTCAGCAAAATCCGCGTCGTTCCCGAAGAATCCGCCGCATGAACACCTCCTCCCTTAAATCTTTCGCACCCGCTGTCCGCACCCAGCTCATGGAGGCCGTCGGGCGCAAGCTCGACTACGTGCTCACCGCTGATACGCCGGACCTCCGCCAGGCTGCCGGGCAGGTAGCATCGCTACGCAAGGAAGCAGGGAAGGGGCGCGCCGCTCTCGTTGAGCGCGTTGCTTATACTTGGTTCAACCGCCTTGCCGCCTTGCGCTTCCTCGATGCCCAAGGCTGGCACCCGTTCAAGGCTCGCGTCCTAACCCCGGCCACACCGGAGGAAACCCAGCCGGAAATCCTCAAGCTCCTCCGCACGGGCTCACTGCCTGCGGAACTCAACCCCCACACCGACCTCAAGCGCCTCAACGACCTGCTCGACGGCCGCCTGCCCACAGCCATTGCCGGGGCCGATACCCAGGGCGAGGCCTACCGCGGCCTCATCCTCGCCGCCTGCCGCTTCTATCACACCCTGCTCCCCGACGTCTTCGACAAGCTCAATGACGAATCCGAACTCCTTCTCCCCGACGACCTGCTCACCGCCACCTCCGTCGCCGAAGGCTTTCGCACCGAGATCACCGATGCCGACTGCCTGGAAACCGACGCCTCCGGCAAATCCCGCGCCAACGTGGAAATCCTCGGCTGGCTCTACCAGTTCTACATCTCCGAGAAAAAGGATACCGTTATGGCTCGCAAGAGCGCCGTGCCCACCGAGGACATCCCCGCCGTCACCCAGCTCTTCACCCCGCACTGGATCAACCCCCATTTCCCCGCCCTCCGGTCCGGTCCAATGGCTCTTTCAGGGGCCTCCCGCAGAAAGCAAATTACTAGCAGCAAGTTGCGATTGTGCTTGTCAGCGCTTGTCACAGCGGCTTTTTTTGTAATCGTTCTGATTACAAGCTTGGCCAACTAATAGACAGTCAAAAACACTTTCTAGGAAAAAGCCGAGCGGCAGTCTGACACGAAAACCACAGCTAAAACAATGAAAAACAAATACTACATCGCTACCCTATCCGCAACAGTCCTCACATGCGCCATGGCACATGCTGGTGACACACTCGCCACTGCACCAACTGCTAGTTCCTCGACAGCAGCAGAAATCAGCCCTTATCTGGGTGTGAGCGGCGTTTACAACGAATGGTCACTCCCCGCACTACTCGGCGGCAGTGAAAACACCACCGGTTACAAAGTAGAGGGCGGTGTGGCTCTGTCACACGGTTTCTCGATAAATGGAAGCTTTGAGGAAACTTTCGGCACTGTCGACGTTGCTGGTTTGCTCTCTGCCGATTTCAGCTTCACAGACACTCGGGTGCTCGTGAACTACACCCACGAGCTGGAACAGGGTTTCTCGCTGGTCGGTGGACTGGGTTATGGGTATCTTGGACTTGACCTTCAGGGTATCACTGCTTCTTCTGAGGGTCTATTGGCCGAAGCTGGAATCAAATACCGTTCGGGTCAATTCTTTGGAGGACTGACGTATAACCATCTTTTCTCGATGCACACCTCTTCTGTACTTAACCTCGCCGATGCTCTCATCGGTGCTATCGCTCCTCCCGGTGCTCTACCCAGTCTAGCTGTTCCAGGCGAAGATGTAGGCGCTATTGAAGCCTATGTTGGATATCAGTTCAATGAAAATGTCGCTGCGACCCTTTCCGTTGAAACGCAAGTCGTTGGTGATTCCGCTCTCGAAAAAGATCTGGGCATCGCACTTGGACTCCAGTATTCCTTCTAATCGGTAGTTAGATATTGGTTGCTGATCCACCCCTTGTGTTGAGGGGTGGATTTTTTTTTGCCCAGGCCTTGCTTTCATACTCACGCGGCAACTCCACGAGCACATCGCCAGGCGTTGGCTGCATTGGTAGTTTTCCATCCCCACAACCGAGCGCGCATCCTCCTCAGGTGCGATCCGGGTTAGCAACTGCGGGCACCGTCATTTTCCAAAGGCGCGGGGCGAGCGTGACGCACGCCACGAAAAGCCCCACCGCCAGCCCGCTCCAAACGCCCACGGCACCGAGCTCAAATTTCATGGAAAGCAGCACCGCGATGGGCAGGCCGACCATCCAGTAGGCGAAAATGTCACCGATCACTTCAAAATGCACCACCTGTAATCACTTCAAAGTGCACCACTTCGGATGGGTGTTTTCTGCTGGGTTGAGCTGGTGGTTGGCAAGGTGATTGTGCCGCGGGAATGGATTCATTTTCCTGATGCAAAGACCCTTTGCTTTTGGCAAAGGGTCATGAAAAGCGAGTCCTGCCCGGCGGAGGGCCGGTCAAGCGGCTGTTTGCGGAATAGGGGTCGGGAGTCG
>CANLKN010000140.1 GCA_947491475.1 Akkermansiaceae bacterium | reverse complement strand
GAGGTTCTTGTAGGCATCCCGTTGGTATTTCGCGAGCTGCGGGAAAATGACGGAAAGTTCCTGGTCCCATTGGTCCGGGCTGGGACCGCGGTCCTTGGCGTATTCGAAAAGCGCCTTGGCCCACACTTCGAACGGCGTTCTGTCTTTCGTGTGCCTTTCCATCACTCTAAAAATATCAAGAGTGACATCCTCCGCGTCTTCCCAATGCCGGTCATACCACTCCTGCAACGCGGACACCTGAGCGCCCGTGATTTGCACGTTTAATTCGACGTTATCGCAGAGGCCGGGATAGGTGAGGTTGGATGAACCGACCAAGGCTGCGGAGCCGACCACTTCCATTTCCGCATGCGTGATGTATGCCTTCGCATGGAACTTGTCCTTTCGATAGACGCGGCACTGGATTTGACCGCTGGCCAGAGCTTCAACGATGGCCGGCACTCCTTTCAGAAAATCATCTTTTCGTTTCTCTGCCTCGATGCTGCTGTCCAGGCGCTGTGAGATCGCCGCCAAGCCGTCGGCGAATGCTTTCTTGGTGCGTTTGGAGATTTCGTCTCCCATCAAAATGCGGATCTTCGGGACCGTCTGCCACGCTCCATCCAAGGCGAGAAGACCTCCGATTTCGAAAAAGCCGGTTGCCACGTCGATGGCTTTGGAGAGACGGCACCAATCAAACAGGTAACGATGGACCTTCCAGTCGGAGTCGCTGTTATCGACGATGAAAAGATCTGATCCGGGGCGGCTCATGGAAGATTCACGGGATTTTGCATTTTTAAGTGCGAGGGTGCAGATGAGTTGGCCGGAGATGAATTCAGGTCTGGTCTGACTGCAAATGGACTCTGCATTTCCGGCATAATTGGCATGTGGCTAGAAAAGCGGGAAATCTGATAGCGGGAAAGGAGAAAGCGGCTACGCAGGAAGATGAGCAAAATCTGATTAGTTTTCGGCACCAAACGCTCCAAATAAAGCCTCCGGGTTTTCCCAGATTTCGAAGATCCGCGGGATGACCTTCGGTTCCGACTCCTCAGCCTCCAGCGCCTCCAGCCGCGGGCGGATTTCCTCCAGGTAGTCGGCGAATGAGGTGCGGCGCAGCAGCTTCATCGGTTCGCCGCCGGCGTAGGCGGGCAGCAGGCGCTCGACATCCAGAACGAATGGCACTTGGGCGATGGCCGGCATCTTGGCGATGGCCGCCACCGCCGATCCGAACACCGACTCGCTGCAACCCTCTTCCAGCCGGTCGAGCCAGAATTCCACCACCCCTTCGGAGACGAAGCCGGACTTGGCGGCGGTCATTTCCAACTGCGCCTCCTCGGAGAGGTCGTCCCAGACCTCCGCCAGCAGGGGTATGATCCGCTTGTCGCCGAGCAGCAGGACGCCGCCGAGCGCGGCACCTTGGCCCGGGTCGCCGCCATCGTAATTTATGAGGTTGTGGATCACGAAGCGTGGCCCCGCCAGTTCGTCCTGCCCTTCTTGGGAAGGATCATACAGCACCGACAGGCTGAGCGCGGCCGACGAGCGGATGCCGGGATCGGTGTCGGCCACCAGAAACATCATCAGGCCCATATGGCCCAATCCACCGTTCTGCTCGATCATGCCGCTGAACTCGGTGAGCATTTCCCGGCGCTCGCTCACTTCGAGGCGTTCCATCGCATGGCGGTAGAGCGCGAACAGGCCCGGGATGCGCGCGCCGTCCTGGGTCGCCCCATACTCGATGAACTTCACGCCGATGACCTGTTTCAGTTCCTCATCGTCGAGGTCCTCCCACACCTCCGGGTCGTCACCGAGGTTTGAGAGATGCTCGCAATCGTCCATGTCCTGCGATGGTTTTTTGACCTGTTTGAAGAATGCCATGGCTTGGTGGGATTGAGGGTGGAGTTCAGGTTAAGAGGCAGTGACGAGGGGAGTGGCTGTGACCGGTTGCTTGCGCCGGCGTTTCTTCGGTGCGTGGCCCTTGAGCGTGTCCACCTTGCGGAAGCGGGAGGAGTTCCATGGAATTTCCTCAGGTCCCCAGAACACGCGCATTCCGGTGAGGTGGAGGCCCTGGTTGCCGTCCTTGGAAACTGACACGGAGGCAACATGATAGATCACGTCCTTGCGGAGCGGGCCGTCGGGGAAAAGGAAGGGATGCCGATCCGGGTTCGCAGGCCCGCAGATCGGGCTGGACAAGTCGGTGTTGATGGCGACTACGCGGTCGCCGGGAGCGAAGGTTTCCATTTGGGGTGTGAAGGTCAGGGTTCGGAGTTCAGCCAGGTTTCCCAGTGGTTTTGGAAGACCACTGGCACGCCAGTGAGGCGGCAGGCGCGGATGGTGTGGCCAGAGCCACCGGACTCGGGGTGGGCAGGATCAATCCAGAACAAGGCGGCGATGGGTGGGGGTAGGGCGTGACTGCCTTGGCGCGCCGACTTTCCCCAGCCGGCGACTTTCATCGTGTCGCGGATCAGGCAGGCGGCTTGGGCACCGGCGCGACCTCCACGGCCGTAACATTTCATCAAGCCGTGGTTGGCGGGAGTGGCGGCGATGGTGAGGGCCTGGATTTCCGCGAGCGTGACAGGATCGAGTGATTCGGGCGAATCGTAGCGGACGAGCGGGTGGCGCTCGCGCCGGCGGTGACTGGCATAGGGAGCGATGATTTCGAGGCGTTCGGGTGCTGTGGCGATGACACCTGCGGCGAATGCCTCGTCGGCCCCGGTGGCGTTGCCGGAGCGGAAGCGGAGACAGGGGAAGCGCCGGGCGAGCATGGCTGCGACCCGCCTTGCGCTGCGGGCGGAAGTTTCCGGAATGGAGCGGCGACCTTCGACCAGGATCACGGGTTCGGAGGTGCTCAAGACCAAGGCAGCGAAGTCATCGAAGTGCATGGATGTGGGCGAATGGAGGAAATTTGGGATTTTTCATGGGATGGTTTTGGTTGGTTTGAACGGATCGTGACCGAGGGTTTGCGGGGCTTGGGTGGTCATGACGATCCACTTTCTACCACAAGGGGTGGGACAAATGTGGGGGGTGGGTATAGAAATTTGGATTTTTTTTCATGGGAGGCTGAATTGAATGAATTTCGGCCTCAGATGGTCCAAATCCACATGAAAGCGATCCTCCTCCCGGCCCTGTTCTCATTGTCCCTAGCCACCATGCTCTCGGCCCAGACCTGCAGGGAAGTGGTCCGTGATTCATCCGGGCGGGTTGTCCAGACCATCGAGCGCCAGAAACAAGCGGGCGGAACCGAACGGGCCGTGATCCGGGATGCATCGGGCAGAATCACCGGCACTGCCACCACCCGGCCGACCTCCGGCGGCAACTCGCAAACCACCTACCGCGATGCAGGCGGCCGGATGACAGGCTCGGCGACGACCCAGGGCAATACATCCAACCATTCCCGCACCACCTATCGGGATGCCAGCGGGCGAATGGCAGGCAGCGCCGATACGAGCAAGGCCGCCGGAACCAGCACCCGCACCCAGTTTCGGGACGCCACCGGCCGTCTGACCGGCAGCCAAACCACCAGCGGCAGCCCGTCCGGATCCTTTGCCGGCACGCAGCGCGACGCCTCCGGCCGGGTCACTGGCAGCAGCAGCGGGAGCGGCAAATGCCAGGGTGTCACACGGGTGCCGGGTCCGCCGCCGACAGGCGTGAAGCGGTAGGGGCGGACAATTCGTCAAACCCCGCTCACGTCACCTCCTCTGACCAGCCACTGCATGAAGCGCCGCAGGACGGTCGTATTCCCCACGAGGGGAAAATTTCATTCGCCGCAGGCTTGTGTGCCGCCTTGGATCACTCATTTCCGCTCTGTGATCCGCGATTACCTGCCGCCGGAGAAGAAGCGTTTCAAGGTGCCTGGTGGCTTGAAATTGTTGCTGTAGAAACTGAGCCGTGCGCAAAAAAATCGACGACAAACCACTCACCGGCGCAGCCTTGATCAAGGAAACCTGCCGCCGGATCCGCGTGGCGCGGAGCTACTGGGACGCGCACAACAACCGCGCCTGCCGCGGTGAGCGGGAGAAGGCTTTGGCGCTCTATGAATCGCTCAGCGACGCGGAACGCGAGAAGGTGCCGCAGGTGCTGCGTGTCTGGCTGCGTTACCGGAGTGAGAAATACTTCGGCGAGGGCCGCACGCTGCCGGGTAGTGGTCGTATATGAGCATTTGACGGCTCAGCTACTTGGCACTGGCACCCAGTGCGCGGAATCGAAGAATTAGGATTTCAGAACACCAACTTTCCGGTGTCTGCCCAAATTCGACACGGTGTCGAATTTGGCCCATTTCCCTCTGGGTATATTTCCACCGCTTGTTGGTGCGGGCCGCCCCAACATCATGACCCTGTCCTGGCACACGATGATGGAGTTCGAATCGCCGCTGGTGCGTTGTGTGGTCAACTTCCTGAAAAACGGTGGAATTGGTGTCCTCGGTGGGTGACGGTTTCGTAGGGATATACCCCATAGCAGGGTGGCCGCCCATTCGGAGAGAATGTGCACGAAAAAATAAACTCAGGAAGGCAATCGCGGCGACTCTGTTCAGCGGAACGCTCATCATCACAACAACCAATTCCGCCCGCACGAACTCAGCGAGTTCGGCCCCGTGACCATTCACTCCCGCTTGAATAGATACGATTTCGTCAAAAATAGGAGCATAACCATGAAAACAGCATCTCTCATAATCGCGGGAATCACCGCTTTAGTCGCCCTGACCTCGTGTCGAGGGAAACATGCCGGCACTACCGCCAATACAGGAGTCGCGGATATCGCATTCGCCAAGGAGACGTTTGAAATGCTTGCGCGGGGAGACGCCACGGTCGATCCGAAGATCGATTGGAAGACGCTTCAATCCTTCAGCGTCAATGTCGGAGCCAAGTATGTCACCTACAAAACGGAGGCAGATCAGAAAGGATTCCGGGATGGCTTCATCACCCAGTTTTCCTCCTCCTTCATCGACCAAGGGGGCAAGTTGGAAAACTTTGCCAACTGGCGGGTGGATGAGGCGGATACGCTCAAAACCGTCGTAATCGCGGATTCAACGAACGGACTGCTCAAACTCAGTGTCACGGACCGCAACGAGACGAGACGCTTGTCAGGCATCGAAATGGTGAAGCAACCATCTCCATGAACTGGCTCAACCTAAACGCCTGGCAAACCGGGGTTTTCCTTGGCTTCCGAAAGATCGCCATGGACGGCGCGGCTAATGATGTCACGGGTTGCTTCGTCTAGGTAGCTGTTGAGCAGTTTCGCCAATTCGGTGAACTCTGGCCACAGGACCTTGTTCATGTGGGTGGGGGTGTCCCGCACCATGACGGTGGCGTAGCGTTGGCGTGCCTGCCGATAAGGGTAAAGTCCGTGGCGTCGGGCCAGTGCGAGGAAGAGCTGGCGCTTCCAGGGATCGGGCAGACTGATTTTGAACTCGATCTTTTCCTCGGGTGCGGTGGCGAGGCGGTTTTTCAGGCGGTCGAGTGCCTCTGCAGCGGCGCTGGTTTCACCCTCCGATGAGCTCCCAGCGTAAAGGGCCTCCACTTTGCGGATCTTATCGATGATTTCTTCGCGGGTCATGGGAAAGGAATATGGATGAGCCTTGGGGCATTCAACTATCCTTCGCGAGTTCTTCACGCAGTTCCTCTTCATTCTGTCGGAAGGTTGAAACACCGAAATCCTTAAGCCGCTCCAAAAACAACGGCTTGGGCATTCCTGCCAATTCCGCAGCCGCGCCGCTCGAAAGCCTTCCGCTTTCATACCACTGCACGGCGGCCGCCAACAATAAAGCCTCGCCAACCCGCTCCGGGTTGAGACCCAAAGCGACCGGTGTGGCTTCCGGAATCCGAACCATTACCTGTGTCATTTAGCTACCTTACCCGCGCCACGGCTCCGATCAACCCCTTTCCCACGAACGTCATCACCATTCCAACAAGCCCACTTCGTCCTCACCAGCCTGATTTTTCAACCACTCCAACTCCCAACAAAACCACTACCACCACTCACGAAGCCAATCCCACCACCTCGAAAGCCACTTCCCCCACCTGACACCACCGAGAGACGCAAGACTGCAAGACCCAAGACGCAAGAGAAGAGCCGTTGGCCCGGGGCATCCGCTCCCCCAACGGCTCTTGTGTCTTCAAGTCTTGTGTCTTGCGTCTCCTCTTCAATCAACCATCCACAATCAACCATCCACGATCTAACAAAACCATGTCCCACTTCACCACCATCCAGACCCAGATCCGGGATCTTGAAGCCCTGCGCGATGCGTGCGGCGAACTCGGTCTCGGTTTCACCGCCAACGCCAAGTGCCGCGGCTATGCCGGTGTCACCCGGCTCCAACCGTCACCAGAATCACCAACAACTCGGAGGAGGAGAAGGAGGCTCGTAACCCATGACCTCCAGGGTCATGACAAGGCCGCCATGGTGACCTGCTCCCCCGGTTTCCATGGCGGACAAATTTTCCCTTAAAGAATCCCGCTACAATAACGGTACACCCTCCCAAACTGGGCTCGGATATCGCCGTCGATTCCGCACTCTGCCGCCAGCTTTGCGAAGACCGGCCCCCAGAATTCGGGCGGCGGCTCCAGTGCGCCTGGCACTGGATGGGTTTGCCTCCGCTTGAAAGTATCCACAATGTCCCGCTTGAGCCGCTCCTGATCCATGCCGGCTGAGTTGATCAATAGCACAAGATCGATCAGATCCTTCACCCGGGTGTTAGAGCGATCTCCGCGATGCAAAGTGTAGGCATGGAGCTTCTGCGCGAAATGCTCTTCGCGAGAAATCGATGGAAAACGCCCTACCGGGATTCCTGCAAATCCAAGCCAGTTCCGTGGTTCCGTCCACTCACAGGGCTCGCGCTGAATGTCGCCCATGCCAATATCCAAATGGAATCGCGCAAACAACCTGCCATCCAGACGACACTCCACCGGATGGCGCGAACCACCATAGGGTGCACCGTCCAAATCCATCACAGGTTCACCGATCGCATCCGGATTTCACCACCGACCTGGCCACCATCACTTGGATGGACCACAAGGAGGAAGAAAAACGCAGGGTTGCCATTAAGTGCGGACGGCACCAATTGGTGTCAAAGCCGCTGATTGGCAACTATCCGAACCACAAGCAGGTGATCCCGGCGTTCGCGGACCAGCTCGCTGTCATCCCGCACGACCGCAAACCCGGGCTCATCGCCTGGCTGCTCTCGTTGGGCAAAGACCAAGCTTCGGTGCGCCTCGACTGGCACAAGCGCGGCCAACTCACCCTGAGCCACCGCGACGCCAACGGCCACTCCGCCACCATGCAGGTGCCCGTCGAAATCCACGGCAGCCCGCCAGTCATCGTGTTCAACGCGCGCTACCTGGCGGATGCTCTCGAAATAGGCTCCACCCTCTGCCTGTCCGATGAAATGAGCCCTGGCATTTGCCGTCACCCCACCGGCCGCTTCTGCGTCATCATGCCGATGCGCGTCACGATTCCGGCGGGGACCCATGGAGAAACCGCCGATCCGCCATCACATCACACACAGGCAGCTGCTTGAAGCGCCCGCCGGACCCCGCGCCCGGCTCTTCCACTGCTCACTGATCCCACTCTCCCCGCATCCGCGTTCCACCCGCGGAAACGGGAGCCCACCTGGCAATCGCCACGGCAGGCTCCCGCGGTGGGGGCCGTCGTGTCGGTCGCCTTTCAACCCACAAACGAAAGGAAACCACACCATGAGCCCCATGATGGATGAAATGTTAGTGCATGAAGTCGTGCCGCGGCTACGCAACATGGCGAACCGTGATCATCGGCAGGGGTGCCGCCACGGTTCGGATCTACCCGATCATCCGCAAGGACGGCTACCCCCAGAACACGCTTTGTTGGAAGGAGGGAGGTCGGCGGCGCATGCGCTGCTTCGCCTGCCTCGATGAAGCCAAGATGGTCGCCCAGCAGATCAGCGTGAGGCTGACCAATGGTTGGTCGCTTGGCGACGAGGTCACACGCCGGGACATCGAGATCCTGCGTCACTGTGAAAACATTGTCCGGCCGTTCGGCGTGGAGCTGGTCGCCGCCGTCGAGGAATGGGTGAGCGCCCGCAAGACAGCAGGCAAGATTCCCCTGGCAGATGCGGTGCGCTTCTATCAGACCAACCGCACGGACCTCCTGCCGCCGAAGATGGTGGCCGAAGTCGCGGAGGAGTTCGTTGACTCTCTGAGAAACCGGGGCGTGAGTGCCGCCTATGTCAGCGGCGCGAATCTCCACGTCACGGCATTCGCGGCCAAGCTCGGCGGGGAGATCGGCGAACTCACGGTCGCGGACATCAACCGCTACCTGACCGGACTCACCCATCTCGGCCCGGTGAGCCGGAATACGATTCGGCGCAACATCATCACCATGTTCAGCTTCGCCAAGCGGCAAGGGTATCTGCATCCCGACCGCAAGACCGCCGCCGAGCAAACGGAGAAGTTCAAGGAGCAGGAAACTGAAATCCAGATCTTCACGCCTGAGGAAATGGAACGCCTGCTTCTCGCCGCTCACGCACGCATTCTCCCGCTCATGGCCATCGGTGCCTTCGCGGGCATCCGGTCGGCGGAAATCCAGCGACTCCATTGGGAGGACATCAAATGGGATCGCGGCCACATCGAGATCGCGGGGAAGAAGGCCAAGACGGCGGCGCGGCGGCTCGTTCCGCTGACTGACAACCTCAAGGCATGGCTCGCACCATGGCGCGAGGCGACTGGACTCATTGTGCCGATTTCCGACGCGCCTGGCGCACTGAGTGATGTCGCCGTGAAAGCGAAGATCCCCGGCGGATGGCGTCAGAATGCCCTCAGACATTCGTTCATCAGCTATCGGGTAGCGGAGACCGGTGACGTCGCTCGGACCTCTCTGGAGGCTGGCAACTCCCCGAAAATGATCTTCCG
>CANLKN010000139.1 GCA_947491475.1 Akkermansiaceae bacterium | reverse complement strand
ATCTCATGGAGCGAGCATGCGGAGGAAGGCATCCGCTATTTCTCGGGTCATGCGACATATCATAATCAGTTCACCGTTCCGCCGGCGCTACTTGGAGCGAACCGGCGGCTCGTGCTCGATTTGGGCGGAGTCGAGGTGATTGCCTCCGTGAAGGTCAACGACAAGGACCTCGGCATCCTGTGGCATGCACCCTATGAGGTCGATGTCACCGGCGTCCTGAAAGCGGGTGCGAACGATCTGGAAATCCGCGTGGTCAACCTCTGGCCCAACCGGATCATCGGCGACCTGCGCAATCCGAATGCCAAGCCGTTCACCTTCTCCCAAACCCAGCTCTACACCGCCACCGACGCCCTGTTGCCCTCCGGTCTCCTGGGTCCGGTCCAACTCCGCGCGGTGCCGGATGTGGCTCTCACACCAACACCCTAACAGCCATCCCACAGGTCGGCTTAGCTTGAGAAGAAAAAGCGGGCTGCTGTTGAATCGAAATCCCTGCCGCTCGGTAGGGTGTTACGAACAACACAACACCAACCCGGGCCAATGTGGTCGTCTTCAAGCAAATGCGGCAAGGTCCATTTGCCGTCGGTGAAGGTGCCTGCAAATCAGCTGAGCGCATCCATGGTGCATTGACGCTAGCGTGAACCGGGCGATACCGATCAAAACAAGCGCTATCGCTTTAAGGGGTTCCGCGTCGTCGCGGAGAATCCCGCCAGCGGATTAGTGTTCAATTATTCCGGCGAGGCAGGCAAACTGATACAGCCTCCCTATCCACTCAGTCTTCTTCGGCCGGCGGCACCGCAGATCAAAGGTGACGGGGTAGCAGGACCCTACTTCGAAGACCGCAAGGGGGATCTCTGGGTATAGGGCGGCAGGTGACAACGGATCATCAGCCGTGATCGAATTGGACCGGTATTACCTCTATCAGCCCAGCGTCTCTTTTGCAACCCAACGGAGAACGAACTTCACTACAAAGGCGTGTTGATGGAGCCTGTGATTGGACAGCCCCTGTCGTAAGGATACTTCTAAGATTGCGAAGTAAGGTCGTTCCTAAGGTCCACAGCCCGTTGGTCGGTTTGAGTGAATGCCAGGGATTTATCCAATGCGGTGCGCGCGGCTTCACTATCGCCCAAGCCGTGTGATGCGAGTGCCACCAGCAGGTGGTTTTCCGCGTCTCGCCGTGCTTGCAGATCCTCGTCGAATACCAACAGGTTCGGCAGCGAAGTGGCAAAGTAGTCGATTTTCGCCGTTTGAATGAGTTTGGTTGCGGCATATGCATTGAGATCAGCGAACAAGACACGAGCCTCATCTTCTCGTCCCATTTCCAGCAGGGAAAGCCCACGGTAGAAGCTCAGCGGGCTGTGCGCTGTGACCGCCATTTCGGAAAAATCACCATTCTCGGCTGCGGATCGTGCGAAATGTTCGTGCGCTTCGGTGGTGCGCCCCAGCGCCTTCAATGCCCGGCCGATCCAGTAGTTCACATCCGTCTTTGCCTGAAGCAAATGATAGGCTTCGCCCAGACTATCCGGCGTATCCATTGCTCCCGTGAAGTGGCGCAGGGCGGATTCCGCGTCCCCGGCTTGCAGTTCCTTCCTGCCTAATAACAAGTGCGCGGTGGTGAACTGGCGGAGCACGCTTCCCTCTCCGCCTTCCCACGGATGAAAGCGCCGGGAGACAACCATATCGAGCGCCTTCCCTGGATTACCGGTTAGGTTATACAAGGCGGCGAGTGCCACCGTGCAATCGTCGCGTTGCTCCACAAGATCGCCGTGCTTTTCCAAAAATGCGAGACGATCCGCAAGCGGATCATTCAGCTTCAAGCAAAGCTGGTCGTATTCCGAGATCAGGCGCGGATCGGCAGGATCATGCGCAAGAGCGTTGAGGTAACAGTTTCGGGCGGCGTTGCCATCGCGTCGCTTGTTCCAGATTCCGATCCCGAGGTTGCGAAAGACGGTGGCGAAAGCCGCGCCATCTGCCACGGCTCTCTCCCATACGGCGAGGGCATCGTCGTGGCGCTCAACGTCGAAATACAGGTTTCCCAAACCATAGGCAGCCACGGGGTCCGGGCCAGGTTGTTGAATGGCCCATTCCAGGACAAGCTGTTCATGCAGTCTGGATGGGAAAAAGTAGTCTGGTGCTTGCTTGCGAGCCTCTTCCAGAATCGCGGAATCTTGCTTCAGCCATGCGAGAACATAACGACTAACAACCGCCCGCGAGAGCGGATTTGGCACGGCGGAGGGTTCCACATTGTTTTCCAAATGCAGGTTCAGCAAATCCGCCGCAGTGGCGTAAAAACCGGCATCCGCATAGTCGAATACCAAATCGAGGATCGTCTGTGCGTCATTGCGACAGCTTTGCAGAAACTCCTGCGCGGTGATCTTTCCGCCGAGCATCATCTCATGGCGTGCCCAATGATCGAGCGGATCGGCATCAAGAATACCGCGCAGGATCGCAAGTGCCTTGTCGTCATTCTCCATTCGCAACAGAATCGATCTCAGAATCGGGGCCTTGTGATGATCGCCGTTGACCACGCTTGACTCCGCGAGATGGGCTGCGGCGGATGCGAATGCGTGGTTCCGGCAGTCGATGCACGCGAGATGGTAATGCGCGGCACTCCGCCAAGCCTGGTTCCATGTCGCTTTTGATAGAGTGGTGTATGCCTCATCCAGACGTTCTTGGAAAAGCAGGCTCAGCCCGAGGAAATAGTGCGCCTCGCCTGTTTTCGGATTCGGATGGCGGCGCGTGAGCCGCGCGATTGCCTTATGCAAATAGCGCTCTGCCACCTGAAGTTGTCCGCGGCCAAGGGCCTTGCGCCCCATTCCAATGTTGCAGCGGGCATCCCCATCATCTCGGCGCAGCGCCTCCTGCCAATAAAGCTCGGGCGCGCGCGTCGGATGCCGGTAGAGTTCCAGATGCTCGCCGGTGAAATACAATTCGTCCGCGGAATCCATCTCTTCCGGTGCCAGTGGTTCGGACGCCACCTCACGCTTGCGGGGCAGTTGGGACTCGTCCACAGGCTGATAGGTCAGTAGCGGCGATCCGTCGGCATTCACCACGATCACCCTCAGTTCCGCCGGGTTTTCTCCAGCAAACTTCAGCTGTTGATCGGTCCACGCCTCGCCCGGTGCCAGTGAGAATTCCTTCTCAAACAGGATTTCCCCGCCACGCAGGAGGGTGATCCTGCCGTCTTTCACAGCTTCCGAAACGCATAGTCCCAGCTCGATCGTCCGGTCTTCCCGCAGCACCATGCGCAGCGCCGCCTTCTGGTTCGCCTGCTGGACGGGGCCGATGCCCTGGATCGGCCACCAATACTGCGAAAAGGTCTTCGTTTCGTAAGGCGAGAGGTAAGAGAAATCCGGTTGGTTGTCGGTGAAAACCCCCGTCATCAACTCGATGTAGGGGCCGTTGGCATCCGTGAGCTCGCGGTCCCACGCGTGACCGAACGCGTGGTCTCCCCATGTCCATTGTTTCTTCCCCGGAGCAAGGTTCCGGTCCGCCACATGCACGAATCCGCCGCCCGCCTTGTAATCGTAGCCGCCGAGAAAATCGAAGTCTGTCTGGCAGATCATGTAACTCGTCGGAACAGGGATGTTCTTATACCATGTCAAGTCGTTGGCGCCGGGCCGGTTCTGATAGTCCACGCCATAATACGGGTTGATGGCCTCGGGAAACGAGGACATCGCCCGCACCGCATGGTCCGCCACGAAACGCACATCCGGCGGGAAAAACGATTGGTATTGATCATGCACCATTGCCGCCACATTCGCCCACCAGAGAAAGGTTTGCGTGAAGGGGGTGCGGTTGTAGAGCCTTGCCCGCAGCTCGATCAATGAGGATCCCGGCCGCAGGCGGATGCCGTGCATGCCCTTGAGGCGCTTGAGCGGATCGTGCTCGCTCATCCACACGGTGCGGGCTCCGTCGTCCTCCTCCTCGATGAACACATCGCAGGGCATGAAGGTCCCCGGGCGGTGGTGTTGCGGCCAATTGAACTCGACGCCACCTGATATCCACGGGCCAGCCAGGCCGACGAGCGCCGGCTTGATCACATCCTGGCGGTAGAAGAAATCGTAGTCGTGGTTCGTCTTGTCCTGCCCGGTGAAGATCCGCCCGCCGATCTCGGGCAGCATCACCAGGCGCACGAATTCGTTTTCCAGGCGCACCGACTGATAGGAAACCGGCTGCGGCTTATCGAACACCTTGTCGATGAATGGCAGTGGATAGACCTTGCCGGAAGATCCCTGATAGACGCGTTTCTCGAAGAACACCGGGTTCTTCTCCGGCGTTCCCACCGGATAAGTGGGGATGACGCGCGCTTCGATTTTGGCAATGACCGACATGATTCCTGATGTGATTGATATGATGAAACACGGCCTCACCAGAAGATGATAAAGAACGCGATGACGCCCAGAATGACGAGCGCCCCCGCGAGCTTGACCACCGGCTCGGTGTGCAGGCTGATTTCCTGACGAACGGGCAGCTCCTTCGCTTTGGCCAATGGCGAGAACAAGGTCATCACGGACATGGCCGCAGCCACGATGAGGAAGGCGATCAGGACCTGAAGCAGGAAATGGAGGTCATGCCCCCATGGCCGCGTTTCCGTCCTGGTGGTGAACTGGAGGAGTGCATAAGCCGCCGGACCGGATAGCAAGGCCACGGCCCCTGCCGCTCCGGGAACTTTTGGCAGGACGAAGGGCATGATGAACGCCGCCACGACGCCGGGCCAGATGTAGCCTTGGAATTGCTGGATGTATTGGAACACACCTCCGAATTTCGGGTCATCGAGCACCGGCGCGATGGCACAGCCCGCGATCACGAAAGCCAGCGTGAGTCCGCGCCCGAGCCAGACCAGTTGCCCCTGTGAAGCGCCGCTGTGAAACATCCTTCGATAGACATCCATCGTGCCGATCGTCGATGCCGAGTTGAGCAGCGAAGCCAGCGTGCTGGTCACTGCTCCGGCGATGGCGGCATAGATGAACCCGCGGATACCGGGCGACACCAGTTGGGTGACCATGGTGGGAAACGCCGCGTCGGTTTTTTCCGCGAGTTGTGCGCCGTAGAGTTGTTGCGCCATGAGCCCCGGCATCACCATTGCGAAGGGCACTAACAGCCACAACCCGCCGGCAAAAATCATGCCTAGCTGGCCGTGCTTCAGCGATTTTGCCGCGAGGTTGCGCTGCACGATGAATTGGTTGAGCCCGCAGTAATAGATCATCACGATCCACATCCCGCCAGCTACGCCCGTCCATGGCAGATCCTTGTTATCGGCAGGCATCACCATATGGAGTTTCGGCCTATTGAACTCGGCGAACTTGTCCCAGCCGCCGATGGCGTCCAGACCGAGGAAAAAGATCAACATGCCTCCCGCCAGCAAGGCCAGGCCCTGCACGAGATCCGCCCAGGCGATCGCTTTCAAACCGCCCACCGTCGAGTAGCCCGCACCGATCAGGCCGATCAGCCACACCGCCCGGGTCAGTTCCATGCCGGTGATTGCGCGCAGCGTCACGCCGCCCGAGTATAGCACGGCAGGCAGCATCACCACCGCGTAGATCACCACCGTGAGCACCGCCATAATCCCGCGGGCAGCCGGGTTGTAGCGGTATTCGAGATACTCCGGCATTGTGTAAATCCCTGCCCGCAGGAACTTCGGCAACAGGGTCATGGAAATGATGACGATGAACACCGAGCCCAGCAACTGCCAGCAACTCACCGCCAACCCCGTCGAACCCGCCGCCTGCCCAGCCATGCCGACCATTTGTTCGGTGGAAATGTTAGCCGCTACGATCGAAATTCCGATCAAGGGCCAGGTCAGCCCGCGCCCGGCGAGGAAGAAATCCGAACTGTCCTCCGCATGCCCTTTCGCCTTGCGGCTTTTCCACACACTGAGTCCGATGACAATCACGAAGAATCCGACGAATACAACAAGGTCCTGAGGTGCGATGTTCATACAAGAGTGATTGGGAACCCTGTGAAAATACCAAACTCCAAACCTTCGCCGCCATGGAATATCGGATGGAATTCATGGACGATGCTCGGTTTTCCAGCCAATAAACCGCTAGATGAAAAGCGACATCCCGCAGAAACGACCGGAAGGTTTCCCCGGCCAGCGTTTGGTGATCATTCCGCCCGCCATTGTCATGCAGGCGGCGCGCAGTGCTGTCACCCGGGACTTGTGCGTCACCCACATTGGAGCCTTCTCTGCGGCCGGCGGGCATTTCGTCGAGCGCAAGCAGGGCACTTCCCAACACATCCTGATCGCATGCACATCGGGCAGCGGTTGCTGCACCCTTGGAGATCGCGATTGGAAACTCAGTCCCGGGGACCTGTTGTTTCTCCCTCCGCGGGAGCGCCACGTTTACCGCGCCAGCCCAGTTACGCCATGGACGATCTTCTGGATTCACTTCCGCGGCCTGCGGGCGGATGATTACCTCGGGACCCTCGGCGTATCATCCGCCGGGCCGGTGATTTCGGTGACCGAACCCGCCGTTATGATCGAGGCATTTGAAGATACCTTCCGGCATGCCAAGCACGGGTTCGGCGAGGCATCGATGACCGGTCTTACCACCGCGTTCGCCCGGTTGTTGGGCTTGGCCAGGGTGTATATGCGTGCCCCCGGCTCCCGTGCGAATCACGGGGAAAACCGCCTGTTGAAAGTGCTGGCCGCCATGCGCGAGGATCTCCCGCATCCGTGGACGCTCGACGAACTGGCACGTGCCGCGCACCTGAGCATCCCGCATTTCACGGAACTCTGCCGCCGTCAAACCGGTATGCCTCCCCTTGGATTACTCATCCGTCTGCGCCTCCAACGCGCCATGGACCTACTACAACAGGGGAACCACAACGTTGCCGAGGCCGCCCTTGCCGTCGGCTACGACGACCCATTCTATTTCTCCCGACTATTCCGAAAACACATGGGCATGCCTCCATCCGCATGCAGACAGGGGCCGTGATTCTAGGCCCCGCTCAAACGGATCGATCGCGGAAAGCCGTTTATTCATGCAACGTCCGGAGAACATCCGGGCGTTTGTGCAGGGTGATCCCGTTGCGGCATACGTCGAAAGACGAATACCCAACATCCCATCGATTGCGTATCCAGCTCACCGATTTTCAGCCCTCTCAGACATCTCTCTGGACTGCCGTCATGCAAACCACCCGCCCTTCCCCTAGAACTCCCAGGTGGACCCTGCCCGCAGGTCTCCTCGGGATGGCGGTAATTGTGTTTGCCTTCGTCCATTGGCAGAAATCAAAGGGCAAAGCGAACTCCAGCGCCACAACTCCCAATCAGGAGCTTGTCCCACGCGCCGGCTCCGCTGCGCCGACCCCGCAGGAAGCGCAGGCCCTCCGGCGTGAATTGCTCGCCGAGGTGGAAACCAAAGGCCTAGCCGCCCTTTCCAGGATCGACGCCACTTGGCCCGATTCGCTGCGCAAGAGCCTGCGCCGCCAAATGCTGGAACACCATGGCATCCATCATCCGCTGGAGTCGCTCGACTGGCTGGTAAAAAATCCCCGGATCGAGGGCAGCGAGCCCTTGGGAGTCGAGCTGACCTCCCTCGCTCCACGCACGTGCCGGCCAGCAGGCTGGCAAGCTTGAATCTTGGCATGCCGCCTTCGAACGGTTTGATGGCATCTCCGCCCACGGCACCCCGCGCGAGCATCTCGCTTACCTGCAATCCGCCCTCGCCGCCATGCGCTCCGCGGGGGAGCTTCCCTTCACCGCCAAGGAAATCCACTCCAAGCAAATGCGCCCGGAAGTCAAAGCGGTGGCCCTCGCCAGCCTCGGCGACCTGCGAGGCGGTCTCGATCTTCTCCGTCCCGACTACGCAGCCGCCCACCTCGCGACCCGCGAGTGGCTCACTCTCGGCAGACTGCCGATCTCGTTTTCCGAGACTGCGAACCGTCTCCTTGCCTTCGCCCCACCGGGCGAGGCGGGACCGGCCGAAGTCGCCCGAAGCCTCCGCCACCCCAGCCTCGATCGAGCGCTCGCGTTATGGCTCCGCTCGCAACCTGTCGGAGCCCCGCGCGATGAATTGTTGAATGAAATCGCTGCGGACATTTCCATAAGCGACCCGTCTTTTGCCCGCGCCCTGCTGCAAACGCCTCTCCCAGAGTAAAACCGAACTCCGCCCATGAACTCCCGAACCATCCTATCCGGCATCCTGTCCCTAGCTCTCTCCGCCGGCCTATCGCCGCGATGCGACGCCGAAGGTCTGGACGATACCCTGCTGAACATCTCCCTGCGGGAAGACCCTGTTTATCCGGTCCCGGAAATCGGCCAGCGCCGCTTCTACTGCCGCTATCAAGCTGAGCCCGAATGGAGCGCGCCGCGCATGGTCCTCCGCTTCGCCGACCAAGCCTTGTTCCTCAACAAAACCTTTGCCGGGGCACCGGGCGTTACGGAAATTCCGGCATCGTCGATCTCCGAGGTTGATATGGGTGGCTCCATCCGCCAGGCCAGTTGGATCATGCCATGGCGCAAGCGCCTCCCTGGTGCCTCCAATCTTTCAGGGCCGCAGGAACTTTTTGCCGATGGCAGCAGCGGCTTCTACCAGTGGGTGGTGGAATACACGTCCGCCGGCACCACCGAGCGCTTGTTCGGTGATGTCCACTCCTTCACCATTCCACGCAGGCTTGTTTTCGGAATGATGGGCGATTCCTTCGGCAGCGGCGAGGGCGCGCCAGCCGTCGGATCAAGTCCATGGATCAACACCGCAGGGCATCGCTCGGCTGTGTCCGGCGGTGAGATCGCGATTTCCATGTTCCATAACAATTACCGGAACCTGGCTTTCGATTACGTGAACGCCACTTCATCCGGCGCCATTGCGCATGACATCTGGTCGGAGATCGGCCAGTCGAACCGGGAGGGCACCGACGGCCAGGGCATCGCCACTCCGCAGGCAAAAGTGCTCGAGGCATTCCTCGGGAAGCCAGAGAAAGATTTCCACAGCCGTCCCACAGACTGGGCGCGGCGCGCCCTGAGCCTTGATTTTGCGAGGCCCTGAGGTCGTTTCGGGAGAATGGCGATTGCGACTTTTTTGCGAGCAGTTGATATATCCCGGTGTTTACGCGGCGATGCTGTCCCATGACATC
>CANLKN010000138.1 GCA_947491475.1 Akkermansiaceae bacterium | reverse complement strand
CACTCCATCCTTCGGCGCATGGCTCTCAACGCCCACAACCGGATGCCCTACGAAGGCAAAAAGCGCAAAAGCCTCCCGAAACGAGAACTCCGCGCCGCCCACGACACGGCATACCTCGAACAACTCCTCTCCCTAGTGTAGGGACCCTGATCGCGCTCAAAGCCAGGCTGATGCGGTGACCCGGCACATCGAAAAAGCCGTGGATGGGCACCAGCAGGGCAGCAGTGAGGCAAGCTGCGCGCAGGGCGCGGTCGCGGCCGAGTTGGATGCCGCGGAGTGATTTCCATGCGGCCAGCCCGAGCAAGACGAGAAGCAGCAAAGTTGCCGGGACTCCGGTTTCGGAGGCCATCCAAAGCCAGTCGCTCTCCGGGTGGTATCCGTCTGAGTCATTGACGACGATTGTTTCGTGCCGGTATTGCGGGAAAATGTAGTAAAACTGGCCGGCACCAATTCCTGTCCATGGGAAATCACGGATGAGTCCGAGCGTGTCGCGAAAGACCGGCAGGCGGAAATCGATATTGCGGCCGCTGGCGAGAACGGATTTGCCGCTGGCGGATTCGGAAATCCGTTCACTGTCGATGATCGTGCCGGCTTTCTCGACGGTGAGTGAAAGGCGTTCACGCACTGCGGTATTGGCGGTAAAAAACAGCCCGACTGCGGTAATGACGATCAGGGCGATGGCCCACAATCCGTGGCGGCCGAGATAGCGGCGGCCGAGCATCGACACCCACAGCAGGCAGCCGATGGCGACCAGCACGACGCCCGCGCGGCTGATCGACCATGAAGCGATGGCCCACAGGCAGATGGCGGTGGCGGCAAACGCGATGGCTAGAACAACGAATCGTTTGTCGCGCAATGCCTGCAGCACACAGCCAAGGCCGCAGATCGCGCCCATTGAGAGGTAGGTGGCGCTGTGATTGCGGTTTGGGAAAAAACCGAAATGCTGACCGCGAAACGTATTGGCCAGGTGCGGAGAGTCCTGTGCGAGCCTGGCAATCAGCGCATAGCAGGCGACGCCGAGCGTGAACATCAGCGCCCAGAGGCGTAATTGCGCAGCCGAGGGGCGATGGCCCGCCATCCACAGCCCTGAAAACAGGGTGAGCACGAACAACGCGAAGGATTCCGCCGCAAGGCGTGACTGGATCACCACTAGCGAACCAGTCGCTACGCCCAGTGACTCAAGCTGGCTGCGCCATTCCGGCTCATGAAACCACCGCGCCGGCAGAAACGCGGCGGCCCCGGCTATCACAAACGCAATCGCAAGGCCCCACCACACCGCTGGCAGCGGCACGCGTGCCGGGCGAAGCAGGATGAGCAGCCCGAGACCACCCAGCAAGATTGCATGAAATCCGGCCCAGGGACCGGCAACCAGGAATGTGGTGGCGGATAAAAGAAGCCATAATCCCCCGAAAACCATGGTGGCTGTGCCACAATCATCGCTTTGTGGAAAGGTCTCTGCAACGCGCTTGTGCCTGTCGCGGCCGCTTCCGGTCATGCGCCCCATCCAATCCGGGATTTTCCGCATGTCAACTGTGAGGGCCATTCAGCCAGGCTGAATCACCTGCATGAACAATAACGCAGTCGCAACCCGTTGAAAACGAATAAATTCTGGAGGTTTATCGAGCCAATCGGCTTTCATTTAATTCATTCCTGTTCGACCCGCGCGAGGATCCACAACAAGTCAGCCAGACGGTTGAAAAACAAGCGCACGCTCTCGGACACCGGTTCGCCGGATTCGTGCAGGGCCAGAATCGCCCGCTCGGCGCGCCGCGCCACCGACCGCGCGTAATCGACCCCGGCCCGCGCCAGACAGCCTTCCGCGCCAGGACGCGCCCAACCACTGAAGCGAACGCCTCGCCCTTCATACTTGCGTGCCTCGCTCGTCACCCACTCGACGTCCGCCATTTCAATCAGCGGAAATTTCGTTTCGCGGTAGCGTGCCTCGTCCTCCGGCAGCGTGGCGATCTGCCCCATTAGGCCGATAAGTTTTTCCTGCAAGCTGTCGATCAGGGCGATCCACTCGGGATTCGCGCCGGACGCGCGGGCCACGCCGAGTGCGGCGTTGAGTTCGTCCACGCAGCCGAGCGCCTCGATGCGCCGCGAGGTTTTGGCAATGCGTTTGCCAAACAACAAATCGGTTTCGCCGTTGTCCCCACGGCCGGTGATGATGCTCATGCGCGGGTTTTGTAGCATGGGAAAAACCGATGTCCATCCGCTGGCCAGCAAATCGAAATCCACTGAATGAATCCCCTCTGATTCATCACCTGAAATTCTCCGTGTTCTCCGCGTTCCGATTCGGCATGATCTCCCACCGACTTGACGCGCTTGTCCCACGAGTTAGCGTCGCCGCAACGTGACCATCCCCGAATTCATCGCCAAGTGGCGCAAGGTGGAGTTGAAGGAACGCTCCGCCGCCCAGGAGCACTTCCTCGACCTCTGCCGCTTGTTCGAGCACCCTACGCCGGCTGCAGCAGATCCCACCGGCGAGAGTTTCTGTTTTGAAAAAGGCGCGGCCAAGCACGAGGGCGGCGATGGCTTCGCCGATGTCTGGAAACGCGGGTTTTTCGGCTTCGAATACAAGGGCAAGCACAAGGACCTCTCCGCCGCCTACAACCAGCTCCTGCGCTACCGCAACGCGCTGGAAAATCCCCCTCTGCTCGTCGTTTGCGATCTGGACCGCATCATCGTCCACACCAACTTCACCGGCACCGTCTCCACCATCCACGAGATCGCGCTCGAAGACCTCGGCGAGCCCCGTAGCCTCCGCGTCCTGCACGCCGTTTTCCACGATCCCGAGACGCTGCACCCCGTCCGCACCAGCGTGGCTGTCACGCAGGACGCCGCCCGTCAGATTGCGGAAATCGCCGATGCCATGCGCAAACGCGGCCTCAATCCCACTGCCGTCGCCCATTTCCTGGACCGCATCGTCTTCTGCCTCTTCGCCGAGGACACGCGCCTGCTGCCGGACATGGTCTTCAGCCGCATCGTCAAAAAATCAGGCAGCGATCCAGCGCGCTTCGGCAATCTTCTCGGCAAGCTTTTCGAAACCATGGCCACCGGCGGCGACTTCGGCCTGGAACCGATCCGCCACTTCAACGGCAACCTCTTCGACGATTGCAGCGTGCTTGAGCTCACGGCTGATGAAATGCGCCACATCGCCGCCGCCGCAGGCCTCGATTGGAGCGCGGTGGACCCCTCGATCTTCGGCACCCTCTTCGAACGCGGGCTCGATCCCGACAAACGCGCGGAACTTGGCGCGCACTTCACCGGTCGCGAGGACATCGAGCTGGTGGTGGACGCAGTGATGATGACCGTGCTCCACCGCGAGTGGGACGAATCGCGCGAAACCATCGTAAGCCTGCTCGCCACCGGTCGCAAAACAGCCAATGAAACCCCAGCCAAATCCCTGAACCCCGCCGCACTCAAGAAAGCGCAAGGCGAGGCCTCCAGCATCCTCCATCGCTTCCTCGACCGCCTCCAGCGCGTGCGTGTGCTCGACCCCTCGTGCGGCTCGGGAAATTTCCTCTACGTCGCCCTGCTCCGCCTTAAAGACCTCGAAAAGGAAGTCATCCTCTTTGGCAACGACCACGGTCTCGGCTCGTTCCTGCCGATGGTCGGGCCATGGCAGCTTCACGGCATCGAGATCAACTCCTACGCCCACGATCTCGCGCAAATGACCGTCTGGATCGGCTGGCTCCAATGGATCCGCGCCAACGGTTTCGGCTTCCCCGCCGATCCCATCCTCCGCCCGCTCTCCGACAACATCCGCCTGATGGACGCCATCCTCGCCGACGACGGCGAACCGGAATGGCCCGAGGTGGATTTCATCGTCGGAAACCCGCCGTTCCTTGGTGACAAGATCATGCGCCGCGAACTCGGCGATGCCTACGTGGACTGCCTGCGCTCGCACTATCAGGGCCGCATTCCCGGCCAATCCGATCTCTGTTGTTATTGGTTCGAAAAAGCCCGCACCCACATCGCCGATGGAAAGTGTCAACGCGCCGGCCTGCTAGCCACCCAAGGCATCCGCGGCGGCGCGAACCGCGAAGTGCTCAAACGCATCAAGCAAAGCGGCGACATCTTCTGGGCCGAAAGCGACCGCCCATGGATTCTCGCCGGTGCCAACGTCCATGTCAGCATGGTCGGATTTGATAATGGCACGGAGAAAACGCGCGTGCTTGACGGCAAGGATGTTGAAACGATCAACGCAAATCTAACGGCGACACGGGATATGACCTGTGTCGCCGCACTTCCCTCTAATAGCACCCAGTCGTATCAAGGTCCGGTTCGAGTGGGTGACTTCAACGTTGATTTTGATGATGCGTTGAAACTTTTGGAAACGGTCAATCCACACTGCAAGCCAACTTCTGATGTTCTGCGCCCCACACTCAACGGCATGGATATCACAAAACGCCCGCGTGAAAGCTGGGCTATCGACTTCTTCAAGCTTCCAGCGGAAGAAGCGTGCCTCTACGAAAGTCCATTTACCCTTGTTGAGAAATTGGTGCGGCCTTCGCGCGAAAAATCAAAGCGAGAGGGGCGCAAAACCCGTTGGTGGCAACATGGCGAAACAGGAGACGCCATGCGATCGCATTTGAATGGCTTGCCGCGGTTTCTCTGCATGGCCCAGACGGCAAAGCGCATTTTGTTCAGATGGTTCACGCCCCCCGTATATCCTGAACAGACTGTTATCGTCATCGCCCGTTCCGACGACTATTTCTTCGGCGTTCTCCATTCCCGCATTCATGAAGTGTGGGCGCTGAAACTTGGCACCCGTTTGGAAACACGCCCTCGCTACACACCCACCACCTGTTTTGAAACCTTCCCGTTTCCCTTTGCACATCCGCCTTGTGACACCACCGGCGATCAAGATCCTTTCCAATTCGTCGCCCACCTCCGCGCAGTCCATTACCACCATGATCAGAACAACGTCGTGAGGGAGGATCCGCCGCCTCCCCCTCCGAACGACCACCGCGCCGCGATTTCCGCCGCCGCCAAAGAACTCAACGAACTGCGCGAGAACTGGCTGAACCCGCCCCAGTGGACGCGTGTGGAAATCATGGAATTTCCCGGCACGCTCGGAGGGCCATGGGGCCGCTACATCGATCCGTCCACCGTCACCGACCGTGGTGACTTCCAGATCGGCACCGTGCGCTATCCGCGCCTGGTGGCCATGGACGCCGCCTGCGCGGCCCGGCTCAAGGAACGCACGCTCACCAAGCTCTACAACACCCGCCCCGCATGGCTCGCCGCCTGCCACGCCAAACTCGACGCCGCCGTGGCCGCCGCCTACGGCTGGCCCGCCGATCTAACAGACGAAGAGATCCTCAATCGCCTGCTCGCCCTCAACCTGGCGGCGACCTGAATGATCTCCTCCGCGGCTACCTGTTTAATGAGCGCTGGCAGCCGGAATTTGCGATTATTATCCCTCTGCATTTTCCCTATTTCACCAAGGCTATAAGAGCAAGCCGTCGCTCATTGTTGACCCTATAATGTTTGCCGATTGCTGTGGATTTCGATCAACTGGTCGTGCTGAAAGCTCGGAAGTCGAATGACCGCGCCATCGCCGCCGGGAGTGGTGGCTTCGCCGATGGTTTTGCCGGTGACAGGGCTCACGAAACGAATCTGCTGCGGATGCGCCGGCAGGTTGACGACCAGCGAGCCCTCGATCGGGTTTCCTGCGAGCAGATCGTCCTTCTCGCGGGCATCGGCCAGATAGATGTGATGAATTTCACCGTCGATCACGAGCGCTGAGGCGCAGGTTTCCGGCGGCGTCCGGGTGATGAACGAGACATCCGGCCGGGCGCGAACGAGGTCGATGGCATGGATGGTCTCGGACAGGATTTTCATCCAGTTGCGAAAACTGGCGTTCGACTCCGCGGTGCCGGTTTCGAAATGTTTGTTGATGCTGAAGTCGATGACGTCGTAGTGCGCGCCGCAGAACAAGCTGGTCCACGCCCGCTTGCGGTGGATCGTCCAGCCGAAGGCATCGGTGAAGCGCGAGGCGGCGTTGTCCTCGTCGAGATTGAGCGGCTTGTTCTCACGATACATCGCGAGGCAGTAGTCGCGCAGCGCGCGCAGCCGCAGCTCGCCGCGCATGAAGCGGCCGAGGTCGTAGTTCACCCCGCGGTGCCACATATTGGAGAGCGGGTGCATGTTGACGATGTCGAAGCCGATGCGCTCGAACGAGGCCTCGCAGAATTGGTGCACGTCCTTGAGCACGTCGGTTTCGCCGGGCAGGATGTATTTGAACGCCTGCTGGCCGGCGACGAGGTGCTGGTTCGGCAGTTTCGCCTCGATGCCGCGCAAATCGGTTAGAAGCGCCTCCATCCATTCATCCACCTCCTCGCTCGGCGGGGTGTTTTCGGCATAGGGAAAATTTCCGCCCGGCTCGTTGCAGATCTCGTAGATGATGTTGCCGTAGCGGTTGAGCTCCGTGACGATCTTGCGCAGGTAGCGCCGCTGGAAGTCGAACAGACGTTCGTTGCGCCGCGTGGTGTAGGCGTGCCATGGCATGGCAGGCAGCCCGTTCAAGTTGTTAGCCGGATGCAGCGGATTGAGGCTCCAGACTTCCTCGGAATACGAGTGGCTGAAAAGCACGACCTCAACCATGATACCGCGCTCTTCGGCCAGCGACATGAAGGCGTGCAGCCGCTCGAAAAACTCCGGGTTCCAGCGCGCCAGATCGTAGCGGGGGAGGCCATCCAGCGCGTCGCCGGGTCCGCTGCGTTCAAAGGGCGAGATGTAGTCGGTGGACTCCGGTTTGCATGGCGAATACGGATTCATCGCCGATTGCAACTCACGGAACAGCAGGAACAAACGCGTGAGCGTCTGCTTTTTCTCAGCCGCATCCGCGAGATATTTCCTAAAGTTGAAAGGGCGGTTCATCACCGAGCCGTAATGCTCCGTGGCACAGAGCAGGACCAGCGGGCGATCCGCATATTGCAAAAGCTTGGGGTTGGCGGGGTGCCGTCTCAGGATATTCATAACCAGCAGCAAATTCGATAATTCAAATTAGAAATTTATTGCCAATTGGCAATACTCAAATCAGGCTTTTGTGAACGCGCATTGGCCACCAAGTTTCCAGACCAACATTCCTCACGAAGAATATGAATGCCATTACCAAACTCCTCCTCCTCCCATTTCTTGCCATGGTCTCACCGGCCGCTGCCGATCCCGCGCCCATCGCACCAGCCGCACCAGCCGCGGCCCCGGTTTCTTCTGAGAACCTCGCGATTCTCCGGCAGATCGCCTCGTTGAGGGAACGGATCACACGGGTGAGGATGATTTCCTTCGAGAACCTATCCCTTGCGGATCAGAACAAGTCGGCCGGGATCATTGCGGAACTGCTGAACCGGGCCGAACAGACGATCTATAGCCTGCTTCCGCCGGGCCGGTTTCCATGGAGCTGGAACGCATTCGATCCACCGCGCGAACTGGTCGCGCAGGCCGAGGGCTTGCTGAACACCCTTGCCGGCGGAAAAGATCCCTTTGCTGGAAAATATGCCGAGCCGGGAGGATATGTGGTGGACCATGCCCTGATAAAAAAGGACGATTTGCATCATTTGTTTTATATCCGGGGGACGGCTGCGGGTAACTGGCCCGAATATCCCCTGTTCAATTTCGGACATGCCGTCAGCCGGGATCTTGTTCACTGGAAGACCGAAGACCCGGTGCTCCAATGCCCGGCGGAGGGCTGGGACACCTATCAGGTTTGGGCTCCCTATGTGCTCGAACGCGACGGCACGTATTACATGTTCTACGCCGGGGTGAATAATCATTGCAGCCAGGCCATTTGTCTCGCCACCTCCACCGATCTCTATCACTGGGAACGCAGCGAACTCAATCCGGTGATCAAACCGGGACCCTGGGGACGGTGGAGTGCGGACGAAGGGTCGGATTGCCGCGATCCCACGATCCTGAAAGATGGTGAAAAGTATTACTGTTATTACACAGCGTACCGGAACAATGCGGAAACCGGGCAGCCGGAAGGTTGTATTGGAATTTCCTCATCCGATGATCTGCTCCACTGGAAGGACGAGGGGTTCATCAGGCTGGTGGAAAGTCTCGCCTCGGCCCCGGAATCCCCGTTTGTGGTCAAACGTGAGGGGAAATATCATCTTCTGTATTCGAATTACAAACATGGAATCGTTTACGCCACCAGCGATGATCCGGTGAAAGGATGGAAAGAGCCTCCTGCCGGGGAGATGACCGTGTTCGGCGGCGGCAATGCCAGTGAGATTTACGAAGTTAACGGCAAATGGCACATGTCGTATATCTCCCACCATACGGGGAAGAATTTCCTGCACTTTTTTGAGATCTGTGAACTGCGATGGGAGGATGACGGACGTCCGTCCGTTGATCTCTCGACCCGCGACGCGTCGGTTTCAGAGGCCTTCGGCAAGGCGATGCGCGGAAACGTGAGGATTCCGGGGCGTGACGAGTTCCGCCAGCGGCCGATCACGGTCGAGTGCATGGCAAAGCTGGACAGCGCGGCATCTTACAATGTGCTGGTGGCCAGCGACACCAAGGCGTCGGCGGAACATTGGTCGCTTTATTCCGCTCCGGACAGCGGCTATTTGACACTTTTCCAACCGGGCCGCGGCGGCGAAATTGTCGCGGAAACCAACATCTGCGACGGCAAGTGGCATGCGATTGCAGCGGTGATCGAGAAGGATCGCATACGATTGTTCGTGGACGGCAAGCTTGTGAAGGACGCTCCGGCATCCCCTCTGCAGGGCACACCGCTTCCCGGAAAGCTGGCGATCGGAGATATCGCCGAAGGCGGTCTCGGCTGCGACGGCTTGGTGGACAATGTGCGCATTTCGCGCGGCGCGCGGGAAATCGAAAGTACGCCCGCCGCTCCCCTTGTGAAAGACGAGGCCACGCTCGGCTTGTGGGATTATGATGAGTCCCCTACATCAAGATCCAACGCCAAGGACTGAAGGCTGACTGCCTCTTAAACCCTCAGGAAAACTTTTTCACTGCCGTCCCACAGACTGGGCGCGGCGCGCCCTGAGCCTTGATTTTGCAAGGCCCTGAGGTCGTTTCGGGAGAATGGCGATTGCGACTTTTTTGCGAGCAGTTGATATATCCCGGTGTTTACACGGCGATGCTGTCCCATGA
>CANLKN010000137.1 GCA_947491475.1 Akkermansiaceae bacterium | reverse complement strand
GCAAAGGGTCTTTGCATCAGGAAAATGAATCCATTCCCGCGGCACAATCACCTTGCCAACCACCAGCTCAACCAAGCAGAAAATACCCATCCGAAGTGGTGCACTTTGAAGTGATTACAGGTGGTGCATTTTGAAGTGATCGGTGACACAAAACCAACCGCCGTATGTGCGTCAGATTCAACTCAATGATCATGGCTGGAGCGCCGTGGTCGTTTTGGACTGGGAACAAATCGGTGCCAAGCCGGCCGTGGAGGAAGTTGTCCCATTCCAAATCCAGAGGAATCGCGGCAATGACAGCTCGATCTGGTCGCCCCCGCTGGGCTCGATCTGGGGACACAGGCAACAAGGAGCCGGCAATCTGGTCCTTGGTTCTGATCGATAGATGCTGGCGGGGCTCGGCCGAGCCGGTCATCTCCTTTTCATAGCGAGCCTTGAACGTCTCCCAATGCTCCGGGTGCCCTCCTCTCATTCAACGCCGGAAGGGCGTTCACGATCTTCATCGTTTCCAGGCTCACGCGCGTCACGCGTTTGATGAGATCAGGGGGATGTCACGGTGTCGCCTTTGGGATTCGCAGATACTTGCTATGGAGATCAATCGCCCAAATTCAATTCACCAAAGGCCTGGTGGTGCGGAGTTTCAAGCGGCAGGATTTGAAAATGCATACTCGCTCAGTTTTTGGAAAGGCTCCGGCGTTTTTGATGTCGTTTCCATCCCGAAGAGATCCGCCGTCTCCGTTTTGAAGAATTCAGTTGCCACGGTTGATCCTGATCAACTGCCCTCGCAGTGAGTTCATGGCTTGAAGTTGGGCGTGAATGCGGGTGGCGAGGGCCGGGAAATCCGTGTTCACGGTGCAAACGATGATGCCTTCGTGGTCCGGGTGGAGGCGATGAAGGCAGATGAAGTCCTGGCGGTTGTGGGTGATCACGGCGCGTTGGTGGGCACTTGCGAAGCGGAGCACTTCCTCGTCGGGAATCGCGTCGTTGGCCTTGCCGGCGTCGAGAGTGGTCATCACGTCGTGACCAAACGTGCGCAAGGCTTCCACGACCGGAAGCGGGAAGTTTTCGTTGGAATAGAGTCTCGCGATCATGAATCATCTCCGTTGGCAGCGATTTCGTGATCCATTTCCTCGCGATGGCTGCGGGCATACTGCCAAGCATTTGCGAGGTCTTCGGCGCTCAGGGTGGGATAATCCGCAAGAAGCTGGGCCTCGCTGCGACCCTTGCGGCGCAATGCCTCAAGCATCCAAACGGGGATGCGCGTGCGGATGATGCGAGCCGAGCCACCACAGACGCCGGGCCGCGAATCAATGCCGGGGTGGGCATCCGCCACTTCCAAGGCGACGAGCGAAAGCAGCCGCATCTGGTCTCCCTTGGGGAGATGGAGCACGGCGTCACGGATGTCATCGAAGCTGGTGGTCATGGCGGTAGGATACAATGGATCAGGGGTAATTGAAGGGATATCTTCACCGCTCATTCAAAGCTGGGAGGGCGTTGATGATCTTCATTGTCTCAAGACTCACGCGAGTGACACGTTTGAGGAGATCTACGATGTAGCGGGGATTGTTGTGTTCCTTGCACCAGTCGTTGGGGTCGTTCTTGATGCCGGAGGCTTTGTCGATGGTGATTTGGTAGCGCTCCATGATCCATTCCAGGGCGGGCTTGCCGTTGACGATGTAGTCGTAGGCTTCCAGCGGGATGCCATCGAGGGTGAGGTGGGAGTTGTAGTGGACGCGGGTCTTGTCCGCCTTGAGGCCGGCGGCTTTCTGGGCGGCGGTGGGCTTGGCGAAGGTCATCTTGGTGACGTGGAATTGCTTCCATGGATCGAGGCCGAGTTCGGGAGAGATTTCGGCAAGCGGGTAGGGTTCGCTGGTTTCGTAGTTGAGATGCCACCCGGCGAGGGCGCGGCCGGACTTGGTGAATTTCTTGTAGTCCGCCGTTTCCTTGGTGAGCGGGATGCGCGGGAGCATCTTCTTGAGATCCGAGGAAAAGCGGCTGCGGTATTCCGGGGAATGCAGGATGCCATAGACGTAGTAGAAGATGTCGTCCTTGCTCACGTCCTTGCCGTAGGCTTTGCGGAAATCCGCCAAAATGCCGTCGGTGATGGCGTGGCGGCGGCGGTAGCCGTCGATGAGTTCGCCTTCGGATTCTTCGCGGAGAAGTTCTCCGGGGCGTGGCTCGTCTTTTTCGTAGAGGTAGAGGGGGAAGCACTGCACACCACCGTCTGGATGCAGGTCCGGCAGATTTCCCACGGCCAATGCCCCAAATCCCGACCCGTTCCAACGGACCTGCCACATGATCATCAAGTTCTGGTGCTGAAGCGTCGGATAGATGCGCTCTTTGTAGCGGTGATTGAAATGGCGGTCGTAATAAAGCGCGGACTTCGAAAACGGCCGGTATATTGCCGGGCCAATCTTTGCCTCTGAGAATTTCGTCTTACGAGCCTGGCAGAGCTTTGAAATTAGAGAACTGGTCCACTTGATTTGCTTGTCGTCTTCAGTGATGCGGTTCTTTGCTTCGACGGACGGTTCTGACGCTACCCTGCATGCCGATGCATGTGCATCAACCTGTTGGTTGTAGAAGTCGATGGTTCCCCTCATGGATGCGGCGAGCTTTTGGCGAGAGAAGTTGTAGACCCAAGCATCCCGGTTAGTCTGGACTCCGTTCTGCCTGTCCGAGAAAAATGCGAGTTCACCGTGTATCTCCGCATTGAGGGGAATGAAGCTTTGAAATGCCGGATCGCGAAGATTGATCCAGTCGTGCTGTTCGTTGGGTTTGAGACGTTGCCAGGCGTTTTGGCGATGAAGGCCCATGATGCTGCCGTATTCCGAGACGATGCCCAGCTTCTCCTCGCGGTTGAGGTAGTCGCCGATGTCGCGGTAGTAGAGTTCGCAGGTGCCTTTCTTGGCGGGATTGCGGACGAGGATGGAAATGGCGACGGGTGTGCGGGAGCCGGAACCGAAAATTTTACCGCCCTCCTGACGGGATAACTCACCGGAAGTGCGTTGGTTGCCGCGAAGGTTGAAAATGTAGATGCTGGTGAACTCGTCGGCGAGGCAGGCGCGGAGGCCATCCATGTTGTTTCCATCGATAAAAGAGCCATTGGTGACGAAAGCGACGATGCCTTGGTCGGCGATCCGGTCGCTGGCCCAGCGGATGGCGCGGATGTAACTGTCGTAGAGGTTCTTTACGAGCGTTGCATTCGAGCGTTCGGCATAGGTATTGCGGATGCGGTCATCGAGAATGGCGTATTTCAATCCTTTGTTGCCGTCGTTTTCGCTGTCTTGTCCTGCCGAATACGGCGGGTTTCCGGCGACGACGCGGATGGGGGCTTTGCGTTGGCGGGAGACGCGTTTGTTGTTCTCGGGGAACATTTTTTCGTCGCCGGTGGCGTGGTAGTCGCGGGCTTCGGTGAGTTGGAAGGTATCGGTGAGGACGATGCCGTCGAATGGGAGATAGGCGGTGGCGTCGTGTTTGGGGCCTTTGTAGTCGGCCTTTGCGGCGGCTTCCCGCTGGATGGTGTGGAAGGTTTCCTCGATGTTGATGGCGGCGATGTAGTAGGCGAGCAGGACGATCTCGTTGGCGTGGAGTTCGTGTTGGTATTTGCGGAGGAGGTCCTTGGGTTTGATGATGCCGAGTTGAAGTAAGCGGACGATGAAGGTGCCGGTGCCGGTGAATGGATCGATAAGGTGGACGTTCTCTGCTGAAAGGGATGATTTGAACTCGTTCACCAACACGTCTTCGACCGAGAGGAGGAGGAAATCGACGATTGGGATGGGGGTATAGACGATGCCGAGGCGTTCGGCCATCTTGGGAAAGGCTTCCTTGAAGAACTTGTCGTAGAGTTCGGTGATGATCTTCTGTTTGCCTTCGGCGTTGTCGATGCCTTCGACGCGATCTCTGACGGAGGCGTAGAATTTTTCGAGCGAGGCGGTTTCCTTTTCAAGGGCCTGGTCCTGGAGCGCATCGAGCATGGACTGCATGGCGCGGGAAACCGGGTTGGCCTCGGAGAAGGCATAGTTTTCAAACAGGGCATCGAAGACCGGGCGGGTGATGAGGTGCTGGGAAAGCATTTCAATCCCGTCGTCCTGGGAGATGGCGGGGTTGATATTCTGATGGAGGCCATCGAGGAAGGCGGCGAAAGGAGTGGTGTGTTTCGGGTCGCCTTCTTCGAGCAGGAGGCGGATGCGGTCGCTGTGGCGCTGCGCGATCTGGTCGCCCCCGCTGGGCTCGATCTGGGGACACAGGCAACAAGGAGCCGGCAATCTGGTCCTTGGTTCTGATCGATAGACTGATGGCTTACTCATTCACGGAGGAAAGCTTGGCGTTCTGAAACGGCCGGGTTGCGGCTCGTTTGATCAAACGCAGCAGAATGCTCCGGTGGCAGCGTTTCTCATTCTCACAGTTGCATCCGATGCTGATCGGTATCCGCTTTGCGGTTTCGGCAAGAAGGATCAACTGCTGGCGGGGCTCGGCTGTCCCGGTCATCTCCTTTTCATAGCGTGCCTTGAACGTTGCCCAATGCTCCGGGTTCCCCACAATGTCGTGGTTCTTAACCCACTTTCGAAGTTTGGCACTCGGCGCGAGCGACGGCTGCCACAAGTCGAAGTAATTGAGACGCACCCAATCCTTCTTTTCCACGCCTCGCGGCTGCTTGCGGGTGACTCCGATTCTGAGCCCCTCGCCGCGCTTGCGGTCGGCTTGGATCTCAAACGTCCTGATTTTAAGGGCTGGCCTGGGCATTCTTGGTCATTTCTTGGCGACCGATCCGGCCGCTTTCACGGTTTCCAACATCAACTCTTCCCGGCGTTTCCATTCCTTCGCAGCCAATCTGCCATCGACGTCATCATCCGGTTCTCGCGGCACCTGCCCCATGAAGTAGCTGTTCGCTTTCTCTTTGAGAATCGCCTTCATCTCTTCAGGGCTATCAAGTTTCTCCAAATACGGTTCGATCGTTGCCAATTCGATCTGGAGTCTTCGATTTCGTCTCTCCGCCTCGCGGTGTTTCGATGATTCCTTGGCGCAGTAGTAAGCGGGAATGAGCAGTGCCATGCCGACACCGACGCGGAACAATCCCATTTCCCAGCGGAAACCATTACCATTTACGCTGAGAACAACGTAGGCGATCATTCCTGCCATGATTACAAAAAATGCCAAAGCAAGACGCCTGTAAATATTGGCGGATTTAAAATCTCGCTCGGCAGTTTCCTTGTAATGCCCGCCAACAACAGAAGCCGCGACGATGCCTAAAATCTCTTTTGCGCGGTCGAGGTGCTCGTTCATTTTCGCTAGGTTTGCGGCAGAATTGCTTTTCGAATCGGTCAGCAACTTTTCGAATTTCTCGTCGGAGTCCTTTGACCACTGATCGAAGGTTGTTTTACGTATTTCTGATTCCTGGGTGTAGGTGGTTTTTCGCGTTTCCACTTCCTGAGTGAACGCGGTAGCTCGTTCAGTTTGGGTAGCCTGAAAAGCCTGGGATTGGGATGCCACGAGCTCATCAACCCGGACCTTCTGTAATTCGAATTGGTTCTTGAACGACTCAAGTTGAGTTCCCAATTCAGCGATCTGCGTTTGGAATTTGTCGCGAGCAGAAATGATCTCCTGCTCCTTTTCTTTGATCGAACGGTTCAGGTCCTCGATGGTTCCAATTCCGGCTTCAGCTCTTTCGCAGAACAAGGCAAACGCATCGTCCGCATCCTTCGAGGTTGGGGAGAAACGGGAGATTCCGGACTTATGGAACTCATCGAGAGCAGTATCACCGGCCCCTGCGAAATGTGCCACGCTCTTACTCGCATCCGCTTCATACTGCTCAATCGCAGTCGTCATTGATGTGACTGAGGTTTGAGCCGCGCTCATTGCAGTTGGTGTCCAAAAGGAGGCATCGCAGCGAGTGATCGCATTGGCAATGAATCTTGCCACACGAAATAGACGGGCGAATGCCGATCGTTGCTCTTGGCTGGATACTGCGGAAGGTGAACCATCGGCGGGAGACGGCTTCGTCAGTTCCACCCGCTCCATCGCCTGCCGCAGTGCATCCAACGAACCATGCAAAGGGTGTTGTTTGAATCTTTCCTGATATGCATTCATGAATTTAATGGCTGCGGAGGTGGACTTTCGCAGGATGTTGCCCCGCGCTTTGTTGCTTCTTCAGCAATAGCGCATAACTAAGTCGCAAGATCGAGGGGAAGGTCGGTGATGTCTCGGATTCTTCGTCCGGCGATCATCGTATCAAGCATGTCTTTAGCGTCAGGAAAATCCAGGCGATCAACTGCGGCTATCAACTCGGGCAGAGCGATGTGATAGAGGCAGTCGATGTCGCCGGTTCCCAGAGCAAGCGAGGCAAGGCGGCTGGGTAGGCACTCGGCGGTGACGATGACGATATGCGGAGTTCTTCCCTTCCGGTTCCGGATCAGGTTTAGCGCTTCGGAACGAGCGTTCTGGGATCTATCGCTGCGGAGAGTGAACTTGCAGGAAACACAGGCATGGAGAATAGGAAGCTGGTTCACACTTTCCCGAAGCGGAGAACGCATCGCGAGACCGTTTGCCAGAAATGACCCTCCGCTATCGATCACTTTATCGGTCTCCGGATTTCGGGTGACGATGACATCCGGGCTGATCGCATAGTCATTGCCCAGCGCGGCAGCCAGTTCTCGGTGTTCGAGGCAGAACTTCGCGAGATCCCCGAGATGCGCGTATTGCTCGCACCCCACAACCGCTTGCTCCGATCGGGAGGTGATATGGTCGATGCTCCATTTTCCAGGCCGCAAATGACCGAGCTTCAAAAACGACTTCTGGAGAAAATCCGCGACGCTTTTCTCGAAGAGATCCCCCAATGTCTGGCCAGCCGCCTTTTTGCCTTTTCGGATCCCCACAATGGACTCCGCGACGGCGTTCGAAATCTCAAGGCTCGCCCGGTTTCCATAATCAGAATTATTGACTGCTAAGACCTTCCTCGCAGCGGCACCTTTGCCTATCGTGTAAGTGCCAAAAGTCAGCGCAGATCCGGCTAAGCTCTCGAAGAATTCTTTCCGTGCGGTTTCAAGCCTGGCGAGCATTTGTTCGTTGGTTGGTTGCTGTTCCGTTGATAGCTTCCTTGATCCTCATCGCGACCGCATATGCGACCGGCGGGGGGAAAGCGTTGCCAATCTGGCGGTAAGCTGCGGTTTTGCCCCCGGCGAATTGCCAGTCGTCCGGAAAGCCTTGAATTCTGGCTGTCATGCGCAGAGTAAGTCTTGGCATTTCGGCGAAGCCTTTGGGTGGCGCGGTATTGGCCAATGAGATTCCGTTCACGCCCAAGCTCGCCCATGCCTTTCGGGCGCGGGTGGGGCCTAGGTCGGCTCCGCCGTGTTTTTTGGAGCCACCGACGAGGGTTGGGGCGATTTCGTTGGCGTTAGCGGCCCATTCGAAGGCTCGTTCCCAGCCGTTGGCGGCCATAAGATCGACGAGGGTTTCGCCGACGGTCTTGATGGGAACGCCGTCAGTCAGCGGCATGGGTGGATAGAAGTTCGAGACGAGGTCCTTGCGGATCGCGACGACGACGACTCGCGGACGGAGCTGGGGAACTCCGAAGTCGGAGGCGTTTAGCAGGTGCCAACTAGCTTCGTAGCCCATTGCTTTGAGTTCCTTTTTGAGACTCATCCGGTAATCGGTGAACACAGCATCCAGGAAGCCGCGGACATTTTCAAGCATGACGGCTTTCGGGCGGCACTCGTCCACCAAGCGGAGCGCTTCGGGGAATAGATCGCGTTCATCTTCCGAACCCAGTTGTTTACCTGCCTTCGAAAACGGCGGGCAGGGAACTCCGCCGGCTACCAGATCCACTCCTTTGAACTCCTTGGCGGTAAAGTTCCGGACATCGCCTTCTACGACATTCCAGTTTGGGCGATTCAGGCGAAGGGTCGCGCAAGCGTGGCGGTCATATTCGACGTGGGCCAGAGCATTAAAGCCAGCTTGCTCCAAGCCAATCGCTTGCCCGCCTGCCCCTGAGCAAATTTCGATACAGGTTAGATCTGTCGTGGATCTGTTGGTGTGGCACTGCTCATTCATGTGTTCAAGTGAACGAAATTCTAGTAAGATGTCAAAGGTGGAATCGCTTGTGGTAAAAGTGGCTGGAAAATGTTGTGGAAAAGGAGCAGACCCTAGAAACGGCGGTGTCATCATCACCGGGAGCGTCGCGATTGGAGCGCTTGCCGATGTTCACATCAGAGCAGACGGCGAGGGCGTGGATGGGATTTCCGCTTCGGCGGTCCACTCGCGGAGGCTCTGCGAGAGCAGGGAGAGCGATGGCACGAGGAACAGGACGTGGCCGGTGGGTGCCATGTCTTCGGCGGTGCGCAGGGAGGTGAAAGTTTTCCCGGTGCCGCAGGCCATGATGAGCTTGCCGCGGTCGGCGGTGGCGAGGCCGGTGGTGACATCGGTCTTGGCGCTGGTCTGGTGCGGGCGGAGAACTTTCTTTTTCCGGAGGGAGAGGGCCTGCGGGTTTTTGAGAGAGAAGCGGGACCAGTCGATGGGGCTGTCGTCGAGGTCCTGGACGCGCAGGCGGTTGACGGGCTTGGTGGGGTTGAGCAGGCGCTTTTCGGCATTCGGTCCCCATTTGTCGGTGGTGGAGATGATAATGCCGGATGAGAAACGGGCATCGCCAAGTGCGGCGAAGTAGGAATCCAAGTCCGGAGCGGAGAGCGTGTGCTCGGGAAGAAAGAATTTGCACTGGATGCCGCAGAATACCCCGGTGGCTCGTTCTTCGGCGACGATGTCGATGCCGATGTCTCCGGTGGCACCTTTTTTCGGCCATTCGTTCCACATCCAGACGTTGGAGAAGCGGTCGGCGAAGATGGGATCCAGTTCGAGATAGCGGCAGATCAGGCGCTCGAAGCGGTCGCCGAGGTGGCGGTTATGGAGTTCCTCATCACGGAATTGGGCGAGGATGTCGTGAATGGTGGTTTCAGCCATGAAATTGAGATGGGGGATATATTTCATGCCCGCACCTGTCCAGCTAACGACGCATGAAAATGCGGCAAGGCCTGCAAAGTGTCTGCAAAGCCCTTGCAGGGGTCACCGCAGCGATTGCGGAGGCCGAAGTGGTCGATACGAGGGGCGAAGGGGTGGGTGCGAAGACCGAAGCGGTGGGTGCGATGGCCGAATGGGCGAGTAAGAGGGCAGAATCGTGTCGTGACTCCTGACTATCCGCCGAGCTGGGGCTCAGCGTTCCCGGGGCGTGTTCTTCGGGAGGATCAAGCAAGGCGCACATCGCACCAGCCATCTGACCAGCGGAGCTGGAGGTCCACTTTGAAAAGGCGGCTGAGGATATCCTTGCGGAGGATTTCGCGCTTTGGCCCGTCGGCGAAAATGCGGCCGTTCTCCAGCAGGATCACGCGGTTGATTTCCGGCGGGATTTCGCCCGGATGATGGGTCACCCAGACGAG
>CANLKN010000136.1 GCA_947491475.1 Akkermansiaceae bacterium | reverse complement strand
CGGAAACCAGCAAGAATTAAATAAATTCGTTAGGCACTACAAAACGACTTTTCGAGTCAATTATCAACGACTTATGGCTTTTTTCGCCTAAAAACGACGCGATTTGCGTCTAAAATAACTAATTCTGTTAGAGTTTAAGAAACTTGGGCTGAGCCCGCTGTTTCACTCGTCATCCCAGACGATCCGGAATCCAAGGTCAGGGCGCCGCAGCGAGCGGTCATCGGTCCACTCCCGGGCGAGTGCGTTGCTTCCCGGCTTGAGAAATGAGCCGCCGGTGATGACCCACTTGCGCTCACCGAGCGGATTGGACGGGTTGATGGCGCGCCCGCCTGTCCACTCACAGACGGATCCCGCCATGCCGAGAAGCCCCGGAGGCGTGCGGTCGGATGTTTCCGAAGTTACCGGCAGCCAGCCAGCGGCAGGGATGGCGGCGGGTGCTTCGACATCCATTCGCAGCGCGGCAAACCATTCCTACTGGTTCGGCAGGCGAGCCTTTTTCCACTCCGCGTAAGCCGCCGCATCCCACCAATCGACACCGACCACCGGGCTCTCCGTGGTCACCGGGCGCCGGTTCCACAGTCCGCCGCTTTTCGCTGCAGCGAGCAGGGACGGCCAGTCGTCCGGGATGTGCGCGGCTTTTTCCGGTGGCTGTTCCGCGTGGTCGAAACTGCGCTCCAAGCTGTCCTTGGCCAGCATTTCCAACGTTTCCAGAAACTCGGCGTATTGCCCGATGGTCACCTCGCACGGGGAAATCCGGAAGGCTTTTAGCGCCAGTTCATTGCCATCCTGAAAAACATGCCTACCGGATGGTATTTTAACAAACTCCGGCAAATGAACACGTTGCACTGAGGCCTCATGCTTTCGGCCCATGTGGATGAGCAGTGCTAGAATGATGAGGAGCCCGAACACGGCGGCGATGGCGATGGCTAGCCGGGCCCCGGTGCTGTGGCGGTTGATGGGAACGGAGGGCCGGCTGGGCGGCACGGGCGCGGGTTCGGAAAGTTGCTGGTCAATCTGGGTGCAAAGATCGGCCACTTGCTGCCAATCGAGGGCAATTTCGAGGCCCTCGCCACGCATCCAGGAGAGCAGCGTGAGCATGCGGTTGCTGCCGGCTTGGCCACTGGCCACCAATGGGTGCAGCGCTTCGCCAAGTCCGGCGATGTCGCGAGCCGATTCCCCGGGCGAGCGGGCACCGGCGATGGCGAGATTGTCGAGACGGATGACGCCATGCTCGTCGAGATGGAGGTTTTGCAAATTGAGAGGTGAGGTCGCATGGGCGGCCGCATGCTGATGGAGTTGGGCCACCGCCACCTGCCTGAGCAGCAGCGCGAGCTGGGCCGGCGGCACTTTTTTGTCCGCTTGCGGGAATTTTTCCAGCGTCTCACCGTGCAACAGCTCGCGGACGCAAAAACAATGCTCCGGCGCATCCACCGCCTCATAGACCGAGCCGATGAGCGGGTGCTCCACTGCTGCTTTGGCGCGAACATCCGCGAGGAAGATTTCCTTCTGATCGAGGCGGTCTGCCCGCAGTTCGTCCACCAGCACCTGGCGCGAGATGGACGTCTGCCTTGCCCGCCAGGTGCGGATCAACGTGTTTTCGGACAGCAATTCTTCGAGTTGGTATTCGCCGAGATGCCGTTCGCCGTGAGCTTGATTCATATCAGCGGAAAGGGATAGTCACCCTCAGTTTTCAGGAAGCGCCGGCAGCAATGGAAATTCAGGATCAAAGTCCGGCGGCAACGAGTCTTGGAACTCCGGCAACAACAAATCGCGTTGGGGCGCGGTCGGTTGTTGCGGAATGCGCGCGGCCAGATCGCGCGGCCACGCCTGCACATCCAGCACCTCACCTTTGTAAACCAGCGAGACCACCTGCCCGTAATAGCTGCGGCTGCCAAACAAATGCTGCGTTTGCTCATCCTGTGGCGGAATCGTGTAAATCATGCGCAGACTTTCCTCACCGCCCGTCCAATCGAAGGGCAGCGTCACCCACTGCTCGGACACCCAGGATTGATCCTCAAGCTGGATAATCTCGCCCTTGCTGCTCCGATTGAAAAAAATGACCGACACCGCGATTTCGGCCACATCGATCTCATCGGCCGGGGATTTCTGCACCGGGATGGTCAGAATGACACGCTGGCCGCCCTCGTGCTTCGGGTTATTGAAAATGCGCACCCGTCCGAGCGACAGCTTGCCCAGCATGGCATCCGGAGTCTCGAAGCCGTCGCGTAGTTTCGCGCCCGCCATTTCGTAGAGCGCGCCGGCACCGGAGACGCCCATTTGGAAGACCGCTTCGTAGTGTGCTGCGGCGATGTCATAAACGCCCATTTGTTCGTGAACCAGGCCGAGCTCGTAGCGCACGCTCGGGTCGTCCGGTGATTGGGCCAGCGCCTCCTCCAGTTTGACGATTGCCCGGCCCATATCGCCGGCCACGCGGGCTTGGCGGGCCTCCTTGACCATCCGTTCGGACCAAGGATCCGCCACTTCCGGCACCGAGAGAGGAGCCGGCGGAATGGCAGGTTCAGGCAAAGGAGTCGGCACTGGTGGACGCGAAACCACCGAGGACTGCGGCTCTTGCGCTGGCATCGGCACACGTATGATCACTGGTTTGAGCACTTGTTTTTCCACCACCCGCACCTCGCGGGATTCCTCAAGCCGCGTCGCCAGCGCCATCCCAGCCACTAGCAACTGCACGAAGACCATCAGCCCGAGAAACCAGCACGCCACCGGAAACACCGACACCTTCTTCAGGCCCGGGCGGGTTGGCGGCTTGGCGGAAGGCATGTGCAGACGATGCCCCGCCTCCATCCGGGTGTCAATCCGGGGACGGAACCGCTTGATGTCGTGGGCAGGCACATTTTCCGGAGATTACACCGGGCTATAGCTTGGAGGAGAGTTTGTTTGATCCGGCAAGGATGGCGTGGTGAGGCCTCTGAAAATACCCGTCCATTCCACCGCATGCCTGTCACGAAATGCGCTTGCCCGATAGCGGCTCGGGACACGATGCTAATGGAGTTGAACGATCATCATGCAAGACTTCATCCTCCTCGCGATCCCGCTGTTGGTCTTGTATGTCGCATACGGCAGGCTGCGTGGGCACATCAAATCCCTCGAAGAGCAGATTTCGGCACAGCATCTGGCTTCTCAAAAGCTGCGTGAAGCGAACCGCGTGTTGCAGGCCGAGTTGAAACGAATCGAATGCCGAATCGGTGTGAAGGATGCGTTTTGCCAGCCCCCCAGCCAACCCGTGCCGGAACCGGCGAAGCCGCCTCTTTATCGGGCCGTTCCGCCGGAACCGGCAGCCCCGCCACCTCTGCCGCTTGACCGCGAGGAGCTTGCGCCGACACCCGAAGTGGTCGCCAAGCCGGCTCCAGACTGGGAGTGCGCGGCACCAACTCCTATTCCAGAGATCACCGAACCATCGTTTTTCAGTCAAATCCCGTGGCGTGATCTCCTCGGGCGGATGCACCTGCTGCCACCCAATAAATCCGAGGCGGGCGAGACGGCTGAAAGCCAGATCGCCGCATGGTGGGTGATCCGCATCGGATTGGTGCTGCTGATCATCGCGGCGGTTTTTTTCGGCATTCATGTCAGCCAACACACGCCGGCCTGGCTGCGCGTGATGACGCTGGGCCTGGTGTCGCTTGGCACCATCGGGTTGGGCATGAGGATGAAGGACAAACTGGAGGGCTTCGGGCGTGCGATCATCGGCGGCGGCTTCGCACTCTTGTATTTCACCGCCTTCGCCGCCTTCGCGCTTCCCGCCACCAAAATCATCGATTCTCCGGCGGTCGGTGCTTTGGCCCAGTTTTCGGCGCTCGTTCTAGCCATCATCTGGTCCTTGTGGAAAAAGGATCAGACGGTCGCGACTCTAACGATTTTTCTGGGGTTCGTATCCTGCGGGTTTTCGCATTCCCATGATCTCGATCGATTTGCCATGCTGGGTCTGGTGTTGCTTGCCGCCACCGGGGCCTTTCTTTTCGCAACGCGGGGTTGGCTCACTCCGTTCATCACGGCGCTCGTGGGTGCGTGGGCCGGCTTCGGAATCTTCTCCGTGCTCGATTGGTGGCGTGGGGACTCTCCGCCATTTCTCCACCTGACGGGAGCGCTGGTCACTCTGACCGTCGTGTTTGAGGCGGGAAACCTTGTGTGTGCCGCCCGCAGCCTGCATGCATCCGGAGATCGTCTGCGGCGCTGGCTCATCCTCGGCAACACCTCGGCGGCGGCTCTGCTTGGCTACGGCGTGACCCGTCTGGCGCATCCGGACCAGTTATCGACGTTTTATTTCATCTTCGCCGTTCTGTATTTCGCCTTCACGGTGATTCATCATCTCCGCACGACGGACCGGGCGGTGTCGGAATCGTTGTTTCTGAAAAGCAGTGCATTGCTCTGCCTCGGATTTGCCGCGGCCTTCAGCGGGCCGGTGCGCTGGCTGGCCATTGCATTCCAGTCATTCGCCTTGTTGTGGACGGCGCGGCGCAGCGGATCACGGTGGATCGCCGTGGGCTTCGTGGCGGTGATGGCCGCATCAATCGGCTGGTTCTGGCGGGATCTGGTGGTGGATCCGCCCGCGACGTGGCGTTGGCTGGATCCATTCCGCATCGCCGGCGCCGTCTATCTGGTTTTTCTAACCGCACAACTCGGCTTTCATTCGCTGTGGTTTCCGCACGGAATCGGCGGCACCGGCGCGGACCATCAAAACCAGGCCCGCGGTTTCCGTGTCGCCGGCTCGGCCATCATTGGATTTCTGGCGCTGGCCTTGTCCATCAATCCATCGTTCCCGGGCCGCAGTGATCCGGTGTGGTTTCTGTTCATGTTATCAGTCATGATCGGGTCGCTTGGACCGATTATGCGCAGGGCGGTTCCCTTGATGGCGGCGGCGCTGCCATTCGGCTCCTGCTACATCGCTTATGCCATGTTGCCACATCATGCCAGCCAGAGCGCGGCCGCGCTTTTGTTAGGAGGCACCCTGATCATCGCGGCGTTCGGCGTGTCCGAAGGTATCCGCCGCTACTGGCCGCAAACGCTTGGTGGCGGAGCCTTGGTGCGCGAGATTAGCCTGCTGGTCGGGCTGGCGACGCTGCTGCCATTCAGCATCGCTCTCGGCCAGATGTTATCACTTTCGGGCAATGCCGGGATTGGAACTTTCGCGTTGTTCCCGATCGTCGCCTGCGCCGCTGTCTGGCACCGCCAGCAAATTACGGCTGGCGGGCAAAGGCCACCAATCTCGATTTCCTTCCAAATCGCCGTGGGTGTTCTCGTTCTAATGGGCGGAGCGGTCACTTGCCGAGGCTCCGGCTTTTTCCCCAGCGCTCTGGCCATCGCCGGGCTGCCACTGCTGGCCATGGCGAAACGGATTCGTATCTGGAACGTGCTGATCGCCGGGGCTCTTCCGATTCTCGGCGGCTTTATCTGGCTGTGGCAAAGGCTTCTCGGCGCACAACCAAGCGGACTGACCCATGATTCGATCAATCTCGCAGTGCTGCTTTTGATTTCGACAAGCCTCGCGATTCTTCTTTGGAAAAAAATCCAGACACGCCGCCAGCGGAAAGCCGCATTCTGGGGCGATGCCCTGTTGCACGCGCTGGGTATTTTTTCGCTTCACCTGTTCTTCCAAAAACACCTCCTTGAGGGGCCTGATTTCCTCGCGGCAGCGCTGCTCTGTTTATTGCTGTTTGCCTTGAGCCTACGCTTTCCCTTCCGCGTTCTCAGGTCCGTGTCGTGGTTGCCCGTCGCGCTGGCCTGTGCCGCAAGCATCGTTGCTGGAAACTGGCTCGGGGTTAGGGACGGCGAAACCTGGTTTGTGGTGGCGGGCTTGCTGGTCCTCGTTCATCTCCTGCTTGCAGATCATTTCAGCAAAAAAACTCCCCAACAGGATTCCATATCCCGTATTTCAGAGGCCGCTTCGTTCATCGCGGTGCTGGCATGGACCCTGATCACACTCGCGGCAGCGGAAAGCCCATGGCAAGCGGCGGCACTCGCGGGCGTGGCGCTGCTTTGCGCCGCGCTGTGGCGCTGGAGGGTCATTGCACTCATCGGCCACCTTGGTCTGGCACCGCTGACTTTGGCATTCTGCATGGCGGCCTCTCTTATGCTCGCTGAGAGCTTCGCACCAGGCCCGCTCGGGCCGACCTTGCTGAGCGTTGTGCTGACAGCCGCCGGCATCGCGGCAAATGGAATGATCATGGCAAGCGCGGTGCGACACATTCTGGGCCGGAAAATCACGCCCGCCGCCATGCTTCCCTGGTTTCATGCTGCCGCTGCCCTGTTGCTTGCTTTTGTCGTTTGCACGATCGACCGGCTGGTCAGCGACAACCTCACCGCCGTTTTCTGGGGACTTTCCGCCATTTTGTTGTTTGTCAGCGGACTCTTTGCGGGCCTGCGCGCCTACCGGCTGACCGGACTCATCGGTTTGGTATTCTGCATCGGCCACATTTTCATCTGGGACATTCAGGACACCTTCTATCGCATCATCGCCTTCTTCGTGATCGGTCTCGTGATGCTGGCAATCGGATTCCTTTACAACCGCTTCCGCGAGCGGATCTCCGCATTGGATTCGTGATCCCCGGCGGTGGTTTCACATCCCGACGTTGCAGCACGGCGCGTTCTCGTTTACATCCGCCCTGCCGATGAATCCCTCCGCACCCCTGAGCTACTGCCCGGACCTGCTCCACTACGCCCGCCGTGAAACCCGCGAGGTGATGGTTGGAAACGTCGGCATCGGCGGCGACAACCCGATCCGCGTGCAGTCGATGATCACCTCTGACACCCGCGACACGGCTGCGTGCGTGGCGGAGGTGCTCGGATTGGCGGAGGTGGGCTGCGAAATCGTCCGCATCACCGCGCAGACGAAAGTTTACGCCGCAAATTTGGAAAACATCGCCCGCGAGGTGTGCGCGGCGGGTTGCAAGGTACCTCTTGTCGCCGATATCCATTTCAAACCGGACGCCGCGCTCGAAGCCGCGAAGTGGGTCGAAAAAGTCCGGGTGAATCCCGGCAACTACGCCGACAAGAAAAAGTTCGAGATCCGCGAATACAGCGATGCGCAATACGAGGAGGAACTCGAACGCATCCGCGAGGAATTCACGCCGCTTGTTTTGCTTTGCAAGGAACTTGGCCGCGCCATGCGCATCGGCACCAATCACGGTTCCCTGTCAGACCGGATCATGAACCGCTACGGCGACACGCCGCTCGGCATGGTGGAAAGCGCGTTCGAATTCGCCCGCATCGCCCGCGATCATGATTATCATGCGCTCATTTTCTCGATGAAGGCATCCAATCCCAAAGTGATGATCGAGGCCTACCGCCTACTCGTCGCCCGACTGCATGCCGAAGGGCCGGATTGGAATTACCCCATCCACCTCGGCGTGACCGAGGCCGGCGATGGTGAGGACGGCCGCATCAAAAGCGCCATCGGCATCGGATCGCTGTTGGCGGATGGCATCGGCGATACGGTCCGCGTCTCGCTCACCGAAGACTCGGTTTATGAAATCCCCGTCGCGCAGGCGCTGGTGGAGAAATACAATAGTGGCTGGGACAACCTGTCCCCGCCCGTGGTCGGGACAACCTGTCCCGACATCGATGCCCTCGCCCACACGATCCGCCCCGATTGGTCGAAACTCGAAAAACGCACCTCCACCTATCTCCCGCACTGGCGCATTCCCGGTGCGACTTATGCGGTCACTTTCAGAGTCAAAGACTCCCTGCCCACACCCGTCCTCAAGGAATACGAGAGCAAAAAATCCATCCTGCTCGAACAGATCACGAAGGAGAAACAACGCGCCGGTTCCCGTGATGCAAGCGATTCTCTCCGCAAGTTGCACGCGGAGATTCAATCCCTCGTCGAGACCATCATCGAACCCGCGTTGCACGCCGCGGATGGTCCCCAACCGCTGGCCGACCCGGCGATGGCCAGCATGGTGCTGCGGGCGCTAAAACACTTTGATGGGGATCGCTACGATCTGCTCGCCTGGTCGGTGATGCCAAACCATGTGCATGTCTTGATCACGCCGCATGAAGGACATGCCCTGGAGAAAATCCTCCAGGGCATGAAAACGCATGCGGCAAAGGAGGCGAACCGGATGCTCGGAAAATCCGGCACTTTCTGGCAGGAAGAGTATTATGATCACATTGTGAGGGATGGGGAGGATTTGAAACATCAGGTGAGATATATTTTGAGGAATCCGCAGAAGGGGAAATCTTCTGCGGAATGGACTGGCAGCATGTTTGGGGATGTTGGGACAGGTTGTCCCAACCACGGGCTGGGGCTGCAAGTCCCAGTCACTGTTTCCTTCGTTCCCCCATACGATCCGTTTTCCTACGAGAGACGTCGTAGTTCAGCGCTCACCATCATGGGCCACGCGCTTGGCGGGGAGAATACGGTGCGGGTTTTCACCACACAAGACCGCTGGAACACGCTTGCCCACAAGATTGCCTCGATGGGCGATTTCAAGCCTGAGATCATTTTTGAGAAATCCGGCGTCGTGGAGATCGATCCGAATGACGAGGCTGCGGTCACGGCGCTGAATGAACGCACCGAGCCTTGTCTCGTCACGGTGGCTGACAGCACGGACATGGAAGTCATCCCCGCGTTCCGCCTGCTGGCGGCGAGGGTGCAGGCGCGGCATCCGGTTTTGTTAAAAGACACCCTGCGGCCGCCCACCTCTAACAAAGACTTCCTCGATGCGCTTCTGCCCGCCGCGCAGAACCTCGGCTCGCTGCTCTGCGATGGCATTGGCGATGCGATTATCGTGCGGGGTGAAACCGCTCCCGGGCAATCGCTGCGGCTTGCCTACAACATCCTGCAAGCCGCCGGCACGCGCATATTCAAGACCGATTACGTCGCCTGTCCGAGCTGCGGGCGCACGCTTTTCAACCTGCAATCCACCACCCAGAAAATCCGCGCGGCCACCGGCCATCTCAAGGGCGTGCGCATCGCGGTGATGGGCTGCATCGTCAACGGCCCCGGCGAAATGGCGGATGCGGATTTCGGCTATGTCGGTGGCGCGCCAGGCAAGATCAACCTCTACGTCGGCAAGACCGCGGTGAAGTTCAACATCCCGGAAGAAGAAGCGGTCGGACGTCTTATCGATCTGATCCGCGAGCACGGCAAGTGGAACGAAGCGCCCGAACCCACCGCCAGTATTTCCTGAAGCCATGGCAGATTCCGACACGGCCACCCTGACCCGCACGAACACCTCGCTGGATGTGCCATGGAATGTGATTGTTCACGATGATCCGGTGAACCTGATGGGATATGTCACTTCACGGGTGTCCGGTTGAATTCAATTCAAGTTTCTAGAAAGCATTTCAAATGAGTGGATTAGGCACAGAAAAGCGTGTGACGGATTTGAACTCTGCGGCGGCATTTTCCAGAATTTTCGTCCATGAACTCAGGACGCTTCATTCTCTCCCAGGTTCTCGACCTGGTCCACCGTCAGACGCTCGACCGCATAGTAAAGCGATACGAGCCCACAATCTCTGTCCGCCATTTTGGATTCCGACAGCAACTCACCTGCATGGTTTTCGCGCAGATGACTTCCAG
>CANLKN010000135.1 GCA_947491475.1 Akkermansiaceae bacterium | reverse complement strand
TCGCAGGGAAGGAAGATCACGAATCGTTTTTGCACTGGCTGGAGCGGGTTTGCCAAAGCCACGGCTGGCGGGTGCATGCGTGGGTGCTGATGGGAAATCATTTCCATCTGCTGCTGGAAACGCCCGAGCCGAACCTATCGGCCGGGATGGGGGTCTTGCTGGGAACTTTCAGCCAGGCGTGGAACAGCCGCTATCAGCGGCGGGGGCATGTGTTCCAAGGGCGCTACAAGGCGGTGCCGGTGGCGGGCGAGCGGGCGGAGGACGCGCATTACTTCAAAAGCGTGGCGGACTACATCCACCTAAATCCGGCGCGTGCCGGATTGGCGGGCGGAGATCATGGAAAATTAGTGGCTTACCCGTGGAGCAGTCTGCGACACTACCTGAATGGCAACGCGCCGGAGTGGCAACCGATGGATCGGGTGTTGGATGCGTTCCGCTTGAGTCATGAGCGGCGCGGCCGGGCGGCCTACGTTTCCTGGCTGGAGGCGCGGGCGGCGGCCGAGGGTGGCAGGATCGACGAGAAGGCGATGGAGGCGATTCGGAGCGGCTGGTATCTGGGGGATGAGGGCTTCAAGGACAAGCTGCTGGCCTTGATGGACAAGGCAAGGGCGAAGGTGACGAAGCGAGGCAGTATCGCCGGGGCGGCGATCCGCGCTCACGGGGAAGGCGAGGCGGAGCGGATTATCGGAGTGGTAGGGGCGGAGCTGGGACTGCCGCAGGGCGTGAACGAACTGCGCTCCCTGCGCAAGGGCGATCCGCGAAAAGTCATCTGCGCGGCGCTGGTGAAGGGGAGCACCTCGGTGGGAAACGACTGGCTGGCCAAGCGGCTGCACATGGGGCATCCTGCCGCCATGAGCCAGCTTGTGAACCGCCTGCGGAAGGACTCGGCGGGTCTCAAAATTCTGAAGAAGTATGGGAAAATATTTAAATCCAAGGACTGACCCCATTCATGACCCCATTCATCCAAGGACTGACTCCATTCACCGGCTGGCACCGGCGCCCCCGGCTCCCGCGCCGGCGGAATGAGCCTTGCTTTGCGCATGTCTTGCTTTGCGCATTGCGCATTGCGCCCGCCAATCTACGCTGCGCGCCGATGCAACCGATCGACAAAGCGAACGCCCTCATCGAGGCCCTGCCCTATCTCCAGGCCTTCCGCGGCAAGACCTTCCTCATCAAAATGGGCGGCTCCGCCATGGAGAACCCGGAGCTCGTTGCCAAGGTCATGCGCGATATCGTGTTTCTCGAAGTGGCGGGCATCAACCCGATCGTCGTCCATGGCGGCGGCAAGGCGATCTCCGCGGCCATGGAAAAGGCCGGCCTTGAGGCGAAATTCGTCGGCGGCTTCCGTGTCACCACCGATGAGGCCATCGACATCGTCGCCCGCGTTCTGTCGGAGGAAATCAATCCAGGACTTGTTAGAATGATCCGCGACTTCGGTGGCAAGGCGGTGGGCATTCCCGGCAACAACGTGTTTTTCGGCGAGAAAACCAAAGGCACCGACACCGATGGCAGGCTGGTCGATATCGGCCGCGTCGGAGAGGTCGTCGGTTGCCAGCTCGCTCACATGGATGCCGCTCACCAGGCGGGCATCGTGCCGGTGATTTCCCCGCTCGCGGCGGAACTCTCCACCGGCAGGCCGCTCAATATCAACGCCGACCTCGCAGCCGCCGCGCTGGCCAAGGAGCTGCGTGTCGCGAAACTCGTTTATCTATCCGACGTGCCCGGCCTGCTTTCCGATCCAAAGGATCCGTCCACGCTGATTCACTCGGTGAACCGAGCCGAGGCTGACGCATTGATCGCAGATGGCACGATTTCCGGCGGGATGATCCCGAAAATCCGCAGCGCTGTGGACGCGCTCAACGCTGGTGTGCGCAAAGTTCACTTCGTTGATGGCCGGCTTCCGCATGCTCTCTTGCTGGAAATTTTCACCGACGGCGGGATCGGCACGGAAGTGGTGAGGTGAAAGCGCCTTTGACGTCGAGCACCGGGCGCTTCATGTTCCGCCCGCCATGGCCTTTGCCGATATTTTTCCGGATCTCCTCGAGCGCCCCACCCCGCTGATGCGGCGGTTTGAGGGCCTGCTTGACGAACGAAGCGGCGGCCCGCTGGAAAATCTTGCGCGGCTCAGCCAGCAGGCGACGCGCCGCCATTTCGGCCGGACGATGCGCTTGTTCGCGCCGCTCTACCTGTCCAACGAGTGCGTGAACAACTGTTCCTACTGCGGCTTTTCCCGCGATGCGGAAATCCTGCGCACCACCCTGAGCGTCGATCAGGTCGTGCGCGAAGCGAGGCACCTTCAAGCGCTGGGTTTCCGCAATCTGCTGCTCGTCGCTGGCGAGCACCCGAAATTCGTATCGGATGGCTACCTCCAGGACTGCCTCGATGCGCTCAAACCGTTCATCCCCACGCTCGCCATCGAGGTCGGGCCGATGGAGGACGAACAATACTCCGAAATCGTCGCCCACGGCGCGGAAGGGCTCGTCGTCTATCAGGAAACTTACGACCGCGCCGTCTATCAGACGCTGCACACCGCCGGGCCAAAGAAGAATTTCGACTGGCGTCTCAACTGTCCGGAGCGCGCGTATGCCGGTGGCTTCCGCCGGATCGGCATCGGTGCCTTGTTTGGCCTCGCGGATTGGCGAAACGAGGCGCTAGCCCTCTGCGCGCATCTTGAATACCTCTACAAACATTGCTGGAAAGCCCAGCTCACCGTGGCCTTTCCGCGAATGAGGCCGTATGCAGGAAACTACGAATACACGCCGGATGCCAAGTGGTTCCTGCCTGACAAGGCATTTGTCCGCTTGATCGCGGTGTTCCGGATTCTTTTCCCGCAGGTCGGCATCGTGGTATCCACGCGCGAGCCAGCTCCGCTGCGGGATGCCATCGCCACGCTCGGCGTGACCCACATGTCGGCCGGCGCGCGCACCGAACCCGGCGGCTACACCGGAGCCGGTTCGGACGACCTTCATCTCACCGTCAAAGGCCGCCGGGTGGAATTGGAACAAAAATCCGGCTGCGAGAAAGCCACCGAGCAGTTCCAGATCCACGACACCCGCAGCGCCGCGGAAATCGCCGCCATGCTCCGCAGCAAACAACTCGATCCCGTTTGGAAGGACTGGGACGAGGCGCTGCTGGCGGGGTTTTGAATCCCCTCGACACCGTGTGTCTCACCGACTTGACTCGCCTGCAGCATCAAGCTGGTGAATCCATGGGAATATCAAGGGTGAACATTCCGCTTCGCGCTTGCGTTCCTTCTTGTCCGATGCCCATTGACCGCTGACCGATGACTTTACCCAAACTCCTGCTCTACCTCACCCTGCCGCTCTACGTGCTCGATCAGATCACCAAGTTCTGGACGATTCACACTTTCCCGCCGCCATGGCATGCGCCGGGCAAGAATATCGCGGTGATCGAGAACGTGTTCCACTTGCTGCGCGTGCACAACCAGGGAGTGGCCTTCGGTTTCGGCAATGGCACGTCATGGGCCCCCATCGTGTTCATGATTGTGCCGATCATCGCGCTTACGATGATTCGGATTTTTTGGAAAAAAGGCGTGTTTCAACATCCTGTTTCGGTCGTCGCCGTGGCGCTGCTGCTCTGCGGCATCTTTGGCAATCTCACTGATCGCCTGATCCAGGGATTTCTGTTAGAAGACTTCAAGGAAGCGTCTTTCTGGGAACGCTTGTCCCAAGGCTATGTGGTGGATTTCCTCGCGGTGAGGATTCCGTTTTACGACAAGCTCGTACCCTCCAGCGGTGGATGGTGGCCGGCCTTCAATGTGGCCGATTCCTGCATCTGCATCGCCGCCGTGCTGCTCTTCATCGGTGGATTGTTTGAAGAGGTGAAGAATCAAAAAACCGGAAGCACGAGCTGACCCACTAAATCTGTCGTAGTTTTCCCCTTGACGCTACTAGCGGTGCTCATACGCTCGCAAACGTCGGTTCTCACCAGCCCCCTATGCGTTGCGTCCAATGTGGTTCTCTCAAAGACAAAGTCCTCGATTCCAGATCATCGAAGGATGGCACTACCATACGCCGGCGGCGCGAGTGCCTGAGTTGTGGTTATCGCTACACGACCTACGAGCAGATCGAACGCACCGAGCTGCGGGTGGTGAAGCGCGACGGCTCGCGCGAGGCGCTCAACCGCGAAAAGTTGATGAGCGGCCTGATCAAGGCCTGCGAGAAGCGCCCGGTGCCAATGGACCGGCTCGACCGGGCGGTGGAGGAAATTCTAACAGAACTTCACAAGGACCACCTCAGCGAGGTGCCCTCGCACATCATCGGTGGCAAGGTGATGGACAAGCTTCACCAGATCGATCCGGTGGCCTACGTGCGCTATGTTTCGGTTTACCGTCAGTTCGACGATGTCAACGAGTTCATCCAGGAGATCCAATCGCTCTCACGCCGCGCCGCGCGGGATCCGTTTCAGCGCCGTTTGTTCAAGGATTGAGATCAGCCCGCAACTGCCAGCTATCCCCACACCCCGGCCCAATCCCCCATCGATAACAAAAGCCTTCCGTGATTTCCCTCATCGGCAACCGCCCCGCCATCCAGATCGGCCGCTATCAGGTGATCGACTACGACACCGCGTGGCTTGACTCCGCACTGCGCCGTGCGGCGTGCGCCGCTGAGCACGAGGATTTTCCGTTTGTGGATGAAATCCGCAGTGGCATCGTGAAGTATCTGGAAACGAAGTGTCCGCTCAAGCTGCTGCCGCTCGACGAACTCTATGAGCGGATGCGCAAGATGCTGGTGAAGATCGGCTGTGAGAAGATCGCCGAGAAACTCGAACCGCTGGCACCGCCGGTGACCGTCTCGTTGGTGCGCACGGCCATGGAGGCCGGCAATGGATTCGAGCTCGCGTTTTTCGAAATGTTGCGTGCCGAGCTTAGCACCCTTCGTGCTGCGGGTGCCGAGGAAATCCGATTCACCGGCCTGCGCGAAAGCACCATGATCCTGCGCGGCACCTCCAAGTGGAACAAGCAGTGCCAGATCCTGCTTTCTGAAATCGAAGTCTTCCTTGGCAACTGGGACTGCGATCATTCGGCAAAGCATTCCGCGCTTTGCATGGCTGCCCACAGTGCCAGCTGACAAGAGTGAGCTGGAGGGCTTTGCCATCCCAAGGATGATGAGAGCATCGCTACCGCGGTGTTGCGAAAATAACGAAGACCGCCTGATGTCATCGATTCGCTGGGGAATGGCGATGAGCGTTGACTAAGCCCCCAGCACCTCGATGGCGGCCATGATGCGTTTGGCGATGCGGTCGTAGTCGTCCTTGGATTTGGCTGCGCGTTCCTCGGCAGTGAGAAAAATCGGCGGCCCGATGTGGACGGTGATGCGAGAGAATCGGATGCGGGAGGAACCGCGGGGAAGTGCCTCACGTGCGCCAGAGATGCGCACCGGTTGGATCGGTGCTCCGGATTTCACAGCGATCAGGCCGATGCCGGGAGCGGCCTCACCGAGCTTACCATCGGGAGTGCGTGAGCCTTCCGGGAAAACCACCACGCGGTTTCCCTCCTTGAGTTTGCGGATAATGGTTCTGAGGCTGCCCATGTCCGGCCGGTCCTGGTCCACCGGAATGGCATTCCATTGGGAATAAAGCCAACGGGTGAAGGGAGTGAACAAGGTCTTGCGGGCGAGATAGACCATTTCATCCTGATAGATGTTTGCGAGCAGCGGCGGATCAAGGTAACTCTGGTGATTGGATGCGACGAGCACCGGTCCCTCGGTGATGAGGTGTTCGGCGCCGATTACGCGCAGACCGAAGATGCTGCGGAAAGCCGCACCAAACGACATCCAACCGAGCCAATAGATCCATTTCATGACAGGCCTTGTTGCTTGAGAATTGTGATGGCCGCCTCCACGGCGGATTCGATGCTGTGCTCGGAGGTATCGAGAACGGTGGCTCCATCGGCGACGATCAAGGGCGCTGTCTTGCGCTTGCTGTCGGCGGCGTCGCGCTTGGCGATGGCATCCACTTCGCCATCATTTCCACGGCGCGCGGCACGGACGTGCTCGGCGGCATCGACGTAGAGTTTGAATGGAGTGTCCGGGAAAACCACCGAGCCGATGTCTCTCCCTTCCATCACCACGCTGGTGTGATCGAGGTAGGCGCGTTGCAGCCGGATGAGTTTTTTGCGCACCTCTGGAATCGCTGCGACCGCCGAGACATTGGCATTCACGCTTTCCGAGCGCAGTTCCTCGCCGGGATCGATGCCGTCCACGCTGATGGTGGAGCTGATGCCATCGTTGCCGCAGCGGATGTCGAGGCTATCTAACAGATCAATGACCGAAGTGGTGTCGCGAGGGTCGATGCCCTCCTTCAGGATGCGCCAGGTGATGGCGCGATACATCGCGCCGGAGTTGACCATGATCAGACCGAGGTGCTGGGCGAGCAGGCGGGCAAGCGTGCTCTTGCCTGAGGCGGCGGGACCATCAATGGCGATGGCGAAATAACCTTCACGCGAAGTTTCCGTGATGGTGGATACCGTGGGCAGATCGAAATCCGAGGCCTCGGTGGATCCTCTCAGGATCGTGGCAAGATGATGGGAAAAGCCGGGGTAGGAAGTGTTCACGCAGTCGGTGTTGCGGATGACGGTTTCACCTTTGGCGAAGAGCCCGGCGATGGCGAAGGCCATGGCGATCCGGTGGTCGCCGAAGCTGTCGATTTCAGCCGCGTGAAGCGGGTGGCCGCCTTCGATTTCCATGCCGTCCTCGAACTCCTCGATCACGCCGCCCATGGCGCGCAGGTTGTTGACCACGGTGGTGATGCGGTCGGTTTCCTTGACGCGCAACTCCTTGGCGTTGCGGATGATGGTGCGGCCTTGGGCCAGCGCGGCGGCCACGGCGATGACCGGGATTTCATCGATGAGATTGGGCACCTCGCTGGCGAAGATAGTGGTTCCCTTGAGCGGTGCACCGTGGATCTCGATGTTGCCGATCGGCTCGCCTTCGGTCTCGTGGACGATGTCGATCATGTGGGCGCCCATGCGGGTGAGCACCTTGAGAATGGCGGTGCGCGTCGGGTTGAGTCCCACGTCCTTGATCAAGAGGCGTGAGCCGGGCAGCGCGGCGGCGGCCACCAGCCAGAAGGCTGCGCTGGAGATGTCACCCGGCACGATGAAATCGCAGGCCTTGGGAATCTGTCCGCCGCAGATGGAAATGGCGTGGCCCTGATGGCTCGTGTGGATGCCAAAAGATGCCATCATGCGCTCCGTGTGATCGCGTGTCTCGGCGGGCTGGATTACGGTAGTCACGCCATCCGCGAACAAGCCGCCTAACAGGACAGCACTCTTCACCTGGGCGCTGGCCACCGGCATTTCATAAGTAATGGGACAGAGCTTGGCGGGGTGGATGCGCAGCGGCGCGCAGCCGGGTTTTTCACCGAGGCATTCGATATTCGCGCCCATTTGTCCGAGTGGAACCGTGATACGGCCCATCGGCCGCGAGGACAGCGAGGCGTCGCCGAAAAGTTCGGAAGTGAACGGCTGGCCGGCCAGCAAACCCGCGAGCAGGCGCATGCCGGTGCCGGAGTTGCCGCAGTCGATCGGTGCGGCAGGAGCGGAGAGTTTGAGCGACTGGCCGTGGATGCGCAGGTGGATTGGGCCGTAGGCGGCGAGTTTTTCGAGCACCTCGACCTTTGCTCCGAGCGCCTGCATGGCGTTGAGCGTGTTAATGCAATCCTCGCTCGGCAGGAAATTGCGGATGGTGCAGACGCCATCGGAAAGCCCGCCGAGAATCGCGGCGCGGTGCGACATGCTTTTGTCTCCGGGAACACGGAATTCCGCATGGAGCGTGGAAATGGCAGTGACTCGGAATTCCGACATGGGCTAGGCAGGGGATTCTAACAAATGGAATGGAGGGTATCGCGCTGGTGCTTGGCTGCGGCCAGCCATTGCAGGGCCGCTTTTTGATCGCCGGATTCGAGCATGGCGAGAATTTCCGAGAGGTCGGCGATGGTTTCGCGCAGTGGTTCCAACAGCGCCTGGCGGTTCTCGGTAAGAATTTCGGCCCACATTTGGGCATTGCCGGAGGCCACGCGGGTGGTGTCGCGCAGGCCGCCGCCACCGAAGCGGCCGTCGTCCGGATTTTTGAGACAGATGCGCGCCGCGCTTGCGGCCACAATGTGCGGCAGGTGGCTGATCCGGGCGACCAATTCGTCGTGTGCGGCGGCGCTCATCCAAGTGGTGCGGCAGCCGACTCCCTGCCAGAATCGCTCCAGCGCGGCGGCGCGTGAGGCGGGCACTTGTTCGTCATTGGTGAGCAGGCAGGCGGCGTTTTGGAAAAGATCTGGCGACGCGGCGGACAGGCCGTTTTGTTCCGATCCGGCCATCGGGTGGCTGCCGATGAAATCATTGCCGCGCCCGGCGAGCAGCGGCGGAATGGCATCGTGCGGCGCGCGTTTCACGCTTCCGACATCGGTGATCAGGCAAGCGGCGGGAAGTCCAGCCTCGAGAGCTTGGGAAACCAGCTCCGACATCGATCCCACTGGCACGGCCAGCACCACTAGGTCGGTGCCGCGGACGGCTTCCGCGAGATCCTTGGTTGCGCCCTGAATGCCGGATTCAAGAGCGGTTTGTATCGTTTGTTCGCGCCGTGCCCAGAGGCGGACGTGATGGCCGGTTGGCGCGAGTTTCATGGCGAGCGAGCCGCCGAGAAGTCCACCGCCGAGGATAGTGATATTGGGAAAATCCGCGTTCATTCGGAAAAAAACCGGGTCCAGTGTGGCCGGACCCGGTGGAATTTCCTGAAACAGGTGTGCCGGGCCGCGGGAGTTCTCAGGGAACGCGGAAGTATTTTTTCTCCGAGGCGGGATAGGTCGGGTCCTGCACCAGTGTGCCGCTGGGGATGTCACGCACGTCAACCACCTTGTTGTTGTATGGGCTGAAGACAAAGCCCTCCTTGCCGGGCACCTTGTTGGCGAATGCGTAGTCGGCGCGCTTCTGCTCGACGGGTGGAGTGGTGGTTTGTGGTGGCGGCGTGGTTTCAGGCGGAGCTCCAGTGGCTCCGGCACCCGGGTTTTCGAGCGTTTGCTTGAGTTCCTCTTCCTGTTTTTTCTTGGCAGCCGTTTCTTCCTGCTGCTTCACCTGTTCGGCAGTCACCTTTTGAGTCGCTTTATTGGCTTTTTTGCGCTGTGGATTTTCCTCATATGGATAGCAGGAGGCCAATAAAACGCAGAGCGCGGCGGTCAATCCGGTGAAAAGTTTGAACTTCATGAGGGTGGAGAGGAAGGGAGTTGGCGAATTAGGTTTTGCCGCCCCGGGTCGGGCTGCGCAGACACGGCCAATGAAGGCTTTCTTCCGGCTGCCGTCAAGCAAGGTCATTGTCACTCAATGGGATTCCCGGGAAAAACCTGCGGCTTGCCGGGGCAGGTAATCGTGGCTGAAACTCCCCCCGAGCCATGCCAGACGCCACCATTCACACCCAGGGCCGGATCCTCGAGCAAGCCGGACCAGTGCTCTACCGGGTTTCCCTACCCAACGGGAAAATCATCCTCGCGCACCTGTCCAAGCGCTTGGCCGATGAGCAGGCTACTTTTGCAGTGGGGGACATGCTGCTGCTTGAACTCACTCCCTACGATTTCGACACCGCGCGAATCCTCGGAGCGGCATCACTTGCCGATGCAGAAACTGCTGAAGATCACACCTAACAGGTCCTCCGTATCCACGCGACCGGGGATTTC